>DHHS01000096.1 GCA_002403415.1 Sphingomonas sp. UBA4766 | reverse complement strand
GTCGAACACAGTGCTGCGGCCTGTTGCTTGTCGCGGTGGATGACCGACAGATCGGTGCGTTGCGGCCCGTCGAGCGCGCGGCCAGCCGCCGCATCGCGCCGTCGTCCCGCCGCCAGCGCCGGTGCCAGCGCCGCGCCGCACCACCCCTCCAGCGAGAGGCTCGCACGGGCAAATGGGCCCGGCGGCTGATCCGCCAGCCGTTCGGCCAGCAAGGTAACAAGGGCTTGGCGCGCTTCATGGATTGCATGGCCATGCTCGGCCATCTGCGCCTCCAGCGCGGCAAGCCAGCCGGTGTCGGGACGCCCCCCTTGGGCCATGTCGGTGAGCAAGCGGTTGCGCGCGCGCATCGCCGCTTCATAGCGGTTGGCGTGGACCGCGTGGGCGGGAAACAGCGCGTGCGTCAGCCGGTCGAGAAAGCGGCGGCGTTCGCTTGCCGCCTCGGCAAAGATCCGGTCCATCGCCGGGGTCAGCCAGATGATCGTCACCCAGTCGCCCAGCGCGGTTGCGGCAACGCCTGCCCCCTGCACCCGCACCAGCCGCCGCTCGGGCGCAGTGGATTGCGTGCCCGTTGCGATCTCGACATCGTCGGCAAGGGTGGCCGCGACGCCAAAGCCGCCATTGCCGCCCTGCCGCGCCATTTCGCCGGGGCTCGCGCGGCGCAGTCCACGACCGGGCGCGAGCAGCGATATCGCCTCCAATATGTTCGTCTTGCCCGCGCCATTATCGCCGGTAAGCACAACGAATCCGCCGCCGGGCGCGATGGTGGCGGCGGCGTGATTGCGAAAATCGGTCAGGACAAGGCGGGTAATCACGAGACCCAGCGTTACCGTGTGGCAACGCGCTTGTCCCGCAGCTTTCGCGGATGCGCGCTACAGCAGCGCCATCGCCACCGTCATCGTGCCGAGCGCCAGCGACAAGGGAATGCGCAACCGCAGCCACCACGCCGGCACCAGACCGCGCTGCGCCAGCCGCCAGTCGACCACCGGCGACAGCAGCAGTGCTGCGCCGATCACGATCAGCGACGGGCCGGGCCAGGGATCGCCGGTGGCCCAGGGCACCGCACTGCCCAGCGCGATCAGCGACGGGGTGACGGCGGCGACCCAAAGCCAGCCGGGGGCCTGGGTTGCGCGTGCGGCAAATCCCCACCACATCCCGCCCAGAAAGCTGAGGATAATCACCGCATAGGCATAGCCCAGCGCCAGCGCGGAGAAGCGCAGCTCGGCGTTGCGCTCCAGCAACACCAGCACGACGGCGATGTGCGGCAACAGCCCGGCATAGCCCAGCAAGCGCGCCAGCGGCGGCATTACGCGCTCAGCCGCCCCGCCCAGGCATAGCCGCGGTAAAGCGGGGTCAGTGCGGCGTTCAACCCTTGTGCAGTCGCGATTTCGGCCAGTGCCGTGCCCAGCGTCGCGCGCGGGGCCACGTCAAACTGCGCGAGCCATGCAAACAGCGCCCGGCGAAACGCGCGCGGCAAGCGCTCCTGCTGGCCGAAATCGACGAGGTCAAGTCGCCCGCCGGGTGCGAGCTTTGCCGCCCCCTCGCGCAATGCACCCTGCCAGTCGGGGATCATCGACAGGGTATAGCTTTGAAACACCCGGTCGAATTGCGCGACGCCGAACAGGGATGGGGCATCAAACGCGGTTGCGTCTCCCTGCGCGAGCGTAATGCGATCGCTCAAGCCGGCGCGGGCGATATTGGTGCGCGCGGTGGTCAACATTTCGCGCGAAATGTCGATCCCGAAATAGCACGCATCGGGAAACCGCCGCGCCGCCGCAATCAGATTGCGCCCGGTCCCGCAGCCAACCTCCAGCACCGTTCCCTGCGGTGGCGGCGCCAGCCCCGCGATCAACCGGTCGCGGCCCAGCAGATAATATTTGCGGGTCAGGTCGTAGAAATGGCGCTGACTGCGGTAAATCGCATCCATATGCCCGGCATGATCGCCGGTCGTCGCACCCACCGCTTCAGCCCTTCAGCACGTAAAGATGCACCCCGCCATAGATCGAACTGCGATCGCGCCGGGTATAGTCGAGCGACTCCGTCGCCCGGTAATCCCATTGGTCCAGCACCGCATCGGGCACGCGCCCCGGCAGGATTGTCGGTGCGCCTGCGGTGCGGAACAGCACGCGGGCGGCGGGCTTTGCCGTGCGGGTAATCTCGGTCCACAAGCTGGTCAGGATCTCGTCGGTCATCCAGTCCTGCGCATCGAGCAGGACATAGCGGTCGAGCGAGGCATCGGGCATCGACTTCAGATAATCGATGAAATTGGCGTGGCGAACTTCGACCCGGTCGGCGCGGGTGCGCACTGCTTCGTAATTCGCCTGTTGCAGATAGGGGGGGAGCGACGCGTCGGGCGCATCCTGATACCCGCGGCCAAAGGCCTGCCAGGCGAAGTAATTTTCGCGCAAGTCAAAATCGCACGCCAGCTTTTCCAGCCGCTCACGCAGCACGACCGCCATTTTCGAATCCCCCGCCAGCGCCTCATATTGCGCAGGCGGAATGCCCAGCCCAAACAGCGACGCGGGCTGATCGGTCAGCCAGCGCACAAACGCCTTGTCGAAAAAGGGCGCAAAGTCGCGATCGAAAATCTCGCGCTGCTCGGCCATCGACGAGGCTTGCAGGATCACCTTGGGGTTCACGCCGTTCAGCCGCGCGAGCAGGTGTGCAACGCCGATGAAATTGCCCAGCAGCCCGCGCTTATACACCCCGCGCGCAAAGCCCGAAATGCGGCGGCGGCCGATAATGTCGCGCCCTTCCCAATAACGCCGTGTCGTTTCGTCCAGATGCGGGCGAACATGCTTGCGATAGGCGGCGATATTCTCTCGCGTGTTGGCGCGGCCGAAAAAGCGGTGGAAGGCGGCATAATCGGGCAGTTCGCGTGCGGCGACCAGCTTCAGCTTGTTGAGCGCGATATGCGCGGTGTTGAGGTCAACGGCGGTGATTGCGCGCGGATCGGCGGTCAAATAGCTCAGCACATTGCACCCGCCCGAGGCGATCTGGACGATGTGGCAATCGGGCGTCACCGCCAGCGCCTCCAGGTCAACCGCCGGATCTTCCCAGATCTGCGCATAGACCAGCCCGCGAAAGGCAAAGGTGAAGGCGCGTTCGAGCAGGCCCTGCTTGCTCAAATGTTCATGGCGGTGGACCGCACTGCGGACAGCGCGGTTGCGCGGGGGTTTCATGCCTCAGATCTCCTTGGCGCGACGAAATCAGCCGCGCGCCAGTGCGAAGCGATAAGCCAAGCAGCCAGCAGATACAATCGCTGCCCACGATAACAGCGGGGGCGGCGCTGGAAAAGGCGCTGTAAAAATTGCCGAGGCAAAGGGTGCCTGAGGCCAAAACAAATTGGGGCCTGCCAAAGGGGGAGATGGCAGGCCCCGATGTGACGCTGGCAAGGGGGGGATAAAACCAGCGCCAATGATTGACCGCTCAAAGTGGACAATCATGCTTTCGTCGCGACACGGAAAAAGGTTTCAGGCCGCGAAAAAAATTTTCGTCAGGGCAACAGCACCGTGTCGATCACATGGATGACGCCGTTCGACTGATTGACATCGGCGATGGTGATGTTGGCGGCATGACCTTTGGTATCGGTGACGGTATAGCCCTTGCCCGCCTTGGCAAAGGTGAGCATCCCGCCCTGCACGGTCGGGAGCATGGCCTTGCCACCGCCCATCTTTACCTTGGCGGCAAGCTGCGCTGCGCTGATCTTGCCGGCGATTACGTGATAGGTCAGCACTGCGGTCAGCGTGCCCTTGTTCTCGGGCTTGAGCAGCGTTTCAACCGTGCCGACGGGCAGCTTGGCAAAGGCGGCGTTGGTGGGCGCAAACACCGTGAACGGCCCCGGGCTCGACAGCGTGTCGACCAGCCCTGCTGCTTGCACTGCGGCGACGAGCGTAGTGTGGTCCTTTGAATTGACGGCATTTTGCACGATGTTCTTGGTCGGGAACATCGCTGCGCCGCCGACAACCGGATTGGTTGCGGCGATCAACGATCCGGCGCCCAGCGCAAAGGCGCTGGCGATAAGCGAAAGGCGAATTGCGGTAATCATGGGAATTGCTCTCCTGAAAGGGGGCACCTGTATCGTGGTGCGTGCGGAGATACGGTGCGCGCGGCCAAAGGATGCGCGGGTGCTAATTTTTTTGAACAAGCGCTAAATTTGTGTCAGCGACCCGGCGGCGACGACCGGCCCCTTGGGCTTGCCATCGGGCGATCCGCCCGGTGCTTCCAGCGTGACGGCAAGCGTTGCGCCTGCGGCAAATCGCCGCCGGTTGGCGTTGCCGATCGCCAGCGCGGTTCGCGCCCCGGTGCGCAATAGCCCGAGCGAGCGCGGCACCTTGTCGGTCGCGGGGATCACCCAGAGTTCGGCACTATGTGCGCTGTCCGCCAGGTCGGCAGCACCAATTCGCAAGTCGCCGCGCGCCACGTCATAGATTGCGGCAATCGGCGCGCCCTTGCCAGTCGGAGAAAGGGCTGCGACGAGCACGGGGCCGGGTGCTGCCTGCACGACCGTCGGCGGCGGGGGCGGAGCGGGGGCCAGGCGCAATACCATTACCCCGGCCAGTGTCGCTGCGACCAGCGACGAGAGGCCGGCAATCCCCTGCCACAGCCGGTTGTTGGCGCCTGCGGGCGGATTATCATTGGCGCTGGGCTTGGCGGGGGCGATTGCCGCCTCCAGCCGGGCCAGCCCATCGGCCGGTGGCGTGGCTTCGGGCCAGCCATCGAACAACACTCCGAAATGCGCGCGCCAGCGTTCGACATCAGCGGCAAAGGCGGGATCTGCCAGCACGCGCCGCATGGCCGCGGCCCGATCCTCACCGTCGAGCAGCCCCAGCGCGAGTTCGGCCGCCGTCACGGCGCTGCCCTCTTCATCCGGGGGGCCATCACCGGGCGGGAGTGGGGTGCCGGTCATTGCTCGACACACTCCTTCAACCGCGCCAGCCCGCGTCGCACCCAGCTTTTCATCGTGCCGAGCGGCACGCCGAGCCGCAGCGCCAGTTCAGCATAGGTCACGCCGTCGAAAAACGCGGTGCGGATGGCGAGCCGGGGCTTTTCCTCCAACTGGTCGAGGCACCGGTGCAACCGGCCATCGGCTTCGGCGGCGAGCATGATGTCGGAGGCGAGCGGGCGGTCATCGGCAATCGGCGTGGCATCATCGATCGTCGTCATGGTGCGCGCGCCCTGAGCCCGGCGCCAGTCAATCGCACGGTTGCGCGCAATCGTCGCCAGCCACGTAATCGGGCTGGCGCGACCCGGCTCATAGCCGGCTGCGCGCTTCCACACGATGAGATATACTTCCTGCAACACATCCTCTGCTGCTTGCCGTTCGCCACAGATACGCAGGCAAATGCCAAAAAGTTTTGCACTGGTCAGCGTATAGAGTGCCGAAAGTGCGGCGTGATCCTCTTGCCCGACACGCAGCAATACCTCCACAAGCTGGGCACGGGCAGTGCTGGCGTTGGGCGGCGAAGGCGACACGCGGGGGGTGGTAGCTGTCCTGTGCGAGAGCGACAATTGATTTTTCGCACGCTTATTGGACGATCGCGCGCTGCCCGAAATGCGGTGTGGCCATAGCGCCCGCCCTTCGCTAGGGACACCGTTCGGTTTCATTGACCAGCGGAGTCCCTTGCCCATCATGCGGCTTGCCATTGCGTCCGATCATGCAGCGTTTGCGCTCAAATCCACCCTGCTGCCCTGGTTGCGCGCGCTGGGGCATGACGTAACCGATCTGGGCACGCACGGTCCCGACAGCGTCGATTATCCCGATTTTGGCCACGCACTTGGCGTGGCGGTGGCGAGCGGCGCGGCGGCGCGTGGCATTGCGCTGTGCGGGTCGGGCATCGGCATTTCGATTGCCGCCAACCGCATTGCCGGGTGCCGGTGTGCGCGGGTGGATGATCCGTTGTCGGCGACACTCGCTCGCCAGCATAATGATGCCAATGCGATTGCGCTGGGCGCGCGGTTGATTGGCGAGGAGATGGCGCGCGCATGTATCGCCGCGTTCCTCGATACCGATTTTGAAGGCGGCCGCCATGCAGCGCGCGTCGCCAAGCTGGACGCACAACCGCCGCTGGGCGTGGGAGTATGACAATGAACGCAACTGTCCTCGATCAGCATGACGACATCATGCACGGTTTCTGGCACGACCGGCTGGCTGATGCCGATCCCGAAATCGCCGCCGCGATTACCGGCGAACTTGGACGTCAACGCGACAAGATCGAACTGATTGCGAGCGAAAACATCGCCAGCCGCGCGGTGTTGGAAGCGGCGGGATCGGTGCTGACCAACAAATATGCCGAAGGCTATCCGGGCAAGCGCTATTATGGCGGCTGTGAATACGCCGATATCGTCGAAACGCTCGCGATTGAGCGGGCAAAGGCACTGTTCGGGTGCGATTTCGCCAATGTGCAGCCTAATTCGGGCAGTCAGATGAACCAGGCCGTGTTCCTGGCGCTGCTCAATCCTGGCGACAGTTTCATGGGGCTGGACCTCAATTCGGGCGGGCATCTGACCCATGGCTCACCGGTCAATATGTCGGGTAAATGGTTCAAGCCGATTGCCTATGGCGTGCGGCGCGACGATCAGCTGATCGATATGGACGCAGTGGCGGCCACTGCGCGCGCCCACCGGCCCAAGCTCATTATCGCGGGCGGGACCGCTTATTCGCGGGTCTGGGACTGGGCCGGGTTTCGCGCGATTGCCGATGAAGTTGGCGCGACGCTGCTGGTCGACATGTCGCACATTTCGGGGCTGGTCGCAGGCGGCGCGCACCCCAGCCCGTTCCCGCACGCGCATGTCGTGACCACCACCACGCACAAGAGCCTGCGCGGCCCGCGATCGGGCGTGATCCTGACCAATGACGAGGCGTTGGCGAAAAAGCTCAACAGCGCGATTTTTCCGGGGCTGCAGGGCGGGCCGCTGATGCATATCATCGCGGCCAAGGCCGTCGCGTTTGGCGAGGCGCTGCGCCCCGAATTCAAGCTTTATGCGCGCCGTGTCGTCGAAAATGCGCGCGCGCTGGCGATCGCGCTTCAGGAGCAGGGGCTGGGCATTGTTTCGGGCGGGACCGACAATCATTCGATGCTCGTTGATCTCACCGTGCGCGATGTGACGGGCAAGGCGGCCGAACACGGCCTCGACCGGGCATGGCTGACCTGCAACAAGAACGGGATTCCGTTTGACACGCGCTCACCATTTGTCACGTCGGGTATCCGGCTGGGCTCGCCGGCGGGCACGACCCGCGGCTTTGGCCCGGCCGAGTTCCGCACGATCGGGCGCCTGATCGCCGAGGTGGTCGAAGGGCTTTCGCGCTGCGGCGATGCGGGCGATGCGCAGGTGGAGGAACGCGTGCGCCGCGAAGTCGTCGAACTGACCGCAGCCTTCCCCATTTATCCGGGGATGTGAATGCGCTGTCCGTTTTGTGGTCATGAAGACAGCCAGGTAAAGGACAGCCGCTCGACCGAGGATGGCGCCGCGATCCGGCGGCGGCGCCAGTGTGAGGGATGCGCGGCGCGCTTCACCACTTTTGAGCGGATTCAGTTGCGCGAGCTGGTGGTGGTGAAGAATGAGGGCGGCGGCGGCGTTCGTCGCGAGCCGTTTGAACGCGAAAAGCTGATGCGCTCGGTCGCGATTGCGTGCCGCAAGCGGCCGATTGATGCGGTGCGGATCGAAAAGCTGGTCAGCGGGATTCAGCGCCAGCTTGAAACGCTGGGCGATAGCGAAATCGCCTCCAAACTGATCGGCGAAATGGTGATGGAGGGGCTGAAGGGGCTCGATTCGGTCGCCTATATCCGCTTTGCCAGCGTGTATAAGGACTTCCGCGAAGCGCGCGATTTTGAGGAATTCGCAGGCTCAGTGAGCGAGGTGGCCAAGGGGTGAGCGCTGCTGTCCCGCCCCCGGCGATTATTCTCGTTCGGCCGCAATTGGGCGAAAATATCGGCAAAGCCGCGCGCGCGATGCTGAATTTCGGGCTGACCGAGCTGCGTCTCGTCACCCCCCGCGACGGCTGGCCCAACCCCTCCGCGGGGCCAGCGGCGAGCGGCGCCGACATCGTGCTCGACCGCGCGACCGTGTTCGACAGCGTGGCGGCGGCGGTGGCGGACTGCGCGTATGTTTATGCGACTACCGTGCGCAAGCGCGGGGTCACCAAGCCCGTCGTGACGCCAGAGCAAGCCGCCGGGCTGATCCGCGCCGCGAATGCGCGCAGTGCCATATTGTTCGGCCCGGAGCGCGCGGGGCTGGAGACTGATGACATTGCCCTTGCCCGCACCATCATCACCGCGCCGATCAATGCCGAATTTGGCTCGCTCAATCTGGCGCAGGCGGTCATCCTGGTCGCTTATGAATGGTCAAAGGGGGAGGCACTCGCCATGCCGCCCGAGGTTGAATTGCCGCCGCCCGCGCCGCAATCGGAACTGGATGGGATGATCGGTCAGCTTGACGCAATGCTCGACGCCGCCGGATTCTACTTTCCGCCCGACCGGACACCGACGACGCGGCGCACGCTGCGCACGCTGTTGACCAAGCCCGGCTGGTCGAGCCAGGAAGTGCGGACATTGCGCGGGGTCCTCTCGGCGCTCGAGCGGCCGCGCGACCGGCGATAGGGGTTTGGCGGCGTCAAGCTCTTGACGCGGACGGTGCGCTCTGCCAAGGCCCGCGCCTTCGCAATTGGCCCCGCACCCCGGTGAAGCGGTGGCCCTGCCTTCCTCATGCCAGGAACCAGCAGCGCGACGACCGGGAACCCCGTGGCCATGTCGGCGACGGGCGGTGTTGGCAATTGAAGGATGACTGCATGTCGAAGCGCGCAAACGCAAAGTATAAGCTTGACCGCCGGATGGGCGAAAACATCTGGGGTCGCCCCAAAAGCCCCGTCAACAAGCGCGAATATGGCCCCGGCCAGCACGGTCAGCGCCGCAAGGGCAAGGTGTCGGACTTTGGCTTGCAATTGCGCGCCAAGCAGAAGCTGAAGGGCTATTACGGCGATGTGACCGAAAAGCAGTTCCGCGCCTGCTATCACGAAGCCAGCCGGATGAAGGGCGATACCAGCCAGAATCTGATTGGCTTGCT
>DHHS01000094.1:42852-51450 GCA_002403415.1 Sphingomonas sp. UBA4766 | reverse complement strand
CCCCCCCACGCCCCCACCCCCGCGCCGCATGATGGGCGGCGGCCTATTGCTGGCACTCGGCGCGCTGATCGGCGCATTTGCCGGCGCGAGCCAGGGGCAGCCGAGCCTGGGACTGATCGTGGGACTGGCGGGCGGCGTTGCGCTTGCGACGGCGGTGTGGCTGCGCGATCGGGCGGGATAGTTACTTCGGCTGGCGGGTCAGGCGCACGACCCGCCCGATCACGTCAAGGTCAGCCCGCTCAAGCGGCGGGTAAGCCGGGTTGTCGCTGATGATGCGCACCCCCGCGTCCGAGCGCGACAACCGCTTGACTACCAGCGCCCCGTCAAGCCGCGCGACGAAAATCCCGCCTGTGCCGATGGCGCGATCGGCCTGATTGACCAACAGCTCATCGCCATCGGCAATCGTCGGCAACATCGATTCGCCCCGCGCCGTCACAATGCTGGCGTCGGCCATGCGCACACCGAGCCGCCGCAGCACCGCCGGGTCGAGCGCCTCTGTCCCCGTCGCGCGGTCGGCATCGACCAGCGCGCCCGGCCCGGCCGACACCAGCGCGTCAAGCCGGGGCACCGGCACCAGCGGCGACGCGGCGCTCCCCGACGGCGGCGCGCCGAGCAATGCCTCGTCAATCGCGAGATAGGCCGCCAAAATGCCCCGATCCCGCTCCGCCAGCAGGCGCGGCGACCCGCGTGTCACAAATTGCTGAAGATAGGCCGCATTGCGCCCGATCAGCCGCGAGAGCGCGGCCAAGCTTTCCCCCCGGTGAGCAGCGGCATCGGCCAGCGCGGCGCGGGGATCAACATGAACCATGGCTTCTCCTACCCGTAGGAAATTTCCTAGACAAGTAGGATTTTGTGGAACATAGTATGAACATTGAGGCGATTCGTGGAGGATGCAATGTCAGTGCTCGTCAAGGTTGACAGGTTTTTGCGGGCAACAGGCATGGCGCCAACCCGCTTTGGCGTGCTGACCCTCAATGATCCGGCGCTGGTGCGCGATCTGCGTCGCGGGCGCTTGCCCCGGCCCGACACGGTAGCACGGATCGATCAGTTCATCGCGGAGCACCGCTGATGGCGCGCGACATTGGAGTGGTCGTCGATCAGGCCGTGCTCGCATCGGCGGCCCGCGCGGGCTGCACGGCGAACATTACCGCCAGCGGGTGGCGGCGCTGGGCAAGTGCCACGTTTGTGGGCGCGCGCCACAGCATCACGGTCCAGCTTCTGCCCGAGGCGGCGGCGGACGCTTGGCTCGCCGGGTTGAGTGAAGCGGAATTTGTGTTGCGCGGCCATCTGGTCGCGGATCTGAAAGTGGCGGCGGTGCGCAGGGCAACGGACACGCTCGCGGCGGACCTCGAAATCCTGACGGTCGAGACGGATTGATGCGCGGCGGGCTCAGCGCCCTGATGCCAGACGGCGCAGCGATCTGGGATCCGGTCCGCTGCCGATGACGGGCCCACGTTCCGCCCGCTGGGTGACGCCGCGCTCGAGCCGTTCGAGCAGCGCGGTAATCGTGGCCTCAGTATCGCGCGGCGCGGTGCGGGCGAGTGGCGGTGCGACGGGGGTGGGGTTGGGGGTGCGGATGATCGGCGTCAGCTCGAAGGTCTCGATACGCTCGCCCGCGGCAAAGCGGCTGATCGGTACGGGCGCACCGGTGGCCGCGGCAAAGGCAGCCGGATCGAACGCCGACAGCGGCAGGTCGAGATCGGCGGGCACATCGCGCGCCATTTCCGCGTCGATTATGTCCGCTGGTCGCACCGCATCGGGGCCGTCAATCGGCCCGGCGACCATCGGCGCGCGAATGTCGAGAAACGGCGTGCCCAATTCGGCTTTGGCGTGGAGCGGGGCGCGCGGCGGTGCGTCGGGATGCGCATCGGCGCGACGGATCACTGGCACGGGCCGATCGCCGATCACCGGTTCAGCCGACCGCCGCGGCCCGCCGAACGTCACGGTCGCCGCCCCCACTACCAGCGCGGCGAGCCGCCAAACGACCATGCCGACCAGCCCGCCGCCGATAATCGACAGCACCAGCCGGGCCGTCAGCCCCAGCGGCGGTTCGGCTGCTGCGACAATTTCGGGAAGGCCAATCGCCATCACCGCCAATTCGAGCAACCGCGCCGGCACCGCAGCCGCAACCAATGCAATTGCCAGCCCGGCAACAGCGCCAATCGTTGGCGCAACAGCTAGCGTCAGGCGCGGGCGGCGGAAGGACGAAACCATGGCGATGACCTATGTGATGTTTCGATTAGCTTTTGGTAAACAGGCGCGTAACGCCCGACATTGACAGCCCAGTTGCGTTCCGCCTCGACAAAGGCGCGACCCCGCGCGCGCCGCGCGTCCCATGCCGCACGATCAGCGAACAGCGCAGCCAGCGCAGCCGCCATGGCGTCCGGATCATCGGGGGCGAACAGTGTTCCCGTCTCGCCATCGGCGATCAGTTCGCGGTGACCGCCGACATCGGACGCTGCCACCAGACGGCCCTGCGCCATTGCCTCCAGCGGCTTGAGCGGGGTGACGAGATCGGTCAGCCGCATCCGCTTGCGCGGATAGGCGAGCACGTCGATGAGGCTGTAGTACCGCTCCACCTCATGATGCGGCACGCGGCCGACGAAATGAATCTGCGCGGCAACCGGCGAGGCCGCCGCCTGATCGCGCAAAGCCGCCTCGCATGGTCCGCCGCCGACCAGCACCAGTCGGGCTCGGGGGCGCGCGGCCAGCAGTGCGGGCATGGCCGCGAGCAGATCGTCCAGCCCTTCATAATCATAGAAACTGCCGATGAAGCCGACGACATCGTCGCCGCGCGCCAAGCCGAGCGACGCCGCCAGCGCTGCGTCATAGGGTGCCGGGTCACCAAACAGAGTCAGGTCAACGCCATTGGGCGACACCATAATCTTCGCCGGGTCGATCCCGCGCGCGACCAGATCAGCGCGCAGCCCATCGCAAATCACCGCAACCGCATCGGCACGACCGACCGCCCAGGTCTCCAGCGCACGCGTGGCGCGGTAGCGCAGCGATCCTTCGGTGCCGGTGCCATTGCCGACGGCGGCATCCTCCCAAAAGGCACGGATCTCATAAAGCAACGGCAAGCCAAGGCGTCGCCGCACGCGCAGCGCGGCGAGCGCGTCGAGCACCGGCGAATGTGCGTGCAGAATGTCGGGCTCAAACTCGCGCGCCACCGCTTCGATCCGGCGGGAAAAGGCAGCCACTTCGCGCAGTTCGCCCAGCGGTGCGCGCGCGGGCGACGGCGGCATGGTGCGGTAAAAATCAATGCCGTCGATCGCCTCTGCCAACGCATCGGCTGGGCCATGCCGAGGCCCGGTGACGGCGGCGACGCGCCACCCGCGCGCCATTTGCGCGGTCAGGATCGCGCGCGTGCGAAACGTATAGCCACTGTGCAGCGGCAAACCGTGGTCGAGAAGGTGCAGGATCCGCATGACGCGCCCCTCCTGCCACGCGAGTGTTTAACGCCGCGTCAACCCGCGCGCGGCTATGCCGGAAAAGGGATATGCGAGCACCCCGGCTCAGCCCCAGCGACAGGCACGCCAATGATTGACAATTTCGCGCTCGGGCTCACCCATTTGCTGATGATGGTGGCGGCTGTCCTGTTGCTCCGCCGCCCGGCGCTTGACCATGAGGATCGCCAGCCCCGGGACGATGCCGGTGCGTGATTTCGTCTTTATCGGTTTTCTGCTCGCGCTGTTCGGGATGGGGTTTCGGCGACCATTCCTGTTCGTGCTGATCTATGTCTATATCGATCTGGTCTCGCCACAGCGGTTGACCTATCTGCTGCTCAACTCGGTGCCGATTTCGCTGATCGCGGTCATATTTGCGGTCGGCGGCTGGGTGATTGCCGATGACAAGCGCGATTCGCGCGTCGCCCCGCGCCAAATCATGCTACTGCTGCTGCTCGCCTATTGCGCGGTGACCACGCGCACCGCCGATTTCCCGATCGACGCGGTCGGCAAATGGGATTGGGTTTGGAAGGCCTTGGCCTTTGCGATTTTCCTGCCGCTGACGCTGCGCACCAAATTGCGGATCGAGGCTTTGCTGCTGTTCATGGTCCTGTCGGCGGCATCGATCATCATTGTCGGCGGGATCAAGACGCTGTTCTCTGGCGGAGGCTATGGCGAGCTCAACCTGATCGTCACGAACAATTCGGGCCTGTATGAGGGCAGCACGATTTCGACGATCGCCGTCGCGATCATCCCGCTGATCCTCTGGTTCACCCGGCACGGCACGATTTTTCCGCCCGACTGGCGCGTGAAGCTGTTCTGCTATGCGCTGGCCTTTTCGTGCCTGTTGATCCCGGTGGGCACGTCGACGCGCACCGGCTTGCTGTGCATTGTGCTGCTTGCGGTGCTGATGCTGCGCGAGGCCAAGCGGCGGTTGCTCTATCTCGCGCTGATTGCCGCCACCCCTGTGGTCGTCTATCCTTTCCTGCCCCCGGCATTCATCGAGCGGATGCAGACGATCAAGGGCTATCAGGGCGACAGCTCGGCCTCTACCCGCGTTGCGGTGTGGCAATGGACGATCGACTATGCGCGCGAGCACCCGTTTGGCGGCGGGTTCGAGGCGTATCGCGGCAATCACGTGCGCTTTGAAACAGTCAAAGCGACGGGCGAGGGCAACAATATCGCGATCGAACGCAAGCTGGAGGTCGACAAGGCGCGCGCCTATCACAGTGCCTATTTCGAAATGCTGGGCGAACAGGGCTATATCGGCCTGGGGCTTTGGCTGATGATTAACCTGGGCGGCATTTTGCGCATGGAAGTGCTGCGCCACCGCTATCGCAAGGCCGCGGAGACGGCATGGGCCGCGCAACTGGCGAGCGCGCTGCAAACCGCACATATCGTTTATCTGCTTGGGGCCGCATTCGTTGCGATCGCGTTTCAGCCCTTTGTCTACATGCTGGTCGGTGCGCAGATCGGGCTCGACACCTATCTGGCGCGGAAGCGGTCCGAGACGATGTGGCAGCCGTTTCGCCGCCGTCACGCCCCCGCCGAGCCGCCTGCGTCCGCGGCGACAGCATGACGCGTGCCGACCTTCGCGCGCTGACCAGCGTGCGCGGGATTGCCGCGTGGCTGGTCGTTGCCTTTCACCTGCGCGGCAGCATCGCGGGCCTGCCCGCCGGCGCGGAAGCGGTGCTGGCCAAGGGGTATCTGGCCGTCGACTTCTTCTTTCTGCTGTCGGGCTTTGTCATCTGGCTGACCTATGGCGCGGCGCTGCGCGAAGCAGGCGCAAGCGGCGTGCCGCGCTTCCTGTGGCGAAGGCTGGCGCGCGTTTGGCCGCTGCACGCGGTCATGCTGACGTGCGCAACTTCGCTCGCGCTGGTGCTGGCGGCGAGCGGGCGGCATGATGCGGCGCGCTTTCCGTTGGCCGAATGGCCGCTGCACGTCCTGCTCCTTCAGAATTGGGGGTTCACGGCTACGCTGAGCTGGAACGATCCCGCCTGGTCGATCAGTTGCGAACTCGCCGCGTATCTGGCGTTTCCGCTGCTGGTGTTCGCCGTCAATTGGCGCGCGGTCCCGGGATGGGCGGTGGCGGGCGCGGGCATTGGCGTGCTGACGCTCCTCCACCTGATCTTTGCCGGACGAGGGGCGACGACACTGGGCACCGACATCACCCAATTGGGGCTGATCCGGTGTCTGTGCGAATTTGCCGCAGGCTCCACCGTCGCCGCACTGTGGGAGCGTGCGCGCGACCGGCCCGGCGCAGTGCCGATGGCAGTAGGGGCAGCAGCCGCAGCAGGTGCGGGCTGGATGCTGGGCGCGGCCGAAACGCTGGCCGTCCCGATACTGTTTGCCGCGCTGCTGCTCGTCCTCGCGCTGACCGCCGGGCGGCGCCACAACCCGCTGGAGGGGCGGGTGCTGCACTATCTGGGCGAGATCAGCTATGCGACCTATCTTGGCCATTTCCTGCTCTTCATCGTGTTCAAGCTGGTGCTGGTGCGCGATGCGAACGCGGTGCCGGCGGGGCTGATCGCGCTCTATCTGATCCTGGTGCTGGCGAGTTCGGTGGCGCTGTTCCACCTGGTCGAGCGCCCGGCGCAGCGATGGCTCAATCGCTGGTGGGACAGGCGCGCGGCCCCGGGGTTGCGCCGCGCCATTGCCGACACGCGCCCGCGCCCTTATCGCCGCTGACACCGCCCGCATCATCGGGCGGTCGTGAGAGGGAATTGCTGCGTTGATGAGCACCGGCCCGACCGGCACCGACACCGCCCAAGCGCCGATGGTGCAAATGCCGACAGCCGATTTTGATCTGGCGCAGGTTTATGCCGACAGCCTGTTCTGGCTGCAAACGCATTGGGGACGGATCATCGCCGCGCTGGTGGTCGCGGTTGCGATCATGCTGGTGCTACGCAGTGTCCGGTCGCTGGGGGTGTGGCTGTGCCGCCGCGATCATGCGGGCGCAGGCGGCGGCTGGTGGCAGGTCGCGGGGCGCACGCTGGCGCGCACGGGGCGGTTCTTCAACATCATGGTCGGGCTGGAGCTGGCACGCCACATCGCCGATCCGCCCGCGCTGGTCAGTGTCGCGCTCCACACGCTGTTCACGGTGGCGGCGGTGTTTCAGGGGGCATTGTGGGCGCGCGAGCTGATCCTCGGCGCGGTCGAACAGCACAGCGCCCCCGACAGCCAGGCGCGCGAAGGGCTGGCCAGCGCGCTCAGCATCATCCGCCTGCTCGTGACCTTTGCCGTGTTCGCGATCGCGCTGGTAGTGGTGCTCGACAATGTCGGCGTCAACGTCACCGGGCTCATCGCCGGGCTGGGCGTGGGCGGGATTGCGATCGGGCTGGCGGCGCAAGGGATTTTTGCGGATTTGTTTGCCGCCCTTGCAATCATCTTTGACCGGCCATTCCGGCGCGGTGACGTCATCAGCTTTGACCAGACCACCGGCACGGTTGAGGAAATCGGGCTGAAATCCACCCGCGTGCGCCCGCCCAGCGGCGAAGAACATATCATCGCCAACAAGCAATTGCTGGAAAAGGAAATTCGCAACATTTCGCGCCGCGCGCACCGCCGCAACAAATTCGTGCTCAGCATCGTCTATCGCACCCCGCCGGACGTCATTGCCCGCCTGCCCGACATTTTGCGCGAGGAAGTGGTGGCGTGCGGCCAGGTTTTTGCGCAAGCGGGCTTTGTCAATTTCAGCGCGAGCAGCATCGACATCGAGGTCGAATATGACACCCCCGGCCCCGATTTCGAACCATGGTATGCCGCGCGCCACGCAGTAGGCCTCGCCATTTTGCGGCGCTTTGCGGCCGAGGGGATTGAGTTTGCCTATCCCACGCAAACAACCTTCACCGCCGCGCCCGACGGCACGCTGGTGATGCCCTATGCTCCGGCGGCAGCACCGCCGCGCGCGGGTTGATCGCCGACCGATCGGCTGACGTTAGCGAGCGGACTCCGAACGGGTTTTGACCAGCACGCCGATTTCGGATGCCTGCCCATCCTGACGCGCAATCTTAATGCGCGCCGGTTTATCAAGCGCGAGCGAAAGGCTGGGCGTTGCGATGACAGTTGATTGACCGTCTTTCATGGTCGCAAAGACCAGATCGAGCTTTCGTCCGTCGGTGAGCCGCGCTTCGTAATCCAGCGATAGCTTTATATCATATCCGTTCGGCCGATCGACCCTTACCGACGCGGTCGTGCCAACCTGCATCATCAATTTCGGCGTGCCGATGACCGAGCCATTGTGAACGATTTCCAATTCGACATCGTTGATTTCGACCGCTTCCGCCTTGGTCTGGCCAGGATCGACGTTGCCCGCTGCTGCTGCGGCAAGGATGGCGCCGAGCAACGCGATTCGATTTGCAAACATCACAGCTCCCTAATGCGCATGCAATTCGGTGCGATCAAAATTTGGAATGGGTATAACATCTTAGCCTGCCTCATCCAGGCTCAGCAGCGTCGCATTGCCGCCTGCGCTCGTCGTGTCGGTCGATGTCAGCCGCTCGACACAGAAGCGCGAGAGGTAATGCGGGCCGCCCGCCTTTGGCCCCGTGCCCGACAGCCCCTCACCGCCAAAGGGTTGGCTGCCGACGACGGCGCCGATCATCGACCGGTTGACGTAGAGATTGCCGACCTTTGCCCGCGCCTCCGCCAATTCGCCCGCGCGCGCGATGCGGCTGTGCAGGCCCATCGTCAGGCCATAGCCCCTGGCATTCACGCGATCGATCGTTTCGGCAAGCTTGCCCGCAGGCCAGGTCGCGACGTGGAGGATCGGGCCGAACCATTCCTGCGTGAGCGCGTCGGGCGACTTCAGCCGGATCAGCGTCGGCGGCACAAACAGCCCGGCGGCGGGCACGTCGATGGTCTTGGCGATATGCGGGCGCTGCTCCGCGCGATAGGCCATCAGCCGGTTATAGGCCGCGCGGTCGATCACGGGGCCGACATCGGTGCGCGGATCGGCGGGGTCGCCGACGACCAGAAGGTCCATCGCGCCCGCCAGCATGTCGATGACGTTGTCGGCGATTTCCTCCTGCAACAGCAGCAGGCGCAGCGCCGAACAACGCTGCCCCGCCGAGCGGAAGGCGGAGGTGACGACATCGGCGACGACTTGCTCGGGCAGCGCAGTCGAATCGACGATCATCGCGTTGATGCCGCC
>DHHS01000094.1:29600-42542 GCA_002403415.1 Sphingomonas sp. UBA4766 | reverse complement strand
TGATGCCGCCGGTCTCGGCGATCAGCGGGACGATCGGGCGGGTGTCGTCCTCCAGCAGAGCGCGCGCGATCTTGCGCGCGGTGGCGGTCGAGCCGGTGAAGGCGACGCCCATCACGCGCGGATCGGCGGTGAGCGCCGCGCCGACTTCGGGACCGCCGGGGACGAGGATGAGGGCGTCCTTTGGCACGCCCGCTTCATGCGCCAGTTCCACGGCCCGGTTAGCGATGAACGGCGTCTGCGGGGCCGGTTTTGCCGCAACTGTGTTGCCGGTGACGAGCGCGGCGACGGTTTGCCCCAGGAAAATCGCGAGCGGGAAGTTCCACGGGCTGATGGTGGCCCAAACGCCGCGCCCCGCCATATGCAGCACATTGCGCTCCCCCGTCGGGCCAGGCAGTTCGGCAGGTGACAATCCCTCGCGCGCCTGCGCCGCATAGTATCGACAGAAATCGACTGCCTCGCGCACTTCGCCGAGCGCGTCGGGAATGGTCTTGAACGCTTCCTGCACGCAGAGCGCCATCAATTCATTGCGGTTCGCTTCAAGCAAGTCCGCCAGCCGATCCAGGCAAGCGGCGCGCTGTTCGACGGGCATGGCCGCCCAGCTCGGGAAGGCCGCATCAGCACGCGTGATCGCATCGCCGACCTGGCCGACCGACATCTCGATCCTCTTTGCAATCAGGTCTGCGTGCGGCTGCCTCACATGCTGCTCGGTTGACGCCAGCACGGCGCGATCCGCCAGGTCAACTCCGGCGGAATTGCGCCGCCCCGCCCCGAACAGATCGACCGGCAGCGGGATGCTCGGATGCCGCGCGCCGCCGACCGCCGCGATCTTCGCCACCGGATCGGCGAGGATCTCGTCCTCGCTCAGCCGCTCATCGGCGAGTTGGTGGACGAAGCTCGAATTCGCGCCATTCTCGAGCAGCCGCCGCACGAGATACGCGAGCAGATCGCGGTGCCCACCAACGGGGGCATAGATGCGGCAGTGATAGCCATGCTCGCGCACCAGCCGCTCGTAGAGGCCATCACCCATCCCGTGGAGGCGCTGGAATTCGAAATCGCGGCTGTTGCCCGCCCAGTCGATGATCGTCGCCACCGTCAGCGCATTGTGGCTGGCGAATGCGGGCCGGATATGTTCGGCCTCCAGCATGTCGCGCGCGCAGGCGAGGTAGGACACATCGGTCGCCGCCTTGCGGGTGAACAGCGGATAGTCGCTCAAACCCTCGACTTGCGTGCGCTTGATCTCCGAGTCCCAATAGGCGCCCTTGACCAGCCGCACGTTCATCACCCGGCCGAGCCCGTTCGCCCAAGCGATCACCGGCCGCGCGCGCTTGCCGTAAGCCTGCACCGCCATGCCGAAGCCGTCCCACCCGTTGAGCGCGGGAAGCGCGGCGACGGTCCCGATGATGTCGAGGCTCATCTCGAGCCGCTCGGACTCCTCGGCGTCGACCGTCAGCGCGATACCCTTGCCCGCGGCCTGCACTGCCAAGGCTTCGAGCATTTCGGTAAGCGCGGGCACGCACTCGTCCCAGCGCGTGACTTCGTAGCGGGGATGGAGCGCCGAGAGCTTGACAGAAATCGAATGGCCCGCCGCAGCATTGCCGCCGACCGCGTCGATCGCCTGCACATAGGCACGGAAGTAACGCGCCGCATCCGCGTCGGTCCGCGCCGCTTCCCCAAGCATGTCGAAGCTGGCAGTGAAGCCGGTATGCTCCGGTTTGGCCATGCGCCGCATCGCTTCGTCAATCGTGCGCCCCATGACGAAGATTTCGCCCATCATCTTCATGGCCGCCCCCACCGCCTGGCGGACGAACGGTTCGCCCGCGCGCGCGATGAGGCGGCGCAGCGCCGATTGCTTCTCGCCCTCGCCCACCAGCGCGCGGCCGATCACCAGCCCCCAGGTCGCGGTGTTGACGAGCGCGGATGATGATTGCCCGGTATGCGCGCGCCAGTCCGCATCGCCCAGCTTGTCGGCGATCAGCAGATCGGCGGTTTCGGGATCGGGGACGCGCAAAAATGCCTCCGCCAGCGAGAGCAGCGCCACGCCTTCCGATGAGTTCAGCCGATATTCCTGCAGGAAGCGATTGACCCACCCGCGCCCTTGCGCCGCGCGCAGGTCCGCCAGCAACCCGGATGCGTGCCCCAAGATCCGCGCCCGCGACTCAGGAGACGCCGCCGCCCGTGCCAAGAGGGGAATTAGAACCTCCGGTTCGCTCGCGCGGTGAAGCTGTGCCATGGTTTTGCGCGCAGGAGACGTTACGTTTGCCGACATCTTCGTGTATCCGGTCTAATCATTGACGGGTTGCCCTTGCGGGACGTGGGCTTGCAGGCCTATCTCTCGCCAACGCTATGCAACCAAACCAGCGAGAGGGGAATGCCGTGACCACGATCACGATACAGGAAATGGCCAGCCGCGTGGGCAGCGAACAAGTGTCCGACTGGGTTGAGGTCAGCCAGGAAATGATCGACAAATTCGCCGACGCAACCGGCGATCATCAATTCATTCACGTCAACCCGCAAATGGCGGCCATGACCCCCTTTGGCGGCACGATCGCGCACGGGTTCCTCACGCTGTCGCTGATGCCGCTGCTTTCGTCGAAAATCGCCGATGCGCCCAAGATCGAGGGCGTGAAAATGGGCGTCAATTATGGCGGCAACAAAGTGCGCTTTATCCAGCCGGTTCGATCGGGCAAGCGCGTTCGCGGCCGGTTCAAGCTGATGGAGCTGGTCGAAAAGCGCCCCGGCCAGTGGCAACAATCCAACGAATTGACCGTCGAGATCGAAGGCGAGGAAAAGCCCGCGATGATCGCCGAATGGATCACTCAGATTTTCGTCTAACCATCACCCCCGCCCGCCCCGTTCATCGTCAGGAGAACCACCATGCGTTCAGCCGTTATCGTATCGACCGCCCGCACCCCGATTGGCCGCGCTTATCGCGGCGGGTTCAACAATCTTCCCTCGCCCACGCTGGCGAGCCACGCGATCAAGGCCGCGGTCGAGCGCGCCGGGATCGATCCAGCCGAAGTGCAGGACGTGGTGTGGGGTGCCGCACTCCAGCAAGGGGTTCAGGGCGGCAATATTGCGCGCAATGCACTCCTGCGCGCGGGCCTGCCGATCAGCGTGCCGGGCCAGTCGCTCGACCGCCAATGCGCAAGCGGCCTGATGGCGATTGCAACCGCCGCCAAGCAGATCATCGTCGACAATATGGATGTCGCGATCGGTGGCGGCTGCGAATCGATTTCGCTGGTCCAAACCCCCGAAATGCGCGTCGGCCCCGACAAGGAATTGCTGGCGATGCATCCCGATGTTTACATGTCGATGCTGCAAACCGCCGAAGTGGTCGCCGCGCGCTACAACATCAGCCGCGAAGTGATGGACGAATATTCGCTCCAGTCACAACAGCGCACCGCCGCCGCCCAAGCGGCCGGCAAGTTTGATGACGAGATCGTCCCCGTCACCGCGACGATGGCGATGACCAACAAGGAAACCAAGGAAGTCACCCATCACGAAGTGACGGTGACCAAGGATGAGGGCAACCGCCCCGAAACGACGTTGGCCGGGCTGAACGGGCTCGCCCCCGTGCTTGGGCCGGACAAGACGATTACGGCGGGCAATGCCAGCCAGCTCTCGGACGGTGCCTCGGCCAGCGTGTTGATGGAGGAAAAGCTTGCCGAACAGCGCGGGCTGACCCCGCTGGGCCGCTATATCGGCATGGCCGCCGCTGGCACCAAGCCCGACGAAATGGGCATCGGCCCGGTTTATGCGATCCCCAAGCTGCTCGAACGCTTCAACCTGAAGATGGATGATATCGGCCTGTGGGAGCTGAACGAAGCGTTTGCGGTGCAGGTGCTCTATTGCCGTGACCATCTCGGCATCCCGAACGAGCTGCTGAACGTGAACGGCGGCGCGATCTCGATCGGGCACCCCTATGGCATGTCGGGCGCGCGGATGACCGGCCACGCGCTGATCGAGGGCAAGCGCCGCGGCGCGAAATATGTCGTCATCACAATGTGCGTCGGCGGCGGCATGGGTGCGGCAGGGCTGTTCGAAGTCCTCTAAGCAGTGCTGATCTTCAAAGGCCCCCGGCCGCTCTGGCGGTCGGGGGTTTTTGTTGCCCGCCGCCTTGCTCACCCGTGCGCGGTGATCCATTCCTCGACGACCGGCGCGATTTTGGTGCGCCATTTGCTGCCGTTGAAAATGCCGTAATGCCCGGCTCCCTCGGCCATGTAATAACGCTTCTTCTTCTCGGGCAGGTTCGCCGCGAGCGTCAGCGCCGCCTTGGTCTGGCCCAGCCCTGAAATATCGTCGCGCTCACCCTCAATCGCGAGCAGCGCCATGTCGGTAATCGCGCCCGGATCGACCAGACGGCCGCGGTGCATGTAGCTGCCATTCGCGATCGCATGGCGTTGGAACACGACGTCGATGGTCTGCAAGTAAAACTCGGCGGTCATATCGCAGACCGATCGATATTCCTCGTAAAAATCCTTCGTCGCGTCCGCACTTTCGCCGTCGCCCTGCACCAGATGCTTGAACATCTCCCAATGCGAGATCATGTGGCTGCCCAGATTCATCGACATGAAGCCGGCAAGCTGCAAGAAACCGGGATAGACTTTGCGGCCCGCGCCCGGATAGGTCATCGGGACGGTCGCGATCACATTTTGTTCAAACCACGCGTGTGGCCGCTTGGTGGCCAGTGTGTTCACGGCGGTCGGCGCCTCGCGCGTGTCGATCGGCCCGCCCATCATCGTCAGCGTCTTGGGGCGGCAGGGATGCTTGTCCGCTTCCATCAGGCAGGCAACCGCATAACAGGGCACCGATGGCTGGCACACCGCCAGCATATGAGTGCCGCCCGCGCCTTCATTCGGCCCGATATGCTCAAGGAACGCAATCAGATAGTCGATATAATCATCGAGATCGAACTTGCCCTCCGCCGCGGGCACGAGCTTTGCGTCGCGCCAGTCGGTGATATAGACATCAGCAAAGGGCAGCATCCGCTCCACCGTGCCGCGCAGCAACGTGGCATAATGGCCCGACATCGGCGCGACGATCAACAGCTTTGGCCCATGCTCCACGCCCTGGCGCGCAAACCGCTTCAACTGGCCAAAGGGCAGGCGCAGCGCCACCTGTTCAACCACCGCCACTTCGCGTCCGTCGATGATGGTATGGTCGAGCCCGAATTCGGGCTTGCCGCGCGGGGCGGCGGCATGGGCAAATACCTCAAGCGCCGACGCCAAAATGGGCCCGCCCCCGAAATAGGCAAAGGGATTGGATGGATTTTGCAGGACGCCCGCGCCAAAATTGGCCATCGCGCTTGCCCCGGCAAACATCGACTTTTGGACTTCATAAGCGTCGTACAGCATCGCATACCCCTCTCGCCGGGCAGGGTTAACCGCCACCCACCATAACCGCATAGCACCATATGATGAGGGAGCAATGAACATCACATGCCCGCAATGGGTGGCTGGCGCACCGCCAATAGACGTTGAGGGCTGCCCAAGCCCCTGCTAGGGCGGCGTCCCATGGCCGAAGAAGTTCCCGCGCCCGCCCCCCGGCGGCGCCTCGCTAGTCTGCGCATTGTCTGGCAACAAGTGCTCCGTTATCCTGGCTCGCTCGCCATGGCCGGATTGGCGCTGACCATTACTTCGGCGGCCACGATTGCCATTCCCTATGGCTTCAAGCGTGTGATCGACCGCGGTTTTGGCGCGGGCGGGACCGAGGCGGTCGCGACGTCGTTCCATTACCTGTTGATGATCGTCGCGGTGCTGGCGATTGGCACGGCCCTGCGCTTTTACTTCGTCTCGTGGCTGGGTGAGCGGGTGGTCGCCGACATCCGCACGCGCGTGCACACCCATTTGATGACGATGGCACCGCGCTTTTTCGAGGAAAACCGCCCATCGGAAATCGCGAGCCGCTTGACGAGCGACACCGCGCTCATTGAAACCGTGGTCGGCACCACCGTGTCGGTGGCGCTGCGCAACGCCTTTACCGGCATTGGCGGGATGATTTACCTGTTTGCAATCTCGCCCAAGCTCGCCGGGCTGCTGCTGCTCGCCATTCCGCTGATGATTATGCCGATCGTGCTGTTGGGGCGGCGGGTGCGCAATGTGTCGCGCACGTCGCAGGACCGGGTGGCCGATGTCGGCTCGATGGCGGTCGAGACGCTGTCGGCGATGAAAATCGTCCAGGCCTTTGGCCAGGAACAACGCGAGGGCGCACGCTTTGCGGGTGCGGTCGCCGCCACCTTTGCCGCGGCCAAGCGCCGCATCCTGCTGCGGTCGGTGATGACGGCGATCGTGATCGCACTCATCTTTGGTTCGATCACGATGGTGCTGTGGGAGGGCGCGGTCGATGTCGCCGCCGGGCGGATCAGCGGCGGGTCAATCGCCGCCTTTGTGCTGACGGGCGGGATTGTCGCGGGCGCATTTGGCGCGCTGACCGAAGTGTATGGGGACTTGCTGCGCGGGGCCGGAGCTGCCGGGCGGATCGACGAATTGCTGCGTGAAGTGCCCGACATCCGCGCGCCCGACGCGCCGGTGCCGCTGCCCAACCCAGTGCGCGGTGCAGTGACGTTTGACGGTGTCGTGTTTCGCTATCCCACCCGCCCCGAAGTGTCCGCGCTCGCCGACTTTACGCTGCATGTGGCACCGGGCGAAACGGTCGCGGTGGTCGGCCCATCGGGCGCGGGCAAATCGACGCTGTTCCAGCTTATCCAGCGCTTCTACGATCCCGCAGAGGGCAGCGTGTCGATCGACGGGATCGCGCTCCCCCGGCTCGACCCGGCGGCGCTGCGCCGTCACATCGCAATGGTGCCGCAGGAAACCGTGATTTTTGGCGCATCGGCCCGCGACAATCTGCGCTATGGCGATTGGGGAGCGGATGACGCCGCGCTCTGGGCCGCTGCGGAAGCCGCCAATGCGGCCGAATTCCTGCGCAAGCTGCCCGAGGGGCTCGACACATTTCTGGGTGAGGGCGGCGCGCGCCTCTCCGGTGGCCAGCGGCAGCGGGTGGCGATTGCCCGCGCGTTGCTGCGCGATGCACCGATCCTGTTGCTCGACGAGGCGACCAGCGCGCTCGACGCCGAGAGCGAGCGGCTGGTGCAGCAGGCGCTCGAACGGTTGATGACCAACCGCACCACCATCGTGATTGCCCACCGGCTCGCCACGGTGCGCGCGGCGCAACGGATCATCGTGATGGACGAAGGGCAGATCGTCGAAAGCGGCAGCCATGGCGAGCTGATCGCGCAAAACGGCCTTTACGCGCGGCTCGCCAGCCTTCAGTTTAGCGAAGCAGTTTAGAGCATGAGAGGGACCAGCATGGCACGCGACTTCGATATCATCGTTTATGGTGCCACCGGGTTCACCGGGCGGCTGGTCGCGGAATATCTGGTTCAGACGGGCGTGACCCGCTGGGCAATGGCGGGCCGTTCGCTCACCAAATTGCAGGAAGTGCGCGACCTGATCGGTGCGCCCGCCGACACTCCGCTCCTCACCGCCAATGCCGACGATCCGGCCAGCGTGCGCGCGCTGTGCGAGCGCACCACGGTCGTGCTGACCACCGTTGGCCCCTATCAGCTTTACGGCAATGATCTGGTCGCCGCCTGCGCCGACACCGGCACCGCTTATGTCGATTTGTGCGGTGAGCCGGCGTGGATGCGCGAGATGATCGACAAGCACCATGCCCGCGCGGCTGAAACCGGCGCGCGCATCGTCTTTAGCTGCGGCTTTGATTCGATCCCGTTCGACCTTGGCGTGCTCACGCTTCAGGAAGCGGCCAAGGCGCGCTTTGGTGCCCCCTGCCCCCGCGTCAAATGCCGGGTGCGCACAATGAAGGGCGGCTTTTCGGGCGGCACCGCGGCGAGCCTTAAGGCAACGCTTGCCGCTGCTGCCCGCAATCCGTCGATCATCGCTGTGCTGACCAATCCGTTTGCGCTGGCGCCGGGCTTTACCGGGCCGAGCCAGCCATCGGGGCTGCTCCCCGAATATGACCGCACGATCGACGCGTGGACCGCGCCCTTCATCATGGCACCGATCAACACCAAGAACGTCCACCGCACCAATTTCCTGCTGGGGCAGGCCTATGGTGCTGATTTCGTTTATGACGAAATGATGGTCGCCGGACTGGGCGACATGGGCAAGGCGGCGGCCGAGGCGATTGCCAAGATGAACCCGCTCGCTAGCGACAAGGGACCAAAGCCTGGCGAAGGCCCGTCGAAAGAAGAGCGCGAGAACGGCCATTACGACATTTTGTTCGTGGGCGAGACCAGCGGCGGGGACCGTATCGACGCGGTGGTGACAGGGGACAAGGACCCCGGCTATGGCTCCACCAGCAAGATGATTGCGCAAGCCGCGCTCTGCCTTGTCCACGACGTGGCCGACGCAAAGGGAGGCATCTGGACGCCCGGCGCAATCATGGGCGCGCCGCTTCGCCAGCGGCTCATTGACCATGCGGGGATGACGTTTACGGCCGGCTAACGCTTCTTCTTACCGCCGAACAGAAAGCGGAAGTCGAGACTGACGCGCTTGGCGACAAAGCCTGATCCGTAATCCTGTTGCTGCGCGACCACCGCTGCGGTGGTGGTATCGTTCAGTTTGAACGCGGCACGGACCGGCGGCTCTTCATAACGATCGCTGAGCGGCGTCAGGCGGTAACGCTCGCTGGCGCTGCGAGATCCGCACACCGTCACATCCACGGCTGACTCATCCGGCGCACAGCGTTTGGGCAGGTTCAGCCGGGGCGGGACCGGGGCGGGCAGGATGGGCCCAGAAGTCGGCGAGAGCACGCTCACAACATCTTGAACCATCAGCACAAAGGCCAGCATGGCAAACTCCCGGAACCAGTGCGATCCTCGCGCCCGATTGTGGCGTCAGCAAGGCTAACGCGCCCGCCCCTGATGCCGGATATTGGCGGGGCGGCCGCGACGGATAATCCGCTTGCCCCGGCCCGGTGGCGGCGTTCGGGAAGCACGACCCCCGCTCCCCTCCCCATCCACCAGTTCAAATCGCAGCGCGCCCGACACCGGGTTCGCCTCCGCCAACCGCAGCTTCAGCCGCATGCCCGAGCTGTAGGTCGTGCCGGTTTCGTCCCCCACCAGCGCGCGCGCCGCTTCGTCATAGCGGAAATATTCGCGGCCCAGGTCGCGCGCCGCGACCAGCCCGTCACCGCCCACGCCCTCGACGGTCGCGAAAAACCCGAACGACTGCACGCCGGTGATCCGCGCGTCGAGCACGTCGCCGACCTTTTCGCTCAGAAATGCCGCGACATAGCGATCGATGGTGTCGCGCTCCGCCTCCATCGCGCGGCGCTCCAGCATCGAAATCGACGTGCCGATCTGCGCCATCGCGGCTGCCTCGCCCTCGCTCAAGGCACCGGGTCCAAGCCGATACGCCCCCACCAGCGCGCGGTGGACGATCAGGTCGGCATAGCGGCGGATGGGCGAGGTGAAATGCGCGTAGGAACCCAGCGCCAACCCGAAATGGCCGCTGTTGGTGGGGGCGTAATAGGCTTGCGTCTGGCTTCGCAGCACTTGCTCCATCACCTGCGGGCGGTAATCGACCTCGCCAACGCGGTCGAGCAGATGGTTGAACGTCGCAGGGCGGATCACCTGGCCCAGCGCGAATTCAATGCCGAAGGTTTTGAGATATTCCTTCAGCGCAACCAGCTTTTCGCGCGCGGGCGGTTCATGGTCGCGGTACATGACGGGGGCCTTTTTGCCTTCCAGCGCTTTGGCGGCGGCAACATTGGCGGCGATCATATAATCCTCGATCAGCCGGTGCGCATCGAGCCGTTCGCGCGGCGCAACCGACAGGATCCGGCCCTTTTCATCGAGCATCACCCGGCGTTCGGGCAGGTCCAGTTCCAGCGGCGCGCGACGCGCCCGTGCCGTCGCCAGCGCGCGCCAGCACGCCCAGAGCGGCTTGAGCGCCTCCTCGACCAGTTCAGGCGCAACAGCATCGGGCACGCCGTCGATCGCGGCCTGGGCGGCCTCATAAGCGATGTTCGCGCGGATGCGCACCACCGCGCGGCTAAAGCGCCAGCCCTTTAGCGCGCCCGCCTTGCCAATCTGCAAGTGGCAGACAAGTGCAGCCCGGTCCTCGCCCGCTTTCAGTGAGCAGACATCGGCCGACAGGATTTCGGGGAGCATCGGCACCACCCGGTCGGGGAAGTAAACGCTGTTCCCGCGTGCCCTCGCGTCCTTGTCGATCGCCGAGCCGGGACGCACGTAGAAACTGACATCGGCAATGGCGACGATGGCGCGCCAGCCGCCCGGATTGCCGGGGTCGTCATCGGGCGCGGCCCACACGGCGTCGTCATGGTCGCGCGCGTCCTCCGGATCAATCGCAACAATGGGAAGTGCGCGCAAATCCTCGCGGTCATCGCCCAACGGCTGGCGGGCGACCTGTGCGGCTTCGTCGAGCGTGTCGGCGCTGAACTCGACCGGGATGCCCAGCTTGTGCACCGCGATCATCGAAAAGCTGCGCGGGGCAAAGGGATCGCCCAGCCGCTCGGTCACCCGCACGGTGATGCGCGGCGGGCGGCCGGTTTTCTCCGCCAGCACCAGATCGCCGGGTGCGGCATCGCCGGCATCGCTGACCGCGAAGTCGCGCCGCTCCTTTTTCTCCACCCCCGCCAGCCACAGCTTGCCGCCCTCCGCGCGCAGCACGCCGAGCACCAGTTCCTCGCCGCGCGCAAGCCGCTTCATCGGGTGAGCGATGTGGCCGCTGCCTGCTTCCTCAGTGCGCGCAAGCACCCGGTCGCCGACGCCCAGCGCGCCCTTGCCCCGGTCACGCACCCGCAGCCGGGGAACGGGCGCGTCGGCGTGCCAGCTTTCGGGGCTGCCCCACACGGTGCCGTCATCGGTCACATCGACGATGCGCAGCACCGTTACCTTGGGCACGCCGCCCATTTTGTGGAACGCGCGGCCGGGGGCGGAATCGATCAACCCCTCATCCGCCATGTCCTTCAGCAGTGATTTCAATGCAATTTTCTCCTGCGCGGAAAGGCCAAAGGCGCGGGCAATTTCGCGCTTGCCAGCGGGAACATCCGACCTGGCGATGAAGTCAAGAATCTGCTTGGGACTCGGCAGGCCGGAAAAGCGTTTTTTCATGGGCCCCGGCATACGCATTTTGCCCCCAATCCCAAAGCACGGGACCAAAGACCAGTAGAGGAATCGCCCGTGGCGCGCTATTTGACAACGATGACATACGACTTGCTCATCATCGGCGGCGGGATCAACGGCGCGGCAATCGCGCGCGAGGCGGCGCTGAACGGGCGATCGGTCCTGCTGGTCGAACGCGACGACCTGGCCAGCCACACATCATCGGCTTCGACCAAGCTGATCCATGGCGGGTTGCGTTACCTCGAATATTACGAATTCAAGCTGGTGGCGGAGGCGCTGCGCGAACGCGAACGGCTGATCCATGCCGCCCCGCACATCATTTACCCGATGCGCTTTGTGTTGCCGCATGATGGCGCGCGGCCATGGTGGTTTTTGCGCGCTGGCCTCATCCTGTATGATCTGCTCGGCGGCAAGATGTCGCTACCGCGCTCACGCGGGCTGCGCGCGAGCGATGCGGACCTGCGCGCACCGCTCAAAAGCGCGACCAAAGGGTTTGTATATTCCGACGCATGGGTCGATGATTCGCGCCTGACCCTGCTGAACGCGCTCGATGCCGCCGCCCAGGGTGCGGAGATTGCGACGCGCACCGCCCTGCTCTCCGCCAGGCGCGCGGGCAATGTGTGGCGCGCGACGCTGTCCGATGGACGGGAGGTGGCGGCGCGCGGGCTGGTCAATGCGGCGGGGCCGTGGGTCGCGGACACGCTTGGCCTGCTCGGCGTCAACGCGCAGAGCGGCGTCCGACTCATCAAGGGCAGCCATATCGTCGTGCCGAAACTGTTCGAGGGCGACCACGCCTATATCCTGCAGCAACCCGATGGCCGGATCGTGTTCGCCATCCCTTATGAGGGAGAATTCACCGAAATCGGGACCACCGATGTGCCGGTTGAGCGACCCGAAGATGCGGTGATTGACGGCCACGAAATCGCGTATCTGTGCGCTGCGGTAAACCGGCATTTCACGGCGCAAATCGGCCCCGGCGATGTGCGGTCAACCTGGTCAGGCGTGCGCCCGCTTTACGACGATGGCGCGAGCGACGCGAAAGCGGTGACGCGCGACTATGTGCTGGAACTTGATACCAATGGGCCAGTGTTGCTCAGCGTGTTCGGTGGCAAGATCACGACCGCGCGGCACTTGGCGGAGGAAGCGGTTGTCAAGATCGCCGCCCCGCTGGGCTTCACTGCACAAAGGGCGACGCGCGGGCGCACCTTTCCCGGGGGCGACACGGGCGATTTCGCAGCGTTCTTGGCCGAGGCCCGCGCCCGCTGGCCGTTTTTGGGGGAGGCGCGCAGCGAACGCATGGCACGCGCCTATGGCACCATGCTGCACCAAATGTTGCGCAGCATTTCCGACGAGGCAGCAATGGGCACAGCCTTTGGCGCCGGGCTGACCGAGGTGGAAGCACGCTGGATGCACGACCGCGAATGGGCGAAAACCGCCGACGACGCGCTGATGCGGCGCAGCAAATTGGGGCTGCACCTGAGCACGGGCGAACGCGCCGCCTTTGAAAGCTGGTGGGCAAGCGCCTATCCTGTCTGAATGACCTATCACGTCGCCGCGCTTTACCGTTTCGCCCGTTTCGATGACCCCGCCGCGTTGCGCGCGCCCATCGACACGCTGTGCCGCGCGCACGGGATCAAGGGCACGCTGCTGCTCGCGACCGAGGGGCTGAACGGGACGCTCGCCGGATCGGCCAGTGGGATTGCGGCGCTGATCGCGCATCTTCGCGGCCTGCCGGGCTGTGCCGGGCTTGAGGTGAAATATGCAACCGCCGCCGCCATGCCGTTCCACCGGCTGAAAATCCGTATCAAGCGCGAGATTGTGACGATGGGGGT
>DHHS01000094.1:20710-29228 GCA_002403415.1 Sphingomonas sp. UBA4766 | reverse complement strand
ATCGCGGATCCCGATACCGTCGTCATCGACACGCGCAACGACTATGAAGTGCGCATCGGCAGCTTTGCCGGCGCGATCGACCCGGCGACGCGCGCGTTCAGCGAGTTTCCGGCCTGGGCAGCGGCGAACGAGGACGCGTTTGCGGGCAGGAAAGTGGCGATGTTCTGCACCGGCGGCATCCGCTGCGAAAAGGCGACGGCGTTCCTTAAGGGTGCGGGCATTGAGCAAGTCTATCACCTGAAAGGCGGGATATTGAATTATCTGGAGCACATCCCCGCCGCCGAAAGCCTTTGGCAGGGCGAGTGTTTCGTATTCGATGAACGGGTCGCGGTCGGCCATGGCCTGACCCCCGGCAGCCACAGCCTGTGCCGCGCGTGCCGGATGCCGGTCAGCGCCGAGGATCGCTCCTCGCCATGCTATGAGGAGGGCGTGGCTTGCCCCGCGTGCCACGACGCGCGCACGCCGGAACAACGCGCCAGCTATGCCGAGCGCCACCGCCAGGCAAGGCTCGCCGCCGAGCGCGGGGAACCGCATGTCGGCGCGGTCTTTGCGACACCGCCCGGCAAGGACCGTGCGTGAACCGCCGCGTCGTTATCTCCGGCTGTTCGGGCGGGGGCAAATCGACACTGCTGGAGATGCTTGCCGGGCGTGGTTTTACGACAGTGCCAGAGCCGGGGCGGCGAATTGTGCGCGACGAGACGGCGCGTGGCGGGACCGCCTTGCCATGGATCGACATGGCCGCCTTTGCGACGCGCGCGCTGGCGCTGGCGCAGGCCGATCATGCAGCGGTGGCGGCGGCGCCCGACTGGGTGTTTTTCGATCGCGGAATCGTTGACGCCGCCGTTGCGCTCACCTCGTGTGCAGACGAAGCGGTGTTGGCCCCGCTTGTCGCGAGCCATCCCTATCACCCGCTGATGTTCCTCGCGCCGCCCTGGCCCGAAATCTATGTGCGCGATGCCGAGCGGCCGAAGGACTTTGCGACGGCAATGGCGGAGCACGCGCAGTTGGCCTGCGCCTATCCCGCGCTTGGCTACCACATTGTCACCCTGCCGCAGGCGTCGCCGGAACAGCGCGCGGAGTTTGTGCTGGCCACATTGGAGCAGCGCCCCTAACGCGACGCCAGCCGCAATGAAACGCCGGGCACGTCGGCGCAGCGCTCCATAACGCCGTCGATCATCGCGAGGAGCCGGCCCCGCGCATCGGCGATGCCCTCCGTTGTGGTGCCACGATCGCGCGTCTCGACATTCACATAAGCCAGGCCGTGCTGCACCGCATAGTTGGAGAGCGATCCATCGCTGCGCGCCACGCGCTCAAACACCACATTATACCCAGCCGCCACCAGCGCCGGGCCACAGCGCGCGCTCCCCTGTGGTTTCGTCGCAAGATAGGGGACCAGCGCCACGCTATCCTCATCCTCAAACGGCCAGCGCGCGACAGGTGCCGCGACCGGGTGCCAGCGAGCCGAGCACAGCCGCACCGAGATATTCCCCGCGCCCGCCCCGCGCGACCCGCCGCATCCCGTCAGCGCAGGGTCAAAGCCCGGTTCATTGGTGTGGAGCGCCACGATCAACCGCTGATGCCCGGCAAGGTCGCCGAGCACTGCGCCAACATAGGCCGGGTTGCGATCATCGAAATGCCGATTGGGGTCGATGGGGCGGCCGCCGGTGAACCAGTTGAACCGCGCGCTGTCATCATCGTCACGCGCGCCGCTATCGACGATAATCGCCACGCCGCCATAGCTATGCAAGGCGATGAGCATCGCGGCGAAGGTCGCATTTTCATTATCGTGGGTGACGACCCAAAGCGGCCCGGCGGGCCGCGCCATGTTGACGATGCGAAACAAGCGCCAGGTCACCCGCCCCTCCTCAATGGCAAGACGAGTAACGCTCAAACCCTGCCAGAGCGCAGGATCGCGGTGGCGGGCAAAATCGTCATCGGCGACGATCAGCGGATCGATGCGCTCCTGCATCGGCGTCTGGCTGATGGAAGAGGTCAGCGCCAACCCCAATGCCAAGACAAAGCCAGGCCCCGCAAGCCATTTTGGCATTCGCCCAGGATCGCGCACCCGCCGCACGGTCGCCAAGATGGCAACAGTCCCGCGCCGCCGCAACCGGGCGCTTGCACTGGCGCGGCGCGGCACCGTCCCCCGACGAGACGGTCATGCGCGGTTAGTAAGCGCGCCCGACCAGCACACGCTCAACCGCGGGGGTGCCAGTGAAAATGCAGGCACCATCGGCAGGCGCTGCACCCAGCGGCACATTGCGCAATGTAAGCTTCAGCGCCTTCAGCCGCTCGACCACGGCGTCAAGTGCAGCGCCGCTCGGCTTTGACCACTGGATTTCCAGCCAGCCGGGCTTGGTTTCGCTTTCGGCGAAGAAGGCTTCGAGCGCGGCAAAGTCGGTCACGTCACGACGGATGCTGGCGTCGAGCCGCGCGCGCGCTTCGCTGTGGAGCGACGCCTGCACCTCACCCAGCAGCGCCGCTGCCCCGGCCGCGAAATCGCTGCGTGCGACGATGCTCGAATCGAGCTTGCCATCCTCGCGGTAGAGCCGGTCACGACGGATCACCGAAACATTGCCGCCCGCAACATCGCGCCCACCGACCTCGACAATGACCGGCGCGCCCTTCTTCACCCAGCCCCAGCGCTTGGTCGCGGCCTTGACGGGCTTGGCATCAAGCAGCGCGCGCACCGGCTCGCCAAAAGCCGACAGCGCGGCGAGTTCGGCCTGGAGCGCTTTGCAATAATCGACCACCGCCGCATCTTCGGGCTGGTCGCGCAGCATCGGCACGATCACGATCTGCCACGGCGCGACGCGCGGGGGCACACGCAGGCCGTCATCATCGCCATGGACCATGATGAGCCCGCCGATCATCCGCGTCGACATGCCCCAACTCGTCGTCTGCGCCAGTTCGAGCTGCCCTTCGGCATTTTGGAAACGGATATTTTGTGCAGCCGAAAAATTGGTGCCCAGAAAATGCGACGTGCCCGCCTGGAGCGCTTTGCCGTCCTGCATCATCGCTTCGATCGAATAGGTCGCAACCGCGCCCGGAAAACGCTCATTTTCGGGCTTTTCCCCCGCCACCACGGGGAGCCCGACCACGTCCTCGGCAAAGCTGCGATAGACTTCGAGCATTTTGAGTGTTTCGGCGCGCGCCTCTGCTTCGCTTGCGTGCGCGGTGTGGCCCTCTTGCCAGAGAAATTCGGTGGTGCGCAGGAACATGCGCGTGCGCATTTCCCACCGCACGACATTGGCCCATTGGTTGATGAGCACGGGCAAATCGCGCCACGACTGCACCCAGCGGGCAAAGGCGGTGCCAATCACCGTTTCCGACGTCGGTCGCACCACCAGTGGTTCCTCAAGCTTTGCCGCCGGGTCGGGCACCAGCCCGCCCTTGCCATCCGCGATCAGCCGGTGATGGGTGACAACCGCCATTTCCTTGGCAAAGCCATCGACATGCTCGGCCTCTTTTTCAAAGTAAGACAGCGGGATGAATAGCGGGAAATAGCAGTTTTCATGCCCCGTCGCCTTGATCCGGTCATCGAGTAGGCGCTGAATCCGTTCCCAAATGCCATACCCCCAAGGGCGAATGACCATGCAGCCGCGAACCCCCGATTCCTCGGCCAGATCGGCCTCGGTAATGACGTTTTGATACCAGGCCGCGAAATCGGCCTCACGGGTGACGGACAGGGCGTGCTTGATCATGGCATGGTCGATTAGCGACACTTTGCGCCCGCGTCACCCCGGGCTTGTTCCCAACCGCAACATCCCCCATGGCCATTAGATGAGCGACCCTCCCACTGACCGCGTGATGCTGGCGATTTTTCTGCGGATCACATCGGTGTTCGCCTTTGCGATCATGGGCGCAATGATCAAGCTGGCGGAAGCGGGCGGTGCGCATCTGGCGGAGACGATGTTCTTTCGCCAGCTGTTTGCGCTGGTGCCGGTGACGTTGTGGATCAGCGCGGGGCCCGGCCTGTCCAGCATTCGCACCCGCCGGATCGGCGCGCATATGCTGCGCACCGGCTTGGGGCTGGTGTCGATGAGTTTCGTATTTGGGACGATCTTGTTGCTGCCGCTGGCCGAGTCGACGACGTTGCAGTTCACGCTACCCATCTGGGCGACGATCTTGGGAGCGGTCTTGCTGTCTGAGCGCGTCGGCTGGCACCGCTGGGGCGCGGTGATCATGGGATTTGTCGGCGTCCTCATCATTACGCAACCCGGTGCTGGCATGGCCGGTTGGGGGATCGCCACCGGCTTGATAGGGGCGCTGCTCTCCGCTGGCGTGTCGATCCTGCTGCGCCAGATCGGCAAGACGGAAGGGGCGGCAACCACCGTTTTCTGGTTCTCGGCGCTGTCCGTGCCGCCAACCGCCATCGCCTTTGCCATGACCGCAAGCCCCCACCCCGCCCAGACATGGCTGTTGTTGGCGCTGGTCGGCATTTGTGGCGGCATCGCGCAAATGTTGATGACCGCGTCGTTGAAACTTGGCCCGGTATCGCTGGTGGTGCCGATGGATTATACCGGGCTGGTGTGGGCGACGTTGTTTGGTTGGGTGCTGTTTGACGTATTGCCGGGCTGGTCGACATGGCTCGGCGCGCCATTTGTCATTGGATCCGGGCTCTACATCGTCTGGCGCGAGCATGTTCGCCGCCGCGGGGAAACCACGCAGGCCATCGCCTGACCATCAGACGCGCCGATACGCCAGCAACAGGTTATTCGCGGGCATTTCGACCAGCGACGCAAGCGCAAAACCGGTCGCCGCCGCCGTCACTTCCTCCACCATGCGCAGGCCCCAGCGCGGGTCGCGGCTTTTGAGCGAGGCATCAAACGCTTCATTGCTCTCCGCCGTTGGCACCCCCCCCCGGCGATAGGGGCCATAAAGGATCAGAGGCGCACCAACCGCCAACAGCCGTCGCGCCCCTGCGATCAGCCCCAGCGTCGCTTCCCACGGCGCGATATGGACCATGTTGATACACAACACGACATCTGCCACCGCCACGGGCCAGCGATCGGCTGCGGCATCAAGCATCAGTGGTGATCGCACATTGGCCAACCCCGCGTTCCAAGCCGCGATCGACGCCAGTGCGGTCGCATCGGGATCGCTGGGTTGCCACTCGATCGTGGGAAACTCGGCCGCGAAATAGGCCGCATGCTCGCCGCTGCCGCTCGCGACTTCGAGCACCAGACCCGCAGGCGGCAGGATTGCGCGCAGCGCCTCGGCAATGGCGCCGCGATTGCGCAGCGTGGCGGGCGCGTGTTTTCTGACATCCCCTGTGTCCTCGGCAACAATCCAGGGGGTCGGGTCAGCCATGATCATCCCTCGTGCGGTGCAGCGAACTGCGTTATAAGTGGATCCTCGCCGTGCATTGGGGAACACAAAATGTCGAGCAGGGATCGGGGTGCCGCAGTCAGTTTTCCGCCGCCGCTTGTGTATCTTGGGCTGGTGCTGGCCGGACTTGCGGTGGAGCGGTTCGCCGCTTTGCCGCAGCTTGGCCTACCCTGGCCGATCGGCGCGAGCGTGACGCTGGCCGGGCTGGTGCTGATTGCTGCTGCCATCGGGCTTTTCCGGCGGCGCGGCGAAAATCCCGAGCCGTGGACGCCCACCAACGCGATCGTCGACGCCGGCATTTATGGGTGGACGCGCAATCCGATGTATTTGGGGATGGCGATTGCGCATCTGGGGCTGGCACTGGCGTTTGACAGCGTGGCGGCGCTGGCGCTGCTCCCCGTCGCGATGGCGATCATCCAGACGCAGGTGATTGCGCGCGAGGAGCGCTATCTGCGCGAAAAATTTGGCAGTGCCTATACCGATTACTGCACGCGGGTCCGCCGTTGGCTCTAGCGCCCGCGCGCCGCCGCCAGCAGCGCACGACCGCGCCGCCACAGCATAATCCGCTGCACCGTGAGCAGCCCGAACAACGCCACAATCAACGCGTCCGCAATCAGTACCTGGCCGACCGCCCCGTCCCTCGTGCCATAATGCCGCACCGCAAAGCGCAACCCGATGAGGAGCACGATGAACAACAGCGCGAGCGGGAACTCGCGCTGGCTCAACTGATGCGTATCGGGGTCGAGCACAACCGCGACCGCGCGCGCCCGCACCCATCCAAGCAGCGCACCGACCGCCAGCGCCCCTGCACACACCGCCCAGCCCATCCCCTTGGGCGGGGCGATATATAATAGCGCCGCCGTCAGCGACCCGACCAGCGCCGGCACCACCCAGAGCCACTCCAGCCGCAACCGCCGCCCGCGCTGCATCCGCCGAAACCGCATTGCGAGCACAAACGCGATGAACGCGATCAGGAAAATCGTGCCGACCAGGCCGTTCGGCTGCGCCGGGTCGGTCATGCCTCTGCCCGATGCCCCAGACCGACCCCGCGGGTCAGCAAAAGGTGCAAAAACAGTCCCGCCGGTCCGGCAAGGAAGGTCAAGAGCAGCACAGGTGCCTGCACCACCCGGCCAATGCGCCGCGCGTCGGCATCCTCGGCAATCCACAACCCGGCGAACAGATCAAGCGCGAGATAGTGCGTCCACCCCGTCACCACGCCGCCGTCGCTGGCAAAAATTGCGCGGATGCCCGCGATGGTCGAGAAATCAGGTGCCACCCCGCGCGGCTCGCCAAAGCCGATGGTCAACGCCGTCGCCACCAGCGCCACGTAAAATAAGCTCAGCCCGCCCGCACCCGCGACCCGCAACACCCCGATCAACCGCGCCCGACGCGGTGCGAGGATCAGCACCAGCCAAAGCAGCAGTGCGACCGTGTTGACGACCTGAAACAGCGCGCCCCAGCTCACCCTATTCCGCTGCCACCGGCAAATCAGGCGCTTTCCAGGTCAGCACGGGCTTGCGCGCCGCGAGCGTCTCGTCAAGCCGGGCGCGCGGGGCAAAATGCGGCGCCGATTTCAGCGCCGGATCGCCTGCCTTCGCCCGTTCCGCGACGCTGCGCAGCGCGCCGATGAACTGATCGAGTGCGGCCTTGCCCTCGGTCTCGGTCGGCTCGACCAGCATCGCGCCGTGGACGACGAGCGGGAAATACACCGTCATCGGATGGAACCCCTCGTCGATCAGCCCCTTGGCGATATCGAGCGTTGTAAAGCCCTCTGCCATGCCATTGTCGCTGAACAGCGCCTCGTGCATGCACGGCCCACTATGCGCGAACGGTGCGTCGAGCACATCCTCCAGACTGCGCAGCACGTAATTGGCGTTCAGCACCGCATCTTCGGCCACCTGGCGCAGGCCATCGGCGCCGTGGCTGAGGATATAGGTCAGCGCACGCGTGAACATGCCCATTTGCCCGTGAAACGCGGTCATCCGGCCAAAGCTGTCGGGGTGGCGGTCGCCGACCGTCTCCTCCTCCACCAGCGTAATATGCCCATCGGCGTAGCGTTCGGTAAAGGGAAGCGGGCCGAACGGGCTGAGCGCCTCGGACAGGACCACCGGGCCAGACCCCGGACCACCGCCGCCATGGGGCGTGCTGAACGTCTTGTGCAGATTGATATGCATCGCATCGACGCCAAGGTCGCCGGGGCGCACCCGGCCGACAATCGCGTTGAAATTCGCCCCGTCGCAGTAAACATAACCGCCCGCCGCGTGCACCGCGTCCGAAATTTCCTTCAGGTCGCGCTCGAACAAGCCGCAGGTATTGGGGTTGGTAATCATCACGCCCGCAACATCGGGGCCCAGCCGGGCTTTGAGCGCTGCGGTATCGACGCGACCCTCGGGGGTGGCGGGAATATCCTCCACCGCAAAGCCGGCAAAGGCCGCCGTTGCCGGGTTAGTGCCGTGCGCGGATTCGGGAACGAGAATGACCTTGCGATCCCCCTCGCCGCGCGCCTCAAGGGCTGCCTTGATGCACAAAATGCCGCACAGCTCCCCATGCGCGCCCGCCTTGGGACTCATCGCAACGCCGTGCATCCCGGTCAGCTTGATGAGCCACACCGCCAGCTCGTTGATGACGCCCAGCGCGCCCTGTACACTGTCCACCGGCTGGAGCGGGTGGATGTCGGCAAAACCGGGCAGCCGCGCCATCTTTTCGTTGAGCCGCGGATTATGCTTCATCGTGCACGAGCCGAGCGGGAAAAAGCCGAGGTCAATGCCGTAATTCTGGCGGCTCAGGCGCGTGTAGTGGCGCACCGTCTCCGGCTCAGACAAGCCAGGCAAGCCAATCGCGCGTACCCGTTCCAACCCGCCGAGGCGGCTGGGCGCGGAGGCTATGTCGGCAATGTCGACGCCAGTGGTGTGGCCGTCGCCAATCTCAAAGATCAGCGCTTCCTCAAGCATCAATCCCTTGTTGCCGGTGTAGGTTGCGGGGCCTGCTGCGTCACCTGCGCCGCCCATTTCGGGGCGCCATCCGCTTGCGTTAATCGTCATGCGAGCACCTCTTGAAGCGCGGTTGCAAGGGTTTCGATATCGTTAGTGGTCGCGGTTTCGGTCACCGCGACGACCAGCCCATGGTCGAGCTCGGCGACGCCGGGGTAGAGCCGCCCCAGCGACACACCCGCCAAAATCCGCCGGTC
>DHHS01000094.1:16311-20430 GCA_002403415.1 Sphingomonas sp. UBA4766 | reverse complement strand
CCCCAGCGACACCCCCGCCAAAATCCGCCGGTCCGCGAGCTTGCGCACCACCGGCCGCGCTTCACGGGGCAGCACCAAAGTGAATTCATTGAAGAAGCCGTCGTTGACGATACTGACACCCGGCACCGCCGCCAGCCGATCGGCCGCCGTCACCGCCAACGCGTGGTTAACGCCCGCCAGCTTGCGCAACCCCGACTCGCCCAGCAAGGTCATGTGGATCGAAAATGCCAGCGCACACAGCCCCGAATTGGTGCAGATATTCGACGTCGCTTTTTCGCGCCGGATATGCTGTTCGCGCGTCGACAGCGTCAGCACAAAGCCGCGCCGCCCGGTCGCATCCACCGTTTCGCCACACAGCCGTCCGGGCATCTGGCGGACATATTTTTCCTTGCACCCGAACAGCCCGACATAAGGCCCGCCGAATTGCAGGCCAACGCCGATCGACTGCCCCTCACCCACCACGATGTCGGCGTCCATCTCGCCGGGCGATTTGATTGCGCCGAGCGCTACCGGCTCGGTCACCACCGCGACCAGCAGCGCCTTGTGCGCATGGCAGGCATCCGCCAGCGGCGTCAGGTCGGCTAAGCGCCCCAAAATATCGGGATATTGCACTACCACGCACGAGGTTTCGCTGTCGATGGCCGCAATCAGCGCGTCGATATCGGTCTCCGCCGTCAGGCTCGGCAGCGATGTTTCCAGCAGGTCGCCGGTATATTTCGCCATCGTCTGCGCAACCGAGACATAATGCGGGTGCAAGCCCCCCGACAGGATTGCCTTGCCCCGTTTGGTGATGCGCCGCGCCATGCCGATCGCTTCCCAGCACGCGGTCGAACCATCATACATCGACGCATTGGCGACATCGGTGCCGAGCAGGCGGGCGACCTGGCTTTGGAATTCGAACAGCATCTGCAGCGTGCCCTGCGCGATTTCAGGCTGATACGGAGTATAGGCAGTCAGGAATTCGCCGCGCTGGATCAGATGATCGACGGATGCGGGCACATGGTGGCGATACGCGCCACAGCCCAAGAAGAACGGCACATCGCCCGCGACCAGGTTCTTCGCCGCCAGCGCCTTCATATGCCGTTCAACCGCCAATTCGCTCGCATGGCCGGGCAAATCATGGATCGGCCCATTAAGCTGGGCGGCTTCGGGCACATCGACGAACAGATCGTCGATCGACGCCGCGCCGATGGTCGCGAGCATCGCCGAACGATCGGACGGGGTAAGGGGCAGATAGCGCATGGGTGATCCCGACTAATAATTGTCACCCCAGCGAAAGCTGGGGTCTGGTGAGCGCCGCTAGATGCCAGCCTGCGCTGGCATGACGGGGCTCAAAGCTTGGCGACAAACGCCTCATAGGCCGCTTCGTCCATCAACCCGTCGAGTTCGGCGGTGTCGGACAGAGTCAGCTTGAAGAACCAGCCATCGCCTTCCGGGTCTTCATTCACCAGCGCGGGCGTATCGGCGAGTGCGGCATTGCCCTCAATCACCGTGCCCGACACCGGTGTATAGACGTCGGAAGCCGCCTTGACCGATTCGACCACGGCTGCCTCATCGCCCTTGGTCAGCTCCTTGCCCTCTTCGGGCACATCGACGAACACGATGTCGCCAAGCTGACCTTGCGCATAATCGGTGATGCCGACGGTGCCAATTTCGCCGTCGAGTTCGATCCATTCATGGTCTTCGGTAAAATAGCGGCTCATGCAGGCCTCCTGTTAGCGAACATAGCGGTGGGGGGTGAAGGGCATCGCGGTGACGGTGCCGGAATGCGCCTTGCCGCGCTGGGCAAGGGTGATGCGGGTGCCGGGGACCGCAAGTGCGAGCGGGACATAGGCCATCGCAATCGGCGCACCGACCGTTGGGGCAAACCCGCCAGAAGTGACGCGACCAATCGCCGCGCCGCCTGCATCCACCACGGCGGCGCCCTCGCGCACGGGCTGCTTGCCGTCAACTATCACGCCGACGCGCTTCAGGGCGGGGCCGTGCTCGCGCTCGGCCAAAATGCAAGCAGCTCCCGGGAAATCTCCCGCATCGCGCCGCCGCTTCGACAGGGCAAAGCCCAGATCGGCGGCAACCGGCGTGGTCTCCGGGTCCAGATCATGCCCGTAGAGCGGCAACCCCGCCTCAAGCCGGAGCGAATCGCGCGCACCAAGCCCGATCGGCTTCACCTCCGGCTCGGCGCACAACGCCTCGGCGAGCGCCTCTGCGGCGTCGGCGTGGATTGAAATCTCGAACCCGTCCTCACCGGTATAGCCCGAGCGGCTGATCCACAGCGGCACGCCTTGCCAATCAAACGCGCCCGCCGTCATGAAGGTCAGCGCCGCAACCCCCGGCACCAACCGGTCGAGTGCCGTCACCGCGCTTGGCCCTTGCAGCGCGAGCAGCGCGTGATCGGCCATGTGATTGATCGTCACATCTTCGGGCAGCGCTTCGAGCAAATGGCCAATATCGTCATACTTGGTGGCGCCATTGACCACCATGTAAAAGCTCGCATCGCCATCAAAGGGATTGGTGACGGGCAGCCGCGTGACCATCAGATCATCGAGGATGCCGCCCGTTTCCGCGAGCAGCAGCGAATAGCGCATCCGCCCCGGTGCCAGTCCGGCGACATCGCCCGGCAACGCCCGTTCCAGCGCGGCAGCAACGTCCACGCCCGGCTCAGCGGCGGAAAACAACAACTGGCCCATATGACTGACATCGAACAGCCCGGCGGACGCGCGAGTCCACAAATGCTCAGCCATGATCCCGTCATAGTGGATCGGCATGTGATAACCTGCAAATTCGACTATCCGGGCGCCGCGCGCGCGGTGCCAGCCATCGAGCGGCAATGTTTCGATGATGTCGATCACGTCGTCGTCGCTCATCGCCAGTCCCCGTGCATAATGGTTACGAAGCGGCGGCCGCTTGCCAGCGCCCGGACTTCGCCCCCTCTGTCACGGAACCTGAGAGCTTTCGTGCGTGGCTGATCGCGGCGCACTTACCCCTTCGGTGGGCCGCGCAAGCGCTTGCAAGGCCGCTTTCCAGAGTGTCTTGGCGCCTGCGGTCCGGTTGCCTGAGAGATTCCGGGGCGGTTGCTCCTTCGGCGGCGGGTTGATCCCGCACTCTCCCGCGAGCGCCATGGCTGAAAGCCATCGACGTCCTTGCCTCTGACGCGGCCCACGCGCCGAGTCAACGCCGCATCGCTCAACGCGTCGCGTTATACTTCAACTGATCGTTTGTGAGTTGGAACCCGACCAGCGCCTCAAATGTCGCGCGCTGCACCGCTGCCCGGATATTGGGCCGGGCGAGCGGATCGACGGCGGCTTCCTCATTCCCGGCCTTGCGCGGGCGGGTGAGCAGTTTGCGGATGTCAGGCGGTAAAGTCGCTGCCGAACGCAGCACATTGGCGGTCGCCTGCCCGCTGGTGGCCGCGCGCAATTGCCCGTCGTCAAAATGGACCGCCACACGGCTGATCCGTTTTGACAGGACCACGGTGCCGCCTTGTAACACCGCCACGAAATAGGGAAGTACGACATCACGCGGCCCTTGCGCGTTCGCGCGACGTGCCTGCACGTCAAAGGTGATGACGGTCGACACATTTTCACCGACATCACTGCACGTCGCACGAACCTTGGTGAGCGTGGCGGTCACGTCAATCGCGGCCTGGTCGTTGCTGGCGGGGGGATCGAACAGCGTGATGTCCCCGGTGGTTGCAGGCACGGCAACGGCGGGGCACGCGGTTCGAATCGCCGTAATGCCCTCCGCCGTCAATTCGCCGGTACGCGTGGCGCACCCCGCCAATATGACGCTCGCAAGAGGCGGCAACATCATGCGCACCGCAGTGGATTTCGAAACGACCAAGCGAGTTCACCCTTTTTCAATACAATCGGAACGCGCCCCCCGCGCGGACCACGCTTCGTTCTTGCCCGTAGCATAGGAACCGGCTTTCGCGCGCGCAAGCAATCGCGTAGAAAGGCGCGCTATGACCCTCCCTGAAAAACCGCCACTTGACCTGTTGATCGCCGCGCCTCGCGGATTTTGCGCAGGTGTCGACCGCGCGATCCACATCGTCGAACTCGCAATCGAGAAATACGGCGCGCCCGTTTATGTCCGCCACGAAATCGTCCACAACAAATATGT
>DHHS01000094.1:0-15967 GCA_002403415.1 Sphingomonas sp. UBA4766 | reverse complement strand
CGATTTTCGTCGAGGAACTCGAAGAAGTGCCCGATGGTGTGCCCGTGGTTTTTTCCGCGCACGGCGTGCCCAAATCGGTGCCGGTGGAGGCGGAGACGCGCGGGCTGGCCTATCTCGACGCCACTTGCCCGCTGGTGTCAAAAGTCCACCGCCAGGCCGAACGGCTGGTAGAACAAAACCGCCATATCATCTTTGTCGGCCATGCCGGGCATCCCGAAGTGATCGGCACCTTTGGTCAAGTGCCGCCCGGTGCCATGACGCTGGTGGAAACGGCCGAAGATGCCGAGACGATCGAGGTTACCGACCCGGGCAATATCGCGTTCCTGACACAAACGACGCTGTCGGTCGATGACACCGCCGATATCGTCGCCGTGCTCCAGCGTCGTTTTCCGAAGATCAAGGCGCCACGCGGCGAGGACATTTGCTACGCCACTTCCAACCGGCAGGTAGCGGTCAAGGCGATTGCCGATCACTGCGACGCGATGTTGGTGATTGGTGCGACCAATTCTTCCAATTCGCTCCGTCTGGTCGAAGTCGCCGAGCGGCAGGGGATTCCCGCGCGGTTGATCCAGCGCGCGAGTGACCTTGACCTCAACTGGCTGGCGGGGGTGCGCACTTTGGGGATTACGGCGGGGGCATCGGCGCCCGAAATTCTGGTGCGCGAACTCGTCAACCGGCTCGCCGACCATTACACCATTACCGAGCGCGAAGAGGAAACCACGCGCGAGACGATTTCGTTCAAGCTCCCGCGCGGGCTCGAACCCGCCACCGCCTGACCCGGTGGCTGTTTACACCCATGTTTCGGCAGAGGCGCTGGCAACGTTTCTGACGCGGTTCGATGTCGGTGATCTCGTTTCGGCAAAGGGCATCGCCGAAGGGGTGGAGAACAGCAACTATCTGGTCGATACCACTGGCGGGCGCTTTATCCTCACGCTCTATGAAAAGCGGGTTCGGGCCGAGGATTTGCCGTTTTTCATGGCGCTGCTCGATCATCTGGCGGCCAAGGGATTACCAGTCCCGCCCGCGATTCCCGACCGCGTGGGCCGGGTGATCCATGAGGTTGAGGGGCGGCCCGCCTGTCTCATCAAATTCCTCCCCGGTGTGTCGCTCTCCCATCCGACGCCGGCGCAGGCCATGGCGGTGGGGGGTGCAATGGCCGACCTGCACGCTGCCACCCGCGACTTTGCGCCCACGCGGCCCAATTCGATGGGCTGGACAAGCTGGCGCCCCCTGTTCGAGCGGTGCGGCCAAAGCCTCAATGCGATTGCGCCCGGCCTGTATGACGATCTGAGCCGCGCGATCGACGCCGTGCTGGCCCGGTGGCAGCCCGACATGTTCGATCACTGCGCGATCCATGCCGATTTGTTTCCCGACAATGTATTGATGCGCGGCAATGACGTGCGCGGAATCATCGACTTTTACTTCGCCTGCACCGACATCCGGCTCTATGATCTGGCGGTGATGCATAGCGCCTGGGCATTTGATGGGTCGGGCTCGCTTTTTGCGCGCGACATCGGCGACGCTGTGATGTGCGGCTATGGCGCGAGGTTCCCGCTCAGCGATTTTGAAACGGCACAGTTTCCAACGCTCGCCGCGGGTGCGTGCATCCGCTTTGCTCTCTCGCGTGCCTGGGACTGGCTGAACACCCCCGCCGACGCACTGGTGACGCGCAAGGATCCGATCGCCTATATCCGCCGCCTGAAACACTATGCGCCCGATTTGGTGCGCCGCGTGGCATGACCGACCTCCCCCAAGTTGAAATCTTTACCGACGGCGCGTGTAAGGGCAATCCCGGCCCCGGCGGCTGGGGGGCGGTGCTGCGCATGGGAATGACCGAGAAGGAACTGTCGGGCGGCGAACCGCTGACCACCAACAACCGCATGGAAATGACGGCGGTGGTCGAGGCGCTGAGCGCGCTGAAGCGCCCCTGCGCGGTGACTTTGTGCACCGACAGCCGCTATGTGATCGACGGCGTGACCAAATGGGTGCCCGGCTGGCAGCGCAATGGCTGGCGCACCGCCGACAAGAAGGCGGTCAAGAACGCCGATCTGTGGCAAGCCATCATGGTTGCCGCCAAGCCGCACCGTATCACCTGGCAATGGGTAAAGGGGCATGCCGGTCACCCCGGTAATGAACGCGCCGATACGCTGGCGAGCGACGCCGCCATCGCGGCGGGCCGCACGCCCTAGCGCCGCGCCACCAAATCGGACATAGCGGGTCGGACGCCGCCGAAGGGGGATCGAACGCGCCATGCCGCTCTTGCCACGCCGCCGATCATCGGGCGCTCGCCGCGTCGCCTATAGCCAATTCGGGTTGCAGGTGCTGGCCGCGAGCATCATCGCGCACGGCGTGCAACTTGTCAGCCAGACCACTTTCCCGTTGCTATTCATCGTCAACATTGCCGCCCTGTTTTACCTGCGTTGGCGTGCGCGCACATATATGCAACGGGCTCGGGCCGATTTTGACGCGGTGATTGCCGCCGAAATGATGGTGGCGTTCGGCGTGCTATCGCTGATTCTGGGAATCACCAGCGCGGTGGCACCGCTCTTTACCGGCAGTGTGAGCTTGCGGATCGACGATCTTTCTGCGCTGGCAAGTCTGGCGACGCCGTTTCTCGAAGGGCTGGCAACGGCGGGACTCGCGCCGTTTTTCGCGGTGCTGCTGCGGATTGAGGCGCACGAAGTCGAAACATCGTTCGACACCAGCGTCGACCTTTCCCATCTGGCCATGGCAACGCGCGACCTGACCCGCGAAGTGCGTGCGGCCCTGACCGCTATTCACGCGCTTCAGGAATCGGCGCGCGATGCGACGGCCGCCACGCATTTGCTGGCAAATGGGCTGCGTGGCGACGCTGAACGTGTGACCACAATCATCTCCGCCGGCGAAGCACAGCTCAAATTGCTGGGCACCGCGGCACAGACCAGCAGCGGCGAAATTGCGCGGCTGGGCGACGAAACCGCCCGACTGCACGCCAGCACGACCGAGGCGAACGCGCTATTGACCGCTTTGGGCGACTTGATCGAATCGGTGGAGCGCTTCGTGAAGCCAAACGCTGATCCGGTCGAACCCTGACGTGCGCAAGGGATCCCCGCACAGCACGCTGCACATGCAAATGGGGCAGGAAACGATTTACCTGCTGCTGGCGGTTGCCATGTTCTCCACGATTATGCTCGCCGCGTTTCTGGTCGCCACGCTGCGGGAGAAACGGCGCGAGGAACCGCCGATCATCGTGCTGCCCGAGGCGCAAGGCTTTTCCTTTGCTGCCGGATCGGCGGCGCTGACGCCGGGGTTCGAGGACCGGCTACGCCGCCTCGTGATCCCAAGTGTGCGCGACATTGGCCGAAGATATAGTGCTTCGGTGATCGAAGTGATCGGCCATACCGATGCGGTGCCACGGCGCAGCGGCGCGCTGCGCAGTAATCTCGACACGGTGCTGGTGCCGCTGTTGCTCGGGCGGGATACGGCCTCGCCGATCGCCGTCGATAATGCCGGACTGGGCATGGCGCGCGCGGTTGCGGTTGCGCGCTTCATGCGGCGCGAGGGATTGCGCGATTTCACGCTGGTACCGCTGTCGGCGGGGCCGTTTCTGAAGCCCGATGACACCGGTGTTGGCGATGGAGACGACGCCGCCGACAATGCGCGCCGCCGAATCGAAGTGCGCCTGCGCCGCCGCGAAGAACGGTAAACCGGGCTAAACCCTGACTCCAAGGCGCAAAAAATGCATCGGCCAGCGACCGGTTCAGCAGCACTGAAGCACATCAAAGCCGAAGTTTGAGCACATCATGATGGCGGTTCAGTTCGATGAAGCGTTGGTGCGCATCCGCCTGCGCCGTGCTGCCCGGTTTGGCAAGGTCGGGATGGGTTGTGCGCGCCAGCTCGCGAAAGCGCCGCCGCACCTCAGCAGCACCGGGCCGGTCATCCCGTTGCCAGCCAAAGAAGATCAGCGCTCGTTCAAAATCAGACACCGGCGCTGCGCCGCCGCCGCGTCGGGTATTCGCGCGCGGCGCATGCCCGTCAATCGCATCGCAGAGCGCGGTCAGCATGGTATCCGCTGTTGCAATCCGGTCTAGCAACGCGTCGACCATAGTGTGATCGAGCGCAGCATTGCCAAGCAACTCGCTTCGCGCCGCAGCGGCGGAGGCCAGCGCCTCGGCGCGTCGTTTTGCCTGCGGCGCACTGTTCCAGATCAGCGGCCAACGCGCCTCAAGTTGCGCAGCGAGCGCCGAATGGGCGGCCCAGGTTTCGTCAAGGGCCAGCATCTGCGCGTTCAAGAGATTGGCGACACGCTCGGCGTTGTCGGCAGCATGCGGCGGCACAGACAGCGGATCAGCGGCGCCCGCGCGCATATCGGCGATGAATCCCTCCAGCACCGCCAACCGCTGCCCCGGCGGCCAGCGCGCTTCCATCCGCGCGATTTTCTCAAACGTCTGCACGATTTGTGCTGCGCGTTGGACGGCCGCATAATCGCCAGAGCACAGGCGCGCCTCGAGCGCGACGGCGACCGGCGGCGCCACACGGTCAAATACATGGTCAATCGCAAACAACAGGTCGAGCACGGTATTGGCGCGCTCAACCTCCGCGCGGTCGCGCGCGCGCACGCGGTCGGGGTCAACGCCGATTGCTTCCAGAAAGCGGATCACGCCCACCATCGGATCGCGTTCGGCATCGACAAAACGCCACAATTGCCCTGGAAACGGTGCCAATCCGACCTGATCGAACATGTCGACGACCGCACGCCGACGCATCCGGCGAATCCGAGCGTCGGCGGTCGAAGGCGACGATGGCGCCCGTCGACGGCGGGGGGACGCCGCCGCCACCGGCCGTGCAACTGCGGCCGACTGAATAATGGTCGGCCCCAGCCGATCATCGCTGCGCCGCCCGAACAGACCGCGCCACCCACGCCGGTAAAGCCACACGCCGGTGCCCCAACCGCGCCGAAACGCCCCCAGCGCCAGCCAATGACCCAGCCACGCCAAATATCGGCGCTGCATGACTGACTCACTGGGATCAGTCATGTAGACCCACCCCGCACTGCGAAGCTGCACGCCGTCAAAGTATTATTGCCAAGCGCAATCGGTAACTTCAATCCAAATTTTCTTCAATCGGCGCGTCGGGACCATTTTTCTTGATCGACTCGATCGCGTTGATTGCAGAAGCCTTGCTCGAATAACCTTCGGTCCAGAACATCAATTCGCTATTATATTTGAATTTAGCGACGAATTCGCCGGCCTTGTTCTTTTCAATTACAAATTTGTGAGCCATGTTCTTCTCCTCTCAACCCCCGATTGGTGATCGTATGGGCGCCGATCAGCCGAACCGCGCCGGAGCGTAGCGTGTCGGATCAATCGCGGCAACGCATGGATCGGCGGACGCGCCCGTGATCAGGCGCGCGGCGACCAATGCTGCGGCAGGCGCGGTCTGAATCCCGAAGCCGCCCTGCCCCGCGAACCAGAAAAAGCCCGGCACACGCGCGTCAAAGCCGTAAGCCGGCAACCGGTCGGGCGCGAAGGTGCGCAGCCCCGCCCAGCGCCGCTCCACCCCCACGATTCGCCAATCGACAACCTGTTCCAACCGATCGATCGCGACCGCCACGTCCAGCTCCTCGGGTGCCGCATCGCACGGCGCGGACGGGATTTCGTCATGCGGGCTGAGCCACAGCCGCCCGCCCGCCTCGGGCTTGAAGTAAAAACTGCCGCCGATATGCGCGACATGCGGCAGGACGGATGGCGGCGCAGGATCGGTGCGCAGCTGCACCATTGTCCGCCGGAACGCCGAAAGGCCCAACGGCTGCACGTCGGCGGCCTGCGCGACCTGATCGGCCCATGCCCCCGCCGCGTTGACAAGCATGTCGGCATGCCAGCGATTTGCCCCGGCAGCGATCCGCCAACCGCCGACGTCCCGATCGGCCGCATCCATGCGCGCGCCCGTCACGAGCGTCGCACCGCCCGAGCGTGCGCGCGCGAGATAGTGCTGATGCAGCGCCGCCACATCGATATAGGCGCAGCTCGGCTCGGCGATGCCGATCGTCCACTCGCCCCTCAGACGCGGCACGACGGTGTGCGGATCAACCGGCGTCAACGCAATCCCGGTCCCTGCAAAATCGTCAAGAAACGCCTCGGCAGCGGTCGCATCGGCCGCGCGCCCGATGTGCAGCGAACCAAGCGGCTCGACCATGTCATGCCGCGCAAGATACGCACCCGATGCGCTGGTCAGCGGCTGGATGCCCGGCCCGCCATAGGTTTCAGACCAGAATGCCGCCGACCGGCCGGTGGCGTGATAGCCGGGCTGATCCTCCGCCTCGATCAACAGCACCGTGCCGTGCGGGGCGAGTTCGGCCGCAAGGCTGGCCCCGGCAATCCCCGAACCGACAATCGCGAAGTCAAATCGCGTCATGCCGCGGGCGCGCGCGCCGCCAAAAACATATCGAGTTCGGCAATTGCACGATTGCGCACCGGATCGACCTCTCGCAGCACCTCATGCGCGGCCTCGTCGCCGAATTTCACGACGCGCGCATTGGGCAGCTTGGCCGCCACCGCAAGTGCTGCATTTGGATCGACCAGTTGGTCGGCCATCGGCACCAGCAACAACACCGGCACGTCAAGCGCGCGCAACCGCGCATCGTCGCGCACTTGCCGGGTTGAAACAAACGCTTCCACCACCCAGCGCCAGCTTGGCGGGCCGAGCAGCAATTCGGGCTTTGCCTGTTGCCACCAGATTTCATCCGCATAGCGATCGGGGTCGGTGGTGAGCAGGCTTTGCCGCGTCGCGGTTGACCCCGGCTTTTCATTCTCGCGCCACGCGGGCCGCGCGGCATTGCCGATGCCGCCGATAATCTTGGCAATCCGTTCGCCCAGCCGCGCGCCAAATGGGCTTTTCAACCCCAGCATGGGGGCCACCAGCACCGCCGCAGTGGGGCGAATGACCCCCTCCACCAGCGCGCGCAGCACCAGATGCCCGCCCATCGAATGGCCCATCACCACCACCGGGGCCCCCGCTGCTTCGTCCTGCCACGCCTGCCAAAACTCGGCCATGTCAGCGATATAGGTCGCGAAATCGTCGATATGGCCGACATTGGGATTGGGAGATTGGCGGCCAGAGCCTCCCTGCCCGCGCCAATCGAACGACGTGATCGACCACCCCTGTTCATGCCAATGTGCGAGCAGTTCGAGATACTTCTCGACAATGTCGCCGCGCCCGCCCTGAAACAGGATCCGCCCGCGCGACGCGCCCTCGACCGGCCAGTCGAATCGGCGCAATTGCCACCCGTCGCGCGCAGTCCATTGCGAAAAGCGCGCCGTTGCCGGGATCGCGCGGCGATAAAGGGCAGGAGCAACCATCACCGCTAGTTACGTTTTGGCAAGGCATTCCGTCTAGCGGTTAATCCGATGGACTGGATAAATCCCGCCGCATTTTTGCCGGTCGTGCTGGCCGTGCTGCTGCTTTCGTGCGGCATAGAGGATGCGCGTCACCGCACCATCGCCAATTGGAAGAACGGCGTCATTGCCGCGCTCGCCCCATTTTGGTGGTGGTCGCTGGGGCTGGCATGGTGGCCCGATATTGCGCTGCAAGTGAGTATCGCATTCATTGTATTTGCCTTTTTCGTCGGCGCATTTGCGTTGGGCCAAATGGGTGGCGGCGATGTGAAGCTGATCGGTGCGCTCGCACTGTGGTTTCCATGGGGGACGCTACTCAGCTTGCTGGTGGTGATGTCGCTGGTCGGCGGGCTCGTAACGCTGGTGATCGCGGCGGAGCGCTGGTGGCGATCGGCCAAGGGCCCGGTCGAGGTGCCCTATGGCGTCGCGATTGCGATCGCGGGCCTCATCGCCGTTCGTGAACCGCTTCTTAACCAATTTGCTTGAAGGATCGACGTCGGATCACTCGATCCACGTCCACAGGGGTGCAAGACGTCATGGATGTCCGGAAGATTATTTTGCTGGTTGGTGCGCTGCTGATCGCGGCGGTAACGGCATTTATGGCGCGCAGCCTGGTGCTCGGCGGGGGCGCTCCGCAAGCCGCCGCGATCGGCGCGCCCGCGCCGCAGGCAAACGGGCCCGAAGTGCTGGTCGCGACGCGCGCGCTGCCGATTGGCACCATTCTCGATGCAACCGCTGTCAAGTTTCAGCCCTGGCCGCAGGAGCTCGTCGATCCCAAGGCGTATTTCGTCAAGGGTGAGGGCGAGACCGATCTGAAAAAGCTACAGGGGACGGTCGTGCGCTTCGCAATCACCGCCGGGCAACCGCTGACGCAGGGGTCGCTGGTCAAGCCGGGCGATCGCGGCTTTCTGGCCGCAGCCCTTGGGCCAGGGATGCGCGCCGTGACGGTGCCGGTCTCGGCGCAGTCGGCGGTCGCAGGCTTTGTGTTCCCCGGCGACCGGATCGACCTAATGCTCACGCAATCGGTGGCGGGTGGCGGCGATGGCCCCCCGCTTAAGGTCACCGAGACTGTGCTCAAAAATCTGCGCGTGCTGGCCACCGACCAACGCACCGACAATACCGTTGATGAAAACGGCAAGACGGTGGTGCGCACTTATTCGACCGTCACGGTCGAAGCGACGCCCAAGCTGGCCGAGAAAATCGCGGTGACGCAAAATCTGGGCGGCACGCTGACGGTCGCGCTCCGCTCGATTGCGGACAATGCCGCCGAGTTGGAAGAGGCGATTGCCTCCGGCTCGATCTCGGTTCCTGACGGCTCCGACCCGAAGGCCGAGCGCGACATGCTCGCAAAAGCCGAAGGCGAAGCCGTCGCCAGCAAGACCAGCTACGCCACTGGCGCAGATGTGTCGCGGTTCCAGCGCTCAACGATCCCGGGCAAGCCGCCCGTGAGCGCCGGCCCGGTCGGCGTCCCTGGTGCGGCGCCTGCTGTGCCCGTCAACCCATATCCCGGTGCGGCGGCGCCAAAGGGGCCCGTTCTGCGGGTGGCGCGCGGCAACTCCGTCACCGAAGTGCCGATCGAGGGGAAGAATTGAGATGCGCATGACCATCCTCCAACGCGCAATCGGCGCGACGGTGGCAACGGCGATGATCGCCACCCCACCGGTGATGCTTTCGGCGCAAACGCTGCGCCCACGCGCGCGCCCGACGGCCACGCCAAAGCCGATCGTGACGCGGGTGGCGCAATTGCCCGCCGGTGCCCAGCGCCCGACCAGCGAAGTCAAGCTGTCGATTGGTGAGGGCGAACTCATCACCCTGCCCCAGGCGGCAACCGATGTGTGGATTTCCAATCCCCAGGTCGCCGACGTTTATGTGCGCAGCGCGCGGCAAATCACCTTGTTTGGCAAGGATACCGGCGAGGCGACCGTGTTTGCCACCGCCGCGAGTGGCGCGGTGATCTATTCATCGACCGTGCGCGTCAGCCAGAATCTGACGTCAATCGACAAAATGCTGCGGCTTGCACTGCCCGATGCCGATATTCGCGTGACGACCGCTGGGCAGATTGCGGTGCTGACCGGCACCGTAGCCTCGCCCGATGACATTTCCCAAGCCTATGCGCTGGCGACGTCGCTGCTCAATCCCGGCGTCGATGTGACCGCACCGGGCGCGCAGCTCAAGGTCGCGGTTGTCAACCGGTTGAAGACGGCGACACCGTTGCAAGTGCAGTTGCATGTCAAATTCGCCGAAGTCAGCCGCACATTCATCAAGAATATCGGCGTCAACCTCACTAATCGCGACAATAGCGGCAACAATTTCCTGTTCGGCATATCGCAAGGCCGCCAGGGCACCATCACCACCGTGCCCGGGACGCTGCCGCAGCCCGGCCAGCCGGTGACGGTCGACGCGAACGGCGCGGTGCCCGGCAGCACGCTCTACCAATTCCCCGGCACGCCCGCGATCGGCACCGCGATCGGCATCGCCGGTCGCTATTTCGGCACCGACCTGCTCACCTCGCTGGACCTGGGCGAACGCAACGGTCAGGTATCGACGCTCGCCGAGCCCAATCTGACTGCGCTTTCGGGTGAGACGAGCTCGTTCCTGGCGGGTGGCGAATTCCCGATTCCGATCAGCCAGGGGCTGGGCGCGGTGTCGATCGAATTCAAGCAATATGGCATCAGCCTTGCCTACACCCCCACGGTGCTGGCCGATGGCCGAATCAGCCTGCGCGTGCGCCCCGAAGTCTCGCAATTGACGAGCGTGGGCGCGGTGCAAGTCAACGGCACCACCATCCCTGCCCTTTCGACCCGGCGCGCCGAGACGACGGTCGAGCTGGGCTCGGGCCAGAGCATGATGATCGCCGGGTTGCTCCAGAACGATCACAATAATTCGATCACACAGGCACCGGGGCTGGGTAACATCCCGGTGCTGGGCGCCTTGTTCCGCTCCAACGGGTTTCAGCGCAACGAAACCGAATTGGTAATCGTTATCACACCCTATCTGGTCAAGCCGGTGAACGGCAAGGACATTGTCCTGCCAACCGACGGCTATAAGGCACCGACCGATCTTGGCCGGGTGTTCCTGGGTCAGCTTGGCGGCGGCACCACTGGCGGCGACCGGCCCAAACCAACCGCAGAAGCGCCCAAGACCGTTGTCGCCCCGTCGCTGGGCGTGGTCGGCACAACCGATCCGGCACCAGCCCGCGAGACGCCACCTGCGGCCCCCGCCCGGCGTGAGGAAAAGGCAACCCCTGCTGAACCGCGCAAATCTACCAGCGCCACCCCCGGATTCAATCTGCAATGACCGCCCCAAGCCATCAGGAGAACGCCATGCGCCGCCGCCTTTCGATGATCCTGCTCTGCGCCCCTGCGCTGTTGGCTGCGGGCTGCACCGGCACGGTCAACCGCAGCCTTGATTCCGTGCACCAGCCGGTCGTGTCGCGCACCGATTATGTCTTTGACGTGGTGACCGATGGCGGCGGCGTTTCGCAGGCAGAGATGCAGCGTCTCGTCGACTGGATGGCGGCGCTGCGCGTCAGCTATGGTGACCGGCTGGCGGTGGATGATCCAAGCGGCACTGCCGATGCGGCCCGTGCGCAGATTGGCGCGCTCGTGGCCCGCTATGGCCTGTTCCTTGAGAGTCACGCGCCGATCACCGCCGCGGCAATGACTCCCGGCACCGTTCGGGTGGTCATTACCCGCGCGACCGCATCGGTGCCGACTTGTCCCGATTACAGCCGCACGGGAAGCGCCGAGTTCAACGGCAACACGACGTCAAACCATGGCTGCGCCATCAATTCCAATCTTGCCGCAATGGCGGCCCGACCGGAAGATCTGGTGCTTGGCCGCTCGCCCGATGCAACGTCCGACCCATTGACCAGCAGCAAGGCAGTCCAGGCACTGCGCCGCGCCGTCAACACCGGCACGAACGGGCTGAAGGCAGAAAGCACCGGAGGCAAGTAATGAACGCACCCTGGACCAACCGCCCCGGCACGCGCGAACCCTTTGTCGGGTTCGTCTGCGACGAGACCACCGCAGAGGCGATTCGCCCGATCGCGATCGAACTCGGCTGGGCACCTGAAAAAGTGAACAAAGGTGGCTTGCGCAATGCGGTGCAGACGTTGTCGGTATCGGCAAGCCCGCATGTCCTGTTCGTTGACCTGTCGGAAAGCGGCGATCCGCTGAACGATATCAACGCGCTCGCCGAAGTTTGCGAACCCGGCACCGTCGTGATCGCGTCGGGCCAGGTGAATGATGTGCGGCTCTACCGCGATCTCGTCGCCAGCGGGATTCAGGATTACCTGCTGAAACCCCTCAACCCCGACATGCTGCGCGAAGCCTTTGCGACGGCACAGGCGCTGCTCAATGCGCCAAAGCAGGTTGAGGTCGGCGAAGAGCGGCCGCATTGCTCGATCGCGGTCATCGGCACGCGCGGCGGGGTCGGCGCGTCGTCGCTCGTAACCTCGCTTGCCTGGCTGACCAGCGAAAAGGCAGGCCGCACCACGGCGCTGCTCGACCTTGACGTGCATTTCGGCACGGCCGCGCTGGCGCTTGATCTCGAGCCGGGGCGCGGTCTGACTGACGCGATCGAAAACCCCAGCCGTATCGACGGGCTATTCATCGAACGCGCGATGGTGAAATCGAGCGAGCGGCTGTCAATTCTGTCGGCAGAAGCGCCGATCAACGCGCCAATCATCAGCGATGGCTCTGCATTCTACCAGTTGCAGGAAGAAATGCGGGCCGCGTTCGAATGTACAATCACCGACCTGCCCCGCGCAATGCTGGTCAACCACCCGCATTTGATGAGCGACGTCCAGATCGCCGTGATCGTCACCGAGCTGACCCTGGCGGCCGCGCGCGATACGATCCGCATCCTGTCATGGATGAAGTCCAACGCGCCCCAGACCCAGGTGTTTGTGGTGGCGAACAGGGTTCAGGCGAACGCGCCACTGGAGATCAGCCGCAAGGATTTTGAAGGGTCGATCGAACGCAAGATCGATATCGCGATCAATTTCGATGCCAAACTCGCGGCCCAGGCCGCCAAGCTTGGCAAGCCGCTTGCCGAGGTCGGCAAGGGGTCGAAAACCATGGCCCCGCTCGCCGACCTTGCCACGCGCATGCTTGCGCTGGCCGATGGCGCGGCCGAGCCGGTGGCAAAGGGTAGTGGTTCGGGCAAGTCGGCCAAATCGGGCGAAGGCAAATCATCGCTGATGGGCAAGTTTGCCGACCTGAAATCGCTGATGCCGAAACGGGCCGCCAAGAACAAGTAATGCGCAGCGCCGGGCGCTGATACGCCAGGCGGGAATGGGAGTAACGACGTGCCGCTGATGACGGTCGCCATGCTGGGGTTGGGCGCATTCACCATATTGGTGATGCTCGTCGTCGTATTTGCTGGCCCGTCGCCTCAGCGTGCAAAGGCGCGCCGCCTGAAAACTGTCGCAAGCCGCCACAATGGCTCGGCAGGTGCAGTGGTAGAGGCGCAGATGCGTCGCATCACCGCCAACCGCGCCACCCGCGTCGATACCGCCTTTGCAAGCTTCCTGCCCAATCCCGCGCTGCTGCAAAAGCGGCTGGCGATGACCGGCAAGGCCTGGACCGTCGGCCAATATGGCATGGCGACGCTGGGCCTGTTCGTCGTGGTTGCGGGACTGATCTGGTTTCAGGGCGCGCCGCCCCTCCTCGCGCTCGGGCTTGGCGTGGTGGTGGGGGCGGGTGTGCCGCACCTCGTGGTCGGCTTTTTCATTGGCAACCGGATCAAGAAATTCACGATCAAATTCCCCGATGCAATCGAATTGCTGGTGCGCGGGCTGCGCTCGGGCTTGCCGATTGCGGAGACGATGGGGGTTGTGGGTCAGGAAATTGACGGGCCGATCGGCGTCGAATTTCGCTCAATCACGGATAAGATGAAAATCGGTCGGACCATGGACGCCGCCCTTCAGGAAACTGCGGATCGGCTGGGCACGCCCGAATTCCAATTCTTTGTCATCACCATCGCCATTCAGCGCGAGACGGGCGGCAATTTGGCCGAGACGCTTGCCAACCTGGCAACCGTGCTGCGCCAGCGCAGCCAGATGAAGCTGAAGATCAAGGCGATGTCGTCGGAATCAAAGGCATCGGCTTATATCGTCGGATCGCTGCCCTTTATTGTGTTCGGCATGATCTGGATGATTAACGCAAGCTATATGTGGGGCTTTTTCACCGACCAGCGGCTCATCGTCGCCGGGCTTGGCGGCATGGGCTGGATGGCGATCGGCGCGTTCATCATGGCGCGCATGGTCAATTTCGAGATTTGAGGACGTGGCGATGATGTTCTTTGCGTCGATCACGGGTCAGGGGCCCCGCTTACTCGGGGTCGATGTCTATGCGCTGGCAACCCTGTTATCGGGCATCGCCGCGTTCATGGTGCTGGTCGCGATTTACGCAGCGACCACGGTGCGCGATCCGATGGCCAAGCGCGTCAAGGCGCTGAACGAACGCCGCGAACAGTTGAAGGCGGGCATCACTGCCTCCACGTCAAAGCGCCGCGCGAAGCTGGTCCGACAAAACCAGACGACCGACATCATCCGCACCATGCTGCAATCGCTGAAGGTGCTTCAGGAAAGCCAGGTCAAGCAAGCGCAGATCAAATTGCTCCAGGCCGGGATTCGGTCAAAGGAATATGCGGTAGCCGTCATTTTCGGCCGGATGGTGTTGCCCGTCCTATTCGGTGGACTGATGCTGTATCTGGTATACGGGACCGACATGTTTTCGGATTGGTCGCCGCTAAAGGCCTATGGCCTGGTCGCGGGTAGCTTCATCCTCGCCTACAAGGCGCCTGATCTTTACCTGAAGAACAAGATCGACAATCGGTCGAACGCCATTCGCAAAGGCTTGCCCGATGCACTCGACCTGCTGGTTATTTGCGCGGAGGCCGGGCTCACGGTCGATGCCGCATTTAGCCGTGTTGCGCGTGAGCTCGGCCGCGCCTATCCCGAGCTGGGCGATGAATTCACGCTGACCGCGATCGAGCTGGGCTTCCTAGCTGAACGGCGTCAGGCGTTTGAAAACCTCGCGCAGCGCGTCGCGCTTGATGCGGTCAAGGGCGTGGTGACCACGATGGTGCAGACAGAGAAATACGGAACCCCGCTGGCCAGCGCACTGCGCGTGCTGTCGGCTGAATTCCGCAACGAGCGTATGATGCGCGCCGAGGAAAAGGCCGCGCGCCTGCCCGCAATCATGACCATTCCGCTGATCCTGTTCATTCTGCCGACGCTGTTCGTCGTCATTTTGGGCCCGGCGGCGTGCTCAATCTCCGATGCGTTCAAGGGCGGTATCTGAGCCGCGCACCCTGAGACGGCTGATTTTGGCACAGTTGCACAGGATAAGGCACGCACTACGCTTGATTGCGGACGATCGAACGCGCAACAGGCAGACGTAAGTTTCACGACCACTGGGCGATAAACGATGCCGATCTGGTTGCCGGGCCTTGTCGTTGGCGCGACCTTGCTGATGCTGATCGGCATGGTGCTTGGCTATACGGCGAACACGAGCGGCCGTGTGTGGCGCCGCCGGTTCGAGGCGGAGCGCGCGCACTATGCCGATTACCGTGCCCGCTGCGAGGCGCAACGGAACATGGCGCGACCTCCGCTCGTCCCAGAGGCGGCACCGGTGCCCGTGCCGGTGCCACCACCGGCACCATCGCCGCCGCCAGTGCTTGCCGAGCCGCCGCCGATCAGCCCGCCCCGCGCCGCACCTGCCCCGTCACCGTCGCCGCCACCACCGTCGCCACGCCGCGAGTTGCTCCGGATCGAGGGGATTGACGACGACATCGCCGACCGGCTGGAGGCGCTGGGCGTTATCACGATCCACGATCTCGCGACACTAACGCCCGAGGATGAATTGGCGCTTGAGCTGCGGCTGGGGCTCAATGCGGGCACCATCACGCGCGACAAATGGTGCATACAGGCTGTCCTGCTCGACAAACAAAGCGCCTGCTGATCCTATTGCGCGGGGCGGCACCGAGCCGTGCGACGCGCCGCATCAATCGCCGCCAATGGCGCGCCGCGATCGATCAGGATACGGATCAGCGCAATACCCGTCGTGCCGCCGACACGCACTGCGCGATAGCCAGCGGGCGCCACCTGACCGCCGGTCAACACCGCAAGCCGCACGGGCGCGGCGCTCCGCTGGCCATTGGTCACAAACACGGCGTTGGTCTGCGCATCGAACACCGATAGCGACCAATAGGGCGCGGCGACCGGCGCTGCATCGATCAACAGCGGCGCACCGCTCAAGTCGAACGGGCAGGAGGAATAGAGCAGATCGGGGCTGGGCCGCACAATCGCGCGGGCCTTGGCGGTGACCAGTGGCGCGTGTGTTATCGCGTTAATCGCGCTGCCTTGCGCCGACACGCGGGCAACCGCCAGCCGCATTAGCGCCTGGGGGATGAGCGCAAGCGTCACTTGCCACGCGACCAGCCCCGCGAACAGGCCGAGCATCACCGCGCCTAGCCAGCGGCGGATCATGCGCAGCCAATCCGGGTCAGCCGCGGCAATTGCGCGGCAGTGAAATTGCCGCGCCCGCCATCGGATGGCAGGTAAGCGCGCAGCGTCAGCTCGAACC
>DHHS01000140.1 GCA_002403415.1 Sphingomonas sp. UBA4766 | reverse complement strand
AACGTGCTGACCAACTTCACCAACAATGTCGCGGCCACCGACATTGATTTCCCCGTGGTCGAGCTGACGATCGCCAACTGACCCAACCCGGACCGGGCCGGGCGGCGACGATCGCCCGGCCAACAGTCCCATATTCTTTGGAACCATGACGATGAAATTTCTGTCTCCCCAACTTCACGGAGCGCTCGATTATCTCGCGGCGGGTGCGTTAATTGTCCTGCCGATGCTGCTCGGCCTCAGCGGTATTGCCTTTTGGCTGTCGGTAGGCGGCGGCATTGGCTTGATCGCTTATAGCCTGCTGACCGATTACCGATTCGGCACAATCAAGCTGGTGTCGTTCGATGTGCACCTGTTGCTCGACCTGGCGGCGGGCGCTGCCTTTATCGTGGCGCCGTTCGCGCTGGGTTTTGATAGCCTGACCTCGATCTATTATTTCGTGATGGCCGCAGGCGTAATTGCAGTGGTCGCCTTTACCTCCCGAGCGGCAAAGGCATAAAAATCGGCATAACCATCAGCATCGAAAATCGCCCATCGCGCCGATAATCGGTGGGTGAAGGGAATCGCGAATACGATACAATCACCTGATATTGCTCAATATCGTCAGATCGACTTAACCAGATACCCTCAAACATACCCCCCGACGCATCGCGCTAGGTGGCTGTTCGGCATCAAAGTTCGTTCGCACGGCGAGTCCCTCCTTATCGGCAACGTAAGAAGCGCCAGATGCATGGCAGGGCCATTTCCCGGTCCGGGGCTGGCAGTGTGGAACATACACACCCTACGCAACACTGTTGCATCAAGAAGATGTAAAGGTTTGAAAGCCGCCGGATTTGTTCCTTCTATGAAGGAGCAAGATCAGTGTCAAACAATGGCTATGTGGTTCCGCATGGCTATGTGGTTCCGCACCTGAAGGGACCGGAAACCGCTTCGACGGCCAATCTGTTCGCGGAATCGGGTATACGGAACAGCGCAAGGGTACACCTGAATGGAAATGTAGCCCGCCGCATCGTGAAAGGGCGTGAATTCTTTTGGTGGGATATAGAGCTGCATGGCTTCGGCTTGCGCTCATTCCGCAGTGGGAAGAAGTGCTGGTTTGTGCAGTTGCGCCAGCGGGGCAAGCAAAAGCGGATCACACTGGGGCACCCCGGCGACATGACCGCCGATCAGGCTCGTGCTCCGCCGTCAGGGGACGTCCTCGTCGAACGGAATGGTCCGAGCGCCTCCCGGGTTTTGGCATCCGCTTTTACAGCACCGGGTGCAGCGTTTACATTGTGCAAGCCCTAATGAACGGCCTCACACGGACTGTAACGCTGGGGAGCACAAAAGTGCTGTCCAAGCATGAGGCGCTCAAGGTCGCGCGGCGCGTGTTGCTGCGTGCACAGGTTGGCGAAAACCCGGCGAGCGAGTGTAGAGGTCGATCATGGTGATGTTGCTCCTAAGGGTTCATCATGGCCTGGGTGACCGACATTGCGGTGCCATCACCGCAGGTCCGCGTGTTGCAGAATGTCGCTGACCAGCTGCTTGATCGCGGCGACGGTCGCTTCGGCGGACAATTCCTCGTCCTGCCTGAGCAGGCGCCAGTTATCGAAGCTGCACGCCATCAAGATCGCGCGCCCTGGCTGCGTCGTAGTCTGCAGCGCCTCGGGGAGGATGGCATCGAGCATGCGCTTTTCGGCGGCATAGAGGCGGCGATATTTGGCCGCGACAAACGGCGAGCGATAGCGCTGCATAACCGCGGAGATGCGAAACACCGCTGCCGCCTCATTGATAGCACAGCGCCGTTCGATCAGTTCGGCGAGTTGATCCTTCCAATCATCCGAACGGTATGGCGCAATCAGCAGAGGCTGGTAGGCCGCGACCAGAAGGTCATCAATCGCGTTGAGGATTGCTTCCTTTTCCTCGAAATGGCGGAACACCGTGCGCAGGCTGATGCCCGACTTTTCGGCGACCTCCACGGCGCCCGGATCAGGATTTCCCTCCGCCACAAGTTCGACCATCGTCTTGATGATTGCTGAGCGGGTGACGACACTGCGCGCCCGGCGGCCATCGGGCACCTGTGCGGCGGTTTCCAGCACTCTCCTGATCGCGTGGGCGGCGTTGATCATCATCGTCTTTCGCAGAACCAAAGCGCGGGTTTGGCAAGGATCATCCGGCAATTCCAGATGGCTGTGCAGTCAGTGCCGCACGGCGACGGATCTCGGCGGCGATCAGCCACAGGCGATCCTGCCCCCAGACGCACAGATCATCCTCCCCCGCGCCGCCGCGCAGCCGGTAGCTGGGCACGCCCCACAGGCCCAGCTCTTGCGCCATTTCGAGCTGGCAAAGCGCGGTTTCTTCCTTCCACGCATCCGACCCCAGATGTTGCTGCGCCGCGTTCCAGTCGAGCCCGGCACGTTTGACCGCTTGCTGCAAGCCCGTCTTACGATGCAGCCCGGCGCCTTCGGCCCAGGCGAGGCGCAAAGCGGAGGACAGCAGTGCGACATCCTTGCCCTGTTCGCGCGCCCACGGGATCAGCGAATAGATCGCGCGGGTGGGCTCGCCGACCGGGAACATCATCGGGCCGAAATCGACCCCCAAATGCCCGGCCTCGCGCTTGGTATCGAAATTGATGTACATGCCCTTTTGACGGGTGGCGGGCACCCCGCGCATGACCATCGGCAAGACCGGCTTGTGATTGAACTGGATGCCGCATTCCCGCGCCATCGCAATGGTCCGACCATAGATGATCGAAGTGTAGGGCGAATTGAGCGAGGGGTAGAAATCAAGCGCCAGCTGGCTGGCGTCCGCCCCGCTGACGTCAATGTTTGGTCGCGGGCAAAGATAGGGCAACGTTGGTTGCTTGCACGCCCCGAGATCGCGCAGCCTCTGTTCAAGATAGAACAACCGGTCGATGCCCCAATACCACTCGCGCGCATAGTAAAACATCCCCCCGGAATAATGCCCCAACTTGGCCAGCCGCGCGCTGCCTTCGTCCAGCGCTACGTCGTCCGGGGCGGTGTCCCAGCGATCAGTCATGTCCGAGGGCCGGATCAGTCCATAATGGGCTGCGATCAACTCGGCATCGCGCCTCGCCCAGGTTTCAAGATTCGCCAATTCGGGCTGGTTCTTGCCACCACTGGCGCGGATCTGGTGGATCACCAGTTCGATATCATAGCGTTCCTTGAACGCGTCCAGCACCTGCTGCGCGAGATGCGAATAGGGATCGTCATGCTGGTGGAAATACTCGACCCGGTGCGGCGCGCCAGCCTTCAGCCGTGCCCGTTCAGCTTTCGCGCGGCGCTTGGTCTGGCGCTGGGGATCAATCAACCGGTTGATAATCGCGCTGGAGAGAAACCGGAACCATCCCGGCGGATCGGTTATCAGCCGGCTGTTGGGATTGCGCGCAGGTTCGGGCGCAAGGCTCACAGGCGATACTCTCCGGCCGCGATGCGCGTCATGTGGTCCGGCCCGAAGGCGACATAGCCGCCCGCTCCCGGTTCGAGGAACCAGATCGGGTCAGCCACCTGCGCAAGGTCAAACCCCTCCTTGACCAGCTCGACCTTGCGCAGCTTCATCGTGCCGGTGGTCTCGGCCTCGGGCTGGATGCGCAGGAACAGCGGCACCGCATAGGAAGGCAGGCTCGCCTTGAGATGCTCGGCGAGCCCCTCGATCCGAAAAGCCTCGTCGATCGTCATCGCCACCATCCCGGCGCGGCCATCGGCACCGGGGACCGCGACGCCGTAAGCATTGGCGAGCGTGACGCCGGGATAGCGGCAGACGGCATCGGCGACATCGTTGGTGGCGACATTCTCGCCCTTCCAGCGAAAGGTATCGCCGATCCGGTCAACGAAATAGACATAGCCCGCCTTGTCGCGCCGCATCAGATCGCCGGTGCGGAACCAGCGGTCGCCCTTTTCAAACACGTCGGTGAGGATCTTGGCCTCGGTCGCGCGTCTGTCGTGATAGCCTTCGAAGGCCGCCGATCCGCCGGTCCCGATCCGCCCGATCGCCTCGCCCGGCTCGTCAACGCCGGCCTTTATGCAGAAGCCATCGGCGCCCCGCACCGGCTTTTCCTCGACCACGTCAAACTTGACGAAGGCGATGCCCATCTTGCCTTCGAGCCAGGTCGGCAGGCGGCCGATTGCGCCCACGGTGCCATCGAAGTTGATGAGCGCGACGTTGCCCTCGGTCGAGCCGTAGAATTCATACATCTGCGGGATGCCGAAGCGGGCGACGAAGGGCTGCCACACCTCGCCGCGCATCCCGTTGCCAAAGCCCGCGACGATGCTGTGCGCGCGCTCCTTGGGATGCGGGGCGGAGTTTACGAGGTAGCGGCACAGCTCGCCGATATAGACAAACTTGGTCGCGCCGTGCTCGACCGCCTCGTCCCAGAAGGCCGAGACCGAGAGTTTGCGCCGCAGAATGATGGTTGCGCCATAGACCAGCGGGCCCGCTGTCCCCATGCCGCCGCCGGTCGAGTGGTACATCGGCAGGGTGTTGTAGACCCGGTCGCGTGCGTCGACCCTGCCCAGGAACCGCGCATAGCGGGCCATGCCGCGAAAACGGTTATGCGTGATCTTGGCCGCCTTGGGCAGACCGGTGGTGCCCGAGGTGTAAATGAACAGCGCCCCGTCCCCGCCAGTCAGATGCGCGCGCCGTTCGCGGCTGGGGCGGGTTTCGGGCTGGACCGCAAGCGCCGCTTCGAGATCTGCGCCCACTTGCCCATCAAAGTCCCACAGCGGGAGCGGCTGGCCGGTCGCAGCAAACAGCTGCGCGACACGCTCGGCCTGCTGGCCGCCCGCGATCACCGCCTTGCTGCCAACGATGGTGAGGCAATGGCCCAGCCCGTCACCCTGCAGATTGGTATTGATCAGCGCGGTCATGACCCCGACCTTGCCGAGGCCGAACCACACGGCGGCAAAATCAGGGCAATTCTCCAGCATCAGGGCGACCGTATCGCCCGGCGCGAATCCCTGGCCGAGCGCCCAATGGGCGATGCGATTGGCCCGGGCTTCGAAAGCGCTGTAGCTCAGTGTCTGGCCTTCGAACAGGAAGGCGGGCTTGTCGCCGCTGCGGTCGATACTGGCTTCGATTTCGTCGGTGATGGTCACCGGCGAATCGGGCTGCAGCTCCTTCAGGGCCCGCATCACGCCATAGATGTCCTTGACGAAGGTCACCTCGCGTCGAATTTTGCCGATTGTTTTGAGCATGTTCGACCTCTCCCTGTGCCGCCCTTTGACAGCGACGGCGCTCGCTTGACGCGCGTGCATATTATGGCACAAAAGTGCCACCATTTTTGCAGCAAGGCAATCGGGTGCGCGCAAGCACCGGCCCGCCGCCCAAGGGAGAGATCGCATGAAGACCAGACTGACCGAATTGCTCGAGATCGAAGCGCCGATCATCTGCGGCGGGATGATGCGGGTCGGGACGGCGGATCTGGCAGCGGCGGTGTCCAATGCCGGCGGCCTCGGCGTGATGACCGCGCTGACCTGCAAGACCGCTGATGGCTTGCGCAACGAGATCGCTCGCTGCCAGTCGCTCACGTCCAAGCCGTTCGCAGTCAACCTCACGGTCGGCGTGGTCGCCACGCCGGTTGACTACGGCGAGTACATCCGCGTCATCATCGAAAGCGGGGTCAAGCTGGTGGAGACGGCGGGACGTTCGCCCGAGCCCTTCATGGAAGCGTTCAAGGCGGCCGGGATCAAGGTGATCCATAAATGCGTGACCGTGCGCCATGCGTTGGCAGCCGAGCGGGTCGGCGTCGATGTGATCAGCATCGACGGGTTCGAATGCGCCGGGCACCCGGGCGAGCAGGATATTGGCGGGCTGGTGCTGTTCCCCGCCGCCGCCGATGCGCTCACCGTGCCGGTGGTCGCCTCGGGCGGGATCGGCGATGGCCGCGGGCTGGCGGCGGCACTGGTGCTTGGCTGCGACGGGGTCAACATGGGCACCCGCTTCATGGCGACCAAGGAGGCCCCGATCCATCAGGGCATCAAGGACAAGATCGTTGAGATGGACGAGACCCAGACCCAGCTGATCTTCCGCAGCTATCGCAACACCGCGCGGGTCTATCGCAATTCGATTTCCGAGAAGGTGGCGCAGATTGAGGCCGCGGGCGGCGGCTTTGAGGAAGTGCACGAATATGTCTCGGGCACCAATCAGGAGAAAGCCTGGACCACCGGCGATATCGAGGCGGGGATGGTGACGGCGGGCCTGTCAGGCGCGTTCGTCCACGATGTGCCGACCTGTCAGGAGGTCATCGACACGATCATGGCCGACGCCAAGGCGATCCTTACCGGACGCGTGGCGGCGATGTTCGCCTAAGCCTCGCTTGCTTGCAGAAAGGGCAGACACCCGGTGCGCTCCAGCACCGCGGCGAGCGGCGCATTGTCAGCCACGGTGGCCAGTTTGCGGCGCAGTTCGTCGAGCGTCGCGACCTGATACTTGAAGGTCTTCTGCCGGAACGGCGCGCCCTTCATGGTCAGGCTGGTCTCCTTCTCGCCCGCCGCATAGGCCGCGTGATTGGCTGCCATCCACGGCAGGAACCGCTCGGCGGCTTCGCTTTGGAGGATCGGCTCCAGCGTCGGCAACAGGCGGTCCAGCGGCTCGAATGCGCCCTCGATCTTGGGCGCGAGCATCCGCTTGATATAGGCGACGAGCTTGGGGGCGTTAGCTTCAAGATAGGCATGGGCGGTCGGATCGGTCCAAGCCTGATGCAGATTGCACCACAGGCCGAAATCGCCAAAGCACGGGCGCTCTCCGAGAAGGTAGGGCCGCGCCGCGAAATGCGCATCGAGCATCGCCGACAGGTCGATGAAGGACTGCTGCAATTGCGGAATATTGGTCTCGTTCGCTCCGGCAAAGCTGAGGCGCGGCACCATCCGGCGAACCATCAGATGCGAGAGGATCGGTTTGCCAAGCGCCCCCCACCATTGCCCCTCCAGCCGGTATCCGGCCAGCCGGTCCCCGGTGGCCTTGGCATCCGCAGGATAGAACCAGCGCTGGAAGAACATCAGCTTGTTGCACCATTCGTCGCCGAACTCCTCGAACAGGCACGACAGGAACCACAACGCCCGGTCCTCAGGGTGGACCGAGGGCTGCGGGAACTCCTGCTCGAGCCGTTCGATGATCGGGGTCGAATCCTGCATCACCTCGCCATCGGGGAAGAACAACAGCGGGATCAGCTGCACCTTGGCGTGCTCCTGAAACAGCTTCTCGTTCTTCATGCTGCGCGAGACCCATTCGTAGTCCAGGCCCTTGAAATCGAGATAGGACTGCACCTTCATGGTGTAGGGTGACAGGGGCAGGCCCAGCAGGCGAAAGCGGGTGGTCGAATGCGTCATGAGGCTGCCCTTTCGGTGCGGGATGCTGCGAAGCCCCTAGACAATTGTCACCAAAATGCCAATAGTGTACGGCAACGAAGCTGCCCGGGGATGCCATCATGAACATCGATTTCGCGCCAGAGCTGGAAGCGTTCCGCGCCGAAGTGGCCGAATTTTTCGCCACCGCGCCCACCCCGGCGATCCGCGAAGCCGGGCGCAAGACCACCAGCGTCTTTGCTCCGTTCAAGGAATGCATGGAATGGCACCGCATCCTGTTCGACAAGGGCTGGGTCGCGCCGCACTGGCCCAAGGAACATGGCGGCACCGGCTGGAGCGTCGAGCAGCGCTTCATCTTTGCCGAGGAATACCGCAAGGCCGATCTGCCGCCGCTGCTGCCGCAAAGCCTTGGCATGATCGGGCCGCTGCTGATCGATCTGGGGACCGAGGGGCAGAAGGCTCGGTACCTGCCCGGTATCCTCAATGGCGATGATTTCTGGGCGCAGGGCTATTCGGAACCAAATTCGGGCTCGGACCTTGCCTCCTTGAGCTGCCGGGCCGATCCCGATGGCGATGATTACATCATCAACGGCTCCAAGATCTGGACCACCTACGCGCACCACGCCAACCGCATGTTCATGCTGGTGCGCACCAGCAACGAAGGCAAGAAACAGCAGGGGATCACCTTCCTCCTGCTCGACCGGACCGACTATCCCGGCATGACGATCCGGCCGATCATCGGGCTCGACGGCTTCCCCGAGCAGTGCGAGGTCTTCTTCGAGGATGTCCGGGTGCCGCAATCGGGCCGGGTCGGCGCGGAGAATGACGGCTGGAGTGTCGCCAAGCACCTGCTCAAGCATGAACGCGGCGGCAGCGGCGGCGCGAGCCCGGCGCTGATGCGCTATTGCGAACGCGCACGGACGGCGGCCGCGCAGACGCCATCGCCGTTTGGCGGCATGCTGGCGCAGGATCCGGTGTTCCAGCGCGAGATCGGCGAATTGGAGGCCGACATCGCGTCGCTCGCGCATTTCGAGAAGCTGGCGATCAGTGGGCATGAATTGGCGCGTGACCCGGCCTTCCCCTCGATCAACAAGACCATCAATTCGGAATTGATCCAGCGCGCCTCGACCCTGATGATGCAGGTGTCGGGCACCGGATCGCTCGCCCGTCAGCTCGAAGCCCTGCGGGTGGGATCGAATGTCGAGCCGCTCGGCAGCGAGTTCGATCTCATCTCCATGCCGCTCTACCTCAACAGCCGGGCGACCTCGATCTATGCCGGGTCGAACGAAGTGCAGCGCGACCTAATCGCGCGCAGCCTGGCGGCAGCGGGAGCCTGAGACGATGGATTTCAACTTCACCGAAGAACAGCAGATGCTGCGCGACAGCGTCGGCCGGTTCCTTCAGAACGACTACGATTTTGACGCCCGCCAAAAACTGGTGCGCAGCGATGCGCCGTGGTCGCCCGCGGTGTGGCAGCAATTGGCCGAGTTCGGCCTGCTGGCGCTGCCCTTTGCCGAAGAACAGGGCGGGCTCGGCGGCACGATCACCGATTGCGTCGCCTTTGCCGAATTGTTCGGCAAGCATCTGGTGATCGAACCCTACACGTCTGCGATCATGCTGGCGGGCGCGGCGCTGGCGGCCAGCGATGGTCCCGCCGCGCAGGGGTGGCTAGCAAAGCTGATCGCGGGCGAAGCGGTGGTCGCCTTCGCTTACGAGGAAGGCCACGGCACGCCCTCTCCAGAGCTGGTCACCATGGTGGCGCAGGCTAATGGCGCGGGATATTCGCTCTCGGGCGAGAAGCGGCTGGTGGTTGCAGGCGCCGATGCCGAAGCGCTGGTAGTGGTGGCCCGCAAGGGCGAGGGCGGCGCGCCCGCGCTGTTTCTGGTCGAGGCTGGGGCCGCAGGGCTGGAGGCGCGCGCCTATCCGACGATTGACGGCCGCAGCGCGGCAAATATCCGCTTCGATGGCGTGCCTGCTGTGGAGCTTGCGGGTGCAGAAGCCGCGCTCGAACACATCCTGGCCCACGCCATCATCGTCCAATGCGCCGAAGCGGTCGGCGCGATGGGGGCGCTGTTTGCGATCACCGCCGAATACGCGATGACCCGCAAGCAGTTTGGCGCGCCGATCGGCACCTTCCAGACGGTCGCCCACCGGCTCGCCGACATGAAGATCGCCTACAGCAAGGCGCGTGCGAGCCTGCTCTACACCGCCGCGCTGGCGGAATCGGGCGCGGTCACCCCGCGCGATATCGCGATCCTCAAAGGGCAGACCGGCAAGCTTGGGCGCGCGATCGGCGAAGCGGCGATCCAGACCCATGGCGGGGTCGGCACCACCGACGAGCTCAGCGTCAGCCACTATCACAAGCGCCTGCTCGCCTGCGACGCGATGTTCGGCGACCACGGCTATCACTTCCGCAAGGTTGGCATGGGCTGAATTGGGGGCCGACACGGAGATCGCATCATGCGCACCAGCGTAATGACCACAGGACTTGCGGCGGGGTGCCTCGCGCTGGCGGGATGCGGGCTGACCGCGACCGATGCGGGCGAGCTGCGCACCGCGCTGCTGATCGGCGAATTCGGCAATGCCGATGGCGACAACAACCACGTCCTGTGCCTGGACAGCGCAGACAGCGCCGCTTCGGTGTCCTTCCCCGTCGGCATCCTCAAGGACCCCAACGGCGACCTCAATCCGCAAACTTCGGTCAGGCTGTCCAACTAGGCCGCGACGCACCGCCGCTATTGCAGGACGTATTTCATCGCCGCCAGCGCGCTGCCGACGCTGCCTGCAAACAGCCCCGCCGCGAAGCTCAGCCGCGCAGTGCGGCCGACCACCCAGCCGACTCGCGCTCCGAACAGGACCAGAATGGCGACGCAGTAAATCTGCGAGAGCACCGTGGCGAGGCCCGCGCTGCACCAGCCAAGCCCCGCAGCCAGGAACAGCAGCGTCGGCAGAACCGCAACGGCGAGGATCGGGCGGCTGCCCTGCCACGCCGCCCATAGCGCGCGGGGGGTGAGCATGCGCTCCCCGGTCTCGATCCCGCGCGCCACCAGTTCGGCAAACCCCCGCGCAAGGGTGATCGCCAGCATCGATCCGAACACGATCCCCGCTGTCTTGACCTTGGCCTGCGTGTTCTCACCGACCGCCATCAGCAGGCTGAGAACCATGATCGCGCCATAGACCAGCCCGAAGGCCAGTCGCTCCAGCGGCTGCCAGCTCAGCCGCCGGCGGGCTTTTGCATCGAGGAGAATGGCCGGGCGCCTCAGCCGCAGCCGCAGCCGCTCAGCGATTATGCGCGGTGGCGAGCTTCTCCAGAATGCGGTGCGAGGTTTCGTAGCCGCTGTTCTGGTTCTGGCCGGTGATCAGATTGCCATCGATGGTGGTGTGGGTGGTGAAGGGATCGAGCCAGGCGTGCTGGCATTCGAAGATCGCGCCAGCCTTGCGCAATTCCTCCTCGGGATGCTTGGGGGTGACAGCGATGCCGAAGGTGTTGATCTGGTCATTGGTGACACCGGTGACCCGCCGTCCCTTGACCAGCAGCTCGCCGTCGATGCCCTTGGCGCTGCACAGCCCGAGCGCGCCGTGGCACACCGAGCCCAGGATCTTGCCTTGGGCATTGGCGCGGGTCACGAAATCGGCAAGCGCCTCGCTCTGCATCAGATCATAAGCTGCGCCCCAGCCGCCCGCCATGAAGATCACATCATAATCCGCCGGATCGATGTCCGCGACCGCTTTGGACTGCTTGAGCTTGGCCATCGCTTCGGCATCGGCCATGAAGCGGCGGTCATCCGCGCAGGCCAGCGGCCATGACCACGAGGGCGGCTGAATCGGAATGACGCCGCCCTTGATCGAGGCCATGTCGACCGCCATGCCGGCATTGATGAAGGCATAATAGGGCACGGTGAACTCCGACCCGAAGGCGCCCGTGGGCCGCCCAGTCGGATCGAGAATCGTATGGTTGGTGCAAATCACCACCGCACGTTTGCCGCTGAGATCGAAATCGGGGATCGTATAGTGCCGGTGCAGCCCCAGCGCTCGCAGGATCCAGGGGAGATTGAACAGGATCAGGGCAAACAGCACCGCAACCACGATCAGCGTGACGATCAGCGAGGTCATTGATCAACTCCGTGAAAAGCGTGCGGGGGGCGACGAAATCGGTGATCAGGCGGGTGCGACCTTGCGTCGCAATCCCGCCCTCAGCAGGCGGAACAACCCGTAAGGCGTCAGGACCAACACCAGCAGCAGGCCTGCGAGGTAGGGCCAGTATTTGCCGAGCGCCTTGGTGACGAGCTTGTTGGTCAGCTGCTTGATCGCGGTATCGTCCGGCCCCAGCTCGACCACGCCCACCTTCTGCACATAGGCTTGGTATTCGGCCTTCATGCTCTTGAACAGTTCGGGATTTGCAGCGGACAGATCGGTGGTTTCGCCCGGATCGACCGACAGGTCATGCAGGCGCCACTCCGCATCGCCGCCCGGCGGGAAGTTGCGGGCGATCTTCCATTGGCCGCGATAGAGAGCGGCATTGCCGCTGACTTCGAAGGCGAAGCTGTCCTCCGGCCCATAGGTCGCGTCCGCCTTGCCCGACAGCATGCCCAAGGCGCTGCGGCCATAAAATTGTGCAGGATCATATTCGACGTCGGCGGCATCGAGCAGCGTTGGCGCAAGATCGGTCACATGCATCGGTGCTTTAGCCAGACCCTGCGGTGCGATCCCCGGCCCGGCCACGACCATCGGCACGCGCAAGCCCCCTTCGCTGGCGTAGAACTTGTAGAGATTGAACGGGGCCGAGGAGACCGTCGCCCATTCCGGCCCGATTGCCGTCAGGCTGCCGGGTTGGCCGAGGTTTTCGGGCGAGGTATCGAAGCCTTCGATGAGCTTGATCCCGTCCAGTGCCAGATTGGCGAGCCCCGGCAAGTTGGTCCGCGCGGATTCCGCGCCGTTGTCCGAGGTGATCACGACGATCGTGTTGTCAAGCTTGCCGGCCTTGGCAAGGTGATCGAGCAAGCGGCCGATATGGAAATCGGCCGCCGTCATCATCCCGGCATTGACCTGCATCTCGCGCGCCGCCAGCGCCTGTTCTTCGGCAGATAGACTGCCCCACGGGCGATGGGTCGAGGTTGGCGGCGCAAGCTTGGTCGTTGCGGGCACCAACCCGAGCTTGATCGCGCGCTGGTGACGCTCGGCCCGCATCGCGTCCCAGCCCTTGTCGAACACGCCGTCATAGGCGTTAATGAAGGACGCTGGCGCCTGCACCGGGATATGCACCGCCTGCAAGGACAGGAAGGCAAAGAACGGCTTGGCCGCGTCGCCCTGATCGATATAGCCGATCATCTTGTCGACCAGATTGCGCGAGGAGTAGAAATCCTTGGGCAAGGTGATCGGCTTGCCATCCTCGAACCAGTCCACCGCGTGGTAGCCGGGCAGATAGGGCTTGGTGTCGTAATTGCTCCCGCCGGTGGCATCCATCACGTAGGAGCGATCAAAGCCAAAGGCGTTAGGCAGGTTGGCGCCGGTCTCACCGATGCCCCACTTGCCGGTGACAAAGGTCTGATACCCCGCCGCGCGGAGCAGGCTGGCGATGGTGGCCTGCTCGCGCTGCCACACCATCGCATAGCCGGGCTTGCCTTCCATCTCCGGTGACAGCGTCTCCACCAGCGTGCCCATGCCGGTCTGGTGGTTGTCCATCCCGGTCATCAGCATCGCCCGGCTCGGCCCGCAGAACGGGGAGGTGTAGTAGCGCGACAACATCGTGCCCCGGCGCGCCAACCCATCGATCGTGGGCGTGCGCGAATCGCTGCCGTAAGCGCCAAAATCCATGAAGCCGACATCATCGAACAGGACGACGAGGATGTTCGGACGCTTGTCTTGCGCGGCGATAGGGGCGCTGCTCAGCGTGACCGCGACAAGAATGGTGGCAAGACGAATGGCTTTCTTCACGGGCTTCCCCTTGCATGCCGTTTCGAGCGGCGGCGCCCCGGCATCGTCGCCAAGCGCCAGCCGCGATCTGAGGAGTGGATTATGAAGGATCGGGCGGAAATCTGAAGTTCAGCGTCGGCCAAAGACTATTCAGTTTTGACCATCTGCGCCGCCCCGCGCCTGCCGCGCTCGATACTCGCTCGGCGTCTCGCCGGTCCATTCCTTGAAGCTGCGGGCAAAGTTGGACGGGGTGTCGAAGCCCAGTTCGAAGGCGATGGCCTGAACCGGTAGGGCCGGGTTCTTCAGGCGCTCACGCGCCGCGCGCTCGCGCACCAGCCGCACGAGTTCCCGGTAGGTTGTGCCGCTGCGCGCCAGCTGGCGGCGCAGGCTCCGCTCGGAATAGCCCAGACGGTCCGCCGCCTGCGCGAAAGGCACCGAGAGATTGCGACTGTCATCGAGGAAGGCCAGGACCTGTTGGACCGGCGCGTCGGCGGGTGCTCTCGGCCTCGCGAGCTGATCGCAAACCTGGAGCAATTGCCGGTGATTGATCGGATCGCTCGTGGGAAGCGGCGCCGCCAGCACGGCTGACGGAAAGATCAGACTGTTATGCGCCGCACCGAACCGGACGGGAAAGCCAAGCTCGGGCGCGACCGCGTCCCAACCTTCGGGCTTTGCCATCGCGATCTCGGCCCGCAGAGTGATCTGCTGCACCTGCAAGAGCTCACGGAACAACCCGTCGCACACCACCAGCGCGCTGCTGGTGCCGAAATAGGCGATGTCCCCGAGTGGCCACTTCGGATGGATGCGAACGGCGCATTCGCCGGCATTTCCGGTCGTGGGGGCTCGGGGTCCTTCCAAGGTCAGCGCGGGGAAGGTCAGTGCCAGCAGCCGGCCCAGCGTCGCCAGCGCATCCTCGAAGGAGGCCGCCTTGGCGGCGGTCAGGAACGGCAGACCCACAAAGGCAGCACGAAACCGCCGCGCCAGCCTGATACCGACATGGGGGTCGCCGGAGTGTTCGATGGCGTTGCGGTAAAACCGGCGAAGCCGGGCGAAATCGCAGCGATAGTCGGGGTCGCACAGCAGGCTCTCGGTCAATTGCGTGCCATCCAGCAAGGCCTCGGCAGCGATCCCATCACCGCGCAATGTCCGAAAGACAAAGCCCGGATAGTGCATCGGCAGCGCGTGATCTTCGGGGGTGATCGAAGGGGAAGCCATGGCATTGTTGTATACCAGCGCTTGGGAAGCGTCATGGAATTTGCCTTGTACGCTAGGACAGACGACCGAGCGGCAACTCCTCGCGCCCCGGCAAACTCCGCCGACGACGAGCATTGCCGCCCTTCTGGTTTCCACCGAGGTACAGCTATAAGCGGGAGCGTGGCTCGTCCCCGAAAGCTGTAAGTCGGCTTCTAGGGGGAACCAGATGTCCATTTTGGCGATCGTGAACGACTTAGTCTGGGCCGGGACCGGCCATCGGTGAGAGGCGAATAGATTGGCAGATGCCAGCTTCTCGCAGCGCAGAACCTGCTATTCAACGGCCGACCCATTCGCTGAGATTCAATAACCCGCCGTCCTTTGGTAGTTTTCGCTAGTGAGCTTGGCAGTTCGCCAAGGCAAATCGCACCTGATTGTCCTGTTCGATCTGCTCGCCGATCACCATCAGTTTTCGGGAGTTCGTCATGACCTATCGCGAAGTCCGGTTGGACATCCGCACCACGTCCCCGCCCTTGCGCAGCTGGTCCAGATGATCGCTCCACCATTGCGCCATCGCCACCCGTTCGTCCCAATGTGCACCGCGATGATAGGCTGCGCGCACCTTGTCGCTATCCCCATGCGCCAGCGCGCGCTCGATCGCATCTTTGCTTAGGGCGATCATCTCGCGGGCTTCCTCGCGGCGGCGGCGCGCCTCGCCCAAATTGATTTCAGGGTAGGCCCCAATCGCCAGCAGCTTTTCACGCCGATCGATTCGGTATTTCAGCCGCCAAAGCTTTCCCCCGGCCGAGGTCACCAGCAAATGCATTCCGCCACCATCGGAGAGCTTAACCGGCTTAGGACCGGGCTTCGCCTTGCGGATCGCAACGTCAGTCAGCGCCATGGTAGCATCCAGCCTTTCCGGGGCCTGCGCCCCGCGATACCCCCAAGCGTGGGGGTATTGAGTTGGCTGCTTTGGCTAGAACCCCCAGCCGTACCCCCGCTCGCCGCCGGCTGAATTCGGAAACGAGTGAACGCTTGCGGCACAATTTCCGCTGAATACCTTGGATTTTAGGGAGTTGTCGAGACGCATAGGGATGGCGATGGACCGGGAATTGGAGCGGGTGAAGGGAATCGA
>DHHS01000125.1 GCA_002403415.1 Sphingomonas sp. UBA4766 | reverse complement strand
GGCCGGGTCACCAACATCACCGAGTATGGCGCGTTTGTTGAGCTGGAAGCCGGGATTGAGGGCCTTGTCCACGTCTCCGAAATGAGCTGGACCAAGAAGAATGTTCACCCCGGCAAGATCGTGTCGACTAGCCAGGAAGTCGATGTCATCGTGCTTGAGGTCGATTCCGAAAAACGCCGCATCTCGCTGGGCCTGAAGCAGGCGCAGGTCAATCCGTGGGAAGCGTTCGCGCAGGCGCATCCGGTTGGCTCGACGGTTGAAGGCGAAGTCAAGAACGCGACCGAGTTCGGCCTGTTCATCGGCCTCGACAATGACGTCGACGGCATGGTGCACATGTCCGACATCGCTTGGGGCATTTCGGGTGAGGACGCGCTCAACCTGCACAGCAAGGGTGAGATGGTGAAGGCTGTCGTGCTCGACATTGACGCCGAAAAGGAGCGGATTTCGCTCGGCATGAAGCAACTCGAACGTGGCGGCCCGGTGGCCGGCGCGGCAACGGCGGCAGTAGGCGGCGATGGTGCGCGGCTTGCCAAGAACGCAATTGTTACCGTCACCGTGCTCGAAGTGCGCGACGCCGGACTTGAGGTTCAGGTGGGCGAAAGCGGCGTGACCGGCTTCCTGAAGCGCACCGACCTTGGCCGTGACCGCGACGAACAGCGGCCGGAACGCTTTCAGGTCGGGCAAAAGTTCGACGCGCTCGTCACTGGCTTCGATCGCTCGAAAAAGCCGACCTTCTCGATCAAGGCAATGCAGATTGCCGAGGAAAAGGAAGCGGTTGCCCAATATGGGTCGTCGGATTCGGGTGCGTCGCTGGGCGACATCCTTGGCGAAGCGCTCAAGGCCCGCAACATCGACAAGAACTGACAGCCCAAAATGGGTCACCAAAATGGGACGATGGTGCGCTATCGTCCCATTTATGCCTTTGCTTGTGTCAATAGCGTAGATTACAAACCGTTTAGTTTGTGACACCGTTATCGGGGGTGGGCATTGCTCAAAAGGTAACGGAGCCACAGTAATGCCCAATGGGAGGCACGCATGATCCGTTCCGAGCTGGTGCAACAACTGGTTACCGATAATCCAGACATGACGATCAAGGATATTGAATCGATCGTTTCAACTTTTTTTGATGAAATCACGGCACAGCTTGCCGCCAATGGTCGCGTGGAGCTGCGCGGGTTTGGCGCATTCAGCACGCGCGCGCGCGATGCCCGCACCGGGCGCAACCCGCGGACCGGCGAACTGGTCGATGTAGATGCCAAGCGCGTTCCCTATTTCAAACCGGGCAAGGAAATTCGCGCGCGCCTGAACATGTAGGGCAAGTGCGAAGTCGCGCTTGACGGCGCCGCGTGGCTGCGCTTGCAGTAGCGCGTGCGCGGACGTGGCGAAATTGGTATACGCAACAGACTTAAAATCTGTCTTCCCTATGGAAATGCGGGTTCAAGTCCCGCCGTCCGCACCATAGCCCGATCGGCGCCCGCATGGCACAAGGGGCAGATGCGCCGATTCCCGTCCCTTGCGTTGATCGCGGCCACCGCGCTCGCACTGGGCGGGTGTGAGCGGCGGCGCGATGAAGGGCCGGTTGTCGTCAGCGCGATCGGGAGCGCGCCGGTGCTGGTCGATCCCGCGCGCGGCCGGGCCGAGACGTCGTCCCGGCTGTTGCTCGATTCGGTTGCGCAGGGGCTGGTGCGCTTTGATGCCAATGGTCAGATCACGCCGGGGCTGGCGGAGCGCTGGACCGTGCTCGACGAGGGGCGCAGCTATATCTTTCGGCTTCGCGATGCCGAATGGAGCGACGGTAAGCGGATTGTCGCTGCCGATGTGGTAAACGCCCTGCGCCGTCATCTCTCTGTGGGCAGTCGCAGCGCGCTCAGCCCGTATCTCGCGGCGATTGACGAAATCGTCGAAATGACGCCGCACGTCATCGAAATCCGGTTGACAGCGCCGCGTCCCGACTTGCTCAAGCTGTTCGCGCAGCCCGAACTGGCGGTGTTCAAGACCAAGCCACCTTCAGGCACCGGGCCGTTTCGCCTGATCGAACGGCGCCCGCGCTGGGTGATGCTGCGTCCCGCCTTCGACCCCGCGCGCGTCGCGGAAGATGCCGAGGAGCCCAGCCCCGAACAGTCGGTCCAGCTATATGGCGAACGCGCATCGCGGGCGATCCTGCGTTTTCTGGCGCGCGAATCAGACCTGGTGACGGGCGGCAGTTTCGTGGACTGGCCCTTGGTAACTGGCCAGCAGATCGCGCCAGCCAATTTGCGCACCGACCCGGCCGCGGGCTTGTTCGGGCTAGCGGTGGTCAATCGCGAAGGATTTCTGGCGGACGCACAAAACCGGCTGGCGATTGCGCAGGCGATTGATCGCGCCGCGCTTGTCGCAGCATATGCGCAGGGCTGGACGGAGGATGCGCAGTTGCTCCCGGCTCAACTCGATTCAGCGACGCTGCCCACCCGCCCCGGCTGGCTCGCGCTTTCGCCCGACGAACGGCGAGAGGGCGCGCGCGCGCGGATCGCGAAGTGGCACACCGAGCAGGGCAGCGCGCCGCGACTGCGCATTGCCCTGCCCAAGGGGCCGGGCGCGACGATCCTGTTCGGCTTTGTCGGTGCCGCACTCCAATCCGTCGGGGCTGAGCCGGTGCGCGTGGGCGCGCGCGATGCCGCCGATCTGCGGCTCATCGACGCGGTGGCGCCGTTCGACAGCGCGCTATGGTATCTGGAGACAGCGTGCCAGCCGTGCAGCGCCGAGGCGCGGGCGAAAATCACCGCCGCGCAAACCGCAACCACGCTCAGCGAACGCGCGCAGCACATTGCAGAAGCCGATCTCGCCCTTGCCGAAGATGGTGCCTATATCGCGATCGCGCGGCCGCTGCGCTGGCATCTCGTGGCGCTGCGGCTGCGGCAATGGCAGCCGAACAGCCGCGCGTGGCACCCGCTTAACCGGCTCCGTCGCGAGACGCCATGATGGCCGACAAGCCCCGGCCCCGCCCGATTCCGGCGATTTCGCTGGCCGCGGACCCCGCATCGGTGCGGCAACGGCTGACCATGCTTGAACATCTGCTCGAAGGGCTGGTGACCATTCCCGGCATCAACCGCAGGATCGGGCTCGATGTGATGTTCGACCTCATCCCGGCGGCGGGCAGCGCGGCAGGCGCGATAATGGGCGCCTATATGCTGTGGGAGGCGCGCAATCTGGGCATGACGCGCGGGCAAATGGCACGCATGATCGGCAATGTCGGCATTGATTTCGGGCTTGGCCTCATCCCGTGGGTGGGTGCGATCCCCGATTACTTCTTTCGGTCGAACACGCGCAATCTGAAGATCATCAAGCGGCACCTTGACCGGCACCACCCCGCCAGCGCGATTATCGACGAAGGCCCCCGCGCCAAACCTTGATCGGCGTGTCGACGGCCAGCCCGCCTTGATGCGCCGGGCACGTCGCATAACGCAGCCGCTTGTCGAGGCAGAGCCAAACCTCCTCGAGCCAGCCCTGGCGGTTGGCGGTGATCCGCATCATGCCGGGGGCAATGCCGGGATTGGCGGCGGCGAGCGCGCGCGCGACATCGCCCGCCGTCAGCGCCCGACGGCGCGACAATGCCCCCATGTCGGGATAGCGCAAGTCGCCATAAAGCCGGGTGGCGACGGCAAAATACGCATCCGGCATGGCGCTCATGCAGGTGCCGTGCTTGGCCCATTCATGCTGGATAAGCTGTGCCGAGGGTGTTGCGCAAAGTTGACGCCGGATGACCGCCGGCGGAACAATGCCCGTCGCGCGGCAATATTGCGGCCAGCTCGCCCCCTCCCCATCGGGCCACAGCCCGTGGAGCGTGAAGCCAAAGCGATTGCCGCGCCCGCATTCAAACGCCGCCCCCGCTTCGCGACCATTCTCATGGCAAAATTGCGCGGCCCAGGTCAGCGCGAGGGTATAGCCGCCAATCGGCAGCACGCGCTTGGGCTGCGACGCGCTCGGGCCATCGGCGCGGGGACGCGGCACTTTCTGGGGCACCGCACAGCGATAGGCTTGCGCCTGCGCGATGGCGGGGATTGCCCCAACGATCAGCGCCAGCGCTGCGCGAATCATGCGACGGTCCGACCCTCGCCAAACCAGACCTTAACATCCGAGCGGAACAGGTGCGCGACCGCCACAAGCAGCAGGGCAGAGGCAATGACACTGGCCGCGCTGCCCGCCGCACTGCGGGCTTCAGCGCCAATGCCCGTGGCAAAGCCGAACATCAGGAACGCGAGCCCAATAATGTTGACCGCCGTGAACGCCACCAGCACCCATTTGGCAACCGCCGATGCGCGGCGCGCGATCAAATACCACAGCGCGACTTGCGTCACTACCGCGAGGCCCAGCACAGCGGGGATCAGCCACGGTCCAACCGCCTCGGTCGCCTGCACCCGCGCCGCGCTTTCCGGGCCAAACAAGGCAACCAGCGATCCGGCCAAGCCGATACAGATATGACCCACGTAAAATCGCTCAAACCGTATGATCGACGCAGGACGTTCCATCTACTTAACCCCTATTTTGGCGCATCATAGCGGGAAGCGCCACAGCCTCAAGCCGCTGCGTCAGATGGCGGCGAAGTCCAGCCCGATGTCGGCGGCGGGCGCCGACTGTGTCAATCGGCCCACGCTGATGAAGGTCACACCCGTCTCGGCAATTGCCCGGATCGTGTCGAGCCGGACCCCGCCCGATGCCTCGGTCGGAACACGCCCCGCGACCAACGCGACCGCCTCGCACAGCATCGGCGGCGGCATATTGTCGAGCAGCAAATGAGTGGCCCCGGCGGCGAGCGCGGGCGCAATCTGGTCCAACCGATCGACTTCGACGATGATCCGCTCGATCCCGGCCGCGACCGCACGGGCAACCGCTTCGTCCACTGAACCCGCCACCGCAACGTGATTATCCTTGATCATCGCTGCATCCCACAGACCCATACGATGGTTGGTCGCCCCGCCCATCCGCGTTGCATATTTGCCGAGCAGCCGCATACCCGGCACCGTCTTGCGCGTATCGAGCAAGGTCGCGCCCGTGCCTGCGATCGCCGTGGCATAGGTGCGCGTCATCGTGGCGATGCCTGACAAATGCTGCACCGTATTGAGCGCCGACCGTTCCGCCGTCAGCATCGCCCGCGCGCGCCCCTCAATCCGCATCAAGTCGGTGCCCGCCGCCACCTGCGCGCCCTCCTCCACCAGCGTGTCGATCCGCACCTCTGGGTCGAGCGCGCGGAAAAACGCCGCCGCAATCGGCAGACCGGCAACGACAATCGGGTCGCGGCTGTCCATCACGCCGGCAAAGCGCGCGTCCCCCGGAATCACCGCTGCCGAGGTAATGTCGCCGCCCGCGCCCAAATCCTCGGCCAGCGTCGCTACGACGAAACCGTTCAGGTCAAAGCCGGGGATCGCAAAGTTCATGACCGCGCCCATGCCACGCCGCGCTGGCGCTGCAAAGCCAAAGCGGTAAGATGCGCGCCATGAAAGCAAAAGTCTTTGCATTCGACGTGTTTGGCACGGTCGTCGATTGGCGCACGAGCATCGCACGCGAAGTCGCCCCGCTGCTCAACGGCACCGGTATCGACCCCTATGCCTTCGCCGATCAGTGGCGCGCACGCTATCAACCCGCGATGCAGGCGTGCCGCAATGGGGCGCGGCCTTATACCCGGCTCGACGTGCTGAACCGCGAAACGCTGGATGATCTGCTCGCCGCGCTGGGCATCGAGGCGGATGAAGCGACCCGCGCCGATCTGGCGTTCGGGTGGCGGCGGCTCGATCCTTGGCCCGATGCAGTGGCGGGACTCGCGCGGATCAGGGCGCGATTCCCGATTGTCACGCTGTCGAACGGCAATATCGCGCTCACCATGGCGATGGCGCGGCGTGCCGGGATCGTGTGGGACGCCGTGCTGGGGGCGGAGGCGACGGGCCTCTACAAGCCGGTGCCGGGCGCGTATCTGGGCACCGCCAACATATTGGGGATTGCGCCGGATGAGCTATGCTTGGTTGCCGCACATCATAGCGATCTGGCCGCGGCGCGCGCCGCAGGACTCAAGACGGCGTTTGTCGCACGACCGATGGAATATGGCGGTGCTGCTGCCCCCGATGCGCACATGGCGCAAGATTGGGACTGGTCGGCAACCGACATTGCCGATCTGGCCTCGCAGATCGACGGCTGACGCTTGCCTCCACGCGCCAAACCGGCGCAGATGCGGACAACCAAAAACGGGAGCGGGACAATGAAGGCAGCGGTCTATTACAGCAACGGCGACCCCAGCGTGCTGGTGTATGAAGATGTCCCTGATCCTGTCTGCCACCCAAAGGGCGTTATCATCCGCGTCGAGGCAGTCAGTATTGAGGGAGGCGACACCCTTAACCGCTGGCGCGGCCCGCTCGTCACCACGCCGCACATCGTCGGCTATCAAGCCGCAGGCGAGATCATCGAGGTCGGCGCCGAAGTGACCCATCTGAAGGTCGGGATGCGGGTCGCGACCGTCGATGCGTTCGGCTCCCATGCCGAGCTCCGCCCGGTCCCCGCGCGCAATTGCTGGCCGATCCCGGCAGGACTCGACTCGGCAAAGGCCGCCGTTGTGCCCGTCGCGTTCGGGACGGCGCATGAATGTCTGTTCGGGCGCGGTGGGCTGAAGGCGGGTGAGACCGCACTCATTCAGGCAGGCGCCAGCGGCGTCGGCATCGCCGCGATCCAGCTGGCAAAGCAGGCGGGCGCCATGGTGATCGCAACCGCTTCAAGTGACGAGCGGCTGGATCGGCTCAAGGCTTACGGCCTCGACCACGGCATCAACTACAAGCGCGACGAGGTGGCGTCCGAAGTGCGGCGACTGACCGGCGGCAAGGGCGCGGACGTGGTGGTCGATCCCGTCGGCGGGACGACGCTCCAAGGCTCGATTGACGCGCTCGCCTATCGCGGGCGGCTGTCGATGGTGGGAGCAGCGGGCCGCGAAGCCATGAAAGTCGACGTCGCCTCGCTAATGGGCGGCAACCGCAGCTTGAGCGGCGTGTTCCTGGGTGCCGAAATCATGACCGACCGGGTGCACGACATGATCCAGGGCCTGATCGACGATGTCGCGGCGGGCAAACTTGAGGTGGTAATCGACCGGCGGTTTGCGCTGTCGGAAGCGGCGGAAGCGCATGCCTATATCGAGAGTCGGCAGGCGGTCGGGCGGGTGGTGCTGGTGCCTTAAAGGCGGTAAAATAAAAAGCCTGTTGGACTGACTTGCGACCTTACAAGCTCAGAGGATGCGGCTTTGACACAAGATGAAATTTCTAAACTATTTTTCCCGCACATATTGGAGGCGCGTGCCTCCGTTTTAGAGGGAAAGCGCCTTGTTCACTACACGAGCGCCGAGGCTGCTTACAAAATCATCTCCAGTCGCCAAATTTGGTTGCGCAATGCCCAAATGATGAATGACTTTTCGGAGATCCAGCATGGCATAAGCTGTTTGCAGGGGTCGTGGGCGTCTGAGGCCGGCCTAGCGCTACAAGCGATGCTCAATCGCATTAAGGAAGGATTGCGGGACGAATTAGCCGAACTTTTCGATGGCCACGCCGAAGAGTTACGTCGCGCGTCATACATTGTGTCGCTGTCGGAGCACGACGATGACGAGGACGAGTATGGTCGTCTTTCGATGTGGCGAGCCTACGGCGGACGCTCTGGCGTAGCGATGGTTTTGAACAATACGGCGTTCGTGTCCGAGACCGACCAAATGCGCGTCTTTTCGTCCCCCGTAATCTACAAGGATATGAGGCAGTTCACCGAATGGTTTCAGCGCTGGGCAAGCGCAGTGGTTACCTGCGAGGAGAAGCTCAAGGCACTGGGTCCCGAAGCCATGCGAAATATTCTGTTTTGGGTATTTCGCTCGTTCGCATTGTGCACAAAGCATCCCGGTTTCGCTGAGGAGCGCGAGTGGCGAGTCTTCTATTCCCCGGTATTTGAAGGCGATTCAGAATGGATTGAACCGGCTGTTGAAATTGTTGGCGGCGTCCCGCAACACTTGATGAAGCTGCATCTGATAGATAATCCCGAGAAGCACATCACCGGGGTCGCCCCTAAAACCATGCTCAATCGCATCATCATCGGACCGTGTGAGTATCCCGTTCAAGTTCGCGCCGCGATCGGTGAAGCGATGGCGAAGGCCGAGATCGAAAATCCCTTAGATATTATGTGGATGTCGCTAATCCCTCTGCGGAACTCTTGATCCACCAAGCAGGATTATTTGCTTAAAGTCTGTTTTCCCGCAAATGCTGAGCGGCCCGGTAACGACTGATAACAGCCCCAAATCAGTCGTCACCCCGGCCTTGTGCCGGGGCCTACCGGGCATCAAGCGGCACGCTATCCACTCAACCCGGCTCGCTTGCCGCACCGTGGACCCCGGCACAGGGCCGGGGTGACGGCTGTCGGTGTGGAGAGCCCAGACCCCTACTCCGCATAGCCCGGATTATGCCGGTCCAACTTGCGCAGCAGCGCGGGCCATGCCAGCCCTTGCGCGAGCATGGCCATCCCGGCGCCGCTCGATTGTTCCTCGACCTTGCCTTCCACCCCCTGCGGTGGGTTGTGGAGGCCATTCCGCCCCGCAGCCAGCATATGCACCTGCGCCTCGCACGCGCGCTCAAGGAAATAGAGCCGCAGAAACGCCTGCGCGACAGTCGCGCCCACCGCCAGCGTGCCGT
>DHHS01000126.1:29112-30426 GCA_002403415.1 Sphingomonas sp. UBA4766 | reverse complement strand
GTGGGGGCCAAGCCGGGGGTGCCCCACGCGCACCCGGTGCGGGCGCGCCTCAGGGTCAGGGACGCCCCGGCGGCTTTGGCGGTGGCGGTGGTGGCGGGGCCGCGCAATTGGGCGGGCGGCTCAGTTTTGCGGTGTTCCACAACTGGCGGCTGACCGAACAGGTGCGGGTGGGGGCGGCTGGTCCCGTGCTCGATTTGCTAAGCGGCGATACGGTCAGCAATGGCCCCGGCGCGCCGCGCCACGAGCTGGAAATACAGGCAGGCTATAACAATAATGGCCTTGGCGTGCGCCTGTCGGCCAATTGGCAAAGCGCGACGCGGGTCAACGGCAGCCTGGGCGGGGCGGGCGAAACGCTCAACTTTGGCAGCATTGGCACGGTCAATCTGCGGCTGTTCGCTGATCTGACCCAGCGGCTTGAACTGCTCAAGAAATATCCCTGGATGCGCGGTATGCGTGTGGTTATCGCCGCCGATAATCTGTTCAATCAGCGTCAGCGCGTGACCGACCAGACCGGGGTTACGCCGATCGCTTATCAGCCGGGCTATATCGATCCGCTGGGCCGGGCAGTGCGGGTGACGGTGCGCAAGCTGTTCTTCTGATCGGCGCGCCCGGCGGGGTGCTGGCAATCAGGCGCGATTGCGGTAGAGGGGGGCTCGATAGCGCAAGTTTAAGGGTGTTGCATGCGGATTACGATGATCGGTTCGGGCTATGTCGGGCTTGTTTCGGGGGCCTGCTTTTCCGATTTTGGTCATGACGTGATTTGTGTGGACAAGGACGCAACCAAGATCGAGGCGCTTAAGGCCGGGCGGATGCCGATTTACGAGCCGGGGCTTGACGGGCTGGTGGCGGCCAATGTGGCGGCCGGGCGGCTGACCTTCACCACCGATTTGACCGAAGCGGTGGCAAGTGCTGACGCGATTTTCATTGCGGTGGGTACCCCGTCACGGCGCGGGGATGGTCATGCGGATCTGACTTATGTCTTTGCCGCCACCCGTGAAATCGCCGCCGCCATCACGGGCCCGACGGTGGTGGTGACCAAATCGACCGTGCCGGTGGGCACCGGCGACAAGGTGGAGGCGATTTTGCGCGAAGTGCGGCCTCAGATTGCGGTGGCCGTTGTTTCCAACCCCGAATTCTTGCGCGAAGGGGCAGCAATCGGTGATTTCAAACGGCCCGACCGGATCGTGATCGGCACCGATGATCCGCAGGCGCAAGTGGTGATGCGCGAAATCTATCGGCCGCTCTTTTTGAACGAAAGCCCGATATTATTCACCGGCCGCCGCACGGCCGAACTCATCAAATATGCGGCCAATG
>DHHS01000126.1:28644-28801 GCA_002403415.1 Sphingomonas sp. UBA4766 | reverse complement strand
GCGGCCAATGCGTTTCTGGCGACCAAGATCACCTTCATCAACGAAATCGCCGATTTGTGCGAGGCCGTGGGCGCCAATGTGCAGGATGTGTCGCGCGGCATTGGTCTCGACAACCGGATCGGGTCGAAATTTCTTCATGCCGGGCCGGGCTATGGCG
>DHHS01000126.1:4496-28353 GCA_002403415.1 Sphingomonas sp. UBA4766 | reverse complement strand
CATGCCGGGCCGGGCTATGGCGGGTCGTGCTTTCCCAAGGACACGCTTGCGCTGTTAAAAACTGCCGAGGATCATGACAGCCCGGTGCGTATCGTCGAAGCGGTCGTTAAAGTGAATGACAGCCGCAAACGCGCGATGGGGCGCAAGGTTATCAACGCGCTGGGGGGGGAGGCGCAGGGCAAGACGGTCGCGTTGCTTGGCCTCACCTTCAAGCCCAATACCGACGACATGCGCGACGCGCCCAGTCTGGCGATTGTGCAAAGCTTGTTGGATGCAGGTGCGCGGATCCGCGCTTATGACCCAGAGGGGATGGCGGCCGCAAAGGCGCTGATGCCTGAAATTGATCTCGCCGATGATGCTTATGAAGCAGCGCAAGGGGCCGATGCGGTCGTTATTGTTACGGAATGGGATATTTTCCGTGCACTCGACCTGAAACGGCTGGCGAGTGCCATGGCCGCCCCGGTGATGGTCGATTTGCGCAACATTTACCCCATCGCCGATGCCGCACGCGCAGGCTTCACCTATAGCTCGGTTGGGCGCTGACGATCAGCCTGTGTAACGATCAATAGCGGCGAGGTGCGGTGCCTGTTCGTCGGCGTTCAGGAAAGATCCGGTAAAGCTGTTGCGGGCCAATTGCGTCAGCTGCGCGCGCGATAGGTCGAGCGCATCGGCAACCGCCGTGAAATTGGCGTTCACATAGCCGCCGAAATAGGCTGGATCGTCCGAATTGACCGTCGCCGCCAGCCCTGCGTCCAGCATGACCCGCAACGGATGCGCGGCGATGTCGCCGACCACGCACAGCTTGACGTTGGACAGCGGGCATACCGTCAGGCACATGCCTGACGCGGCGAGCCGCGCGACCAGCGCTGCATCCTCCAGCGCGCGATTGCCATGGTCGATCCGGTCCACGCCGAGAACGTCGAGCGCTTCATGGACATAGGCCGGCGGCCCCTCCTCACCCGCATGCGCGACCAGCTTCAGCCCGAGCGACCGCGCGCGGGCAAAGACGCGCGCGAACTTGGCCGGGGGGTGCCCGGCCTCCGATGAATCGAGCCCAACCCCGGTGAGGCGCGCCAGATACGGCAGCGCCTGATCGAGTGTCGCCTCCGCCGCTTCCTCGCTCAGGTGCCGCAGGAAGCACAGGATGAGCTTTGACGTGATGCCGAACCGCGCCATCCCATCGTCAAGCGCGCGCGTGATGCCGCTAATGACGGTGTCAAATGCGACGCCGCGTTCGGTATGTCCCTGGGGATCAAAGAAAATTTCGACATGGCGTACCCCGTCTTGATGCGCGCGGGCAAGGTAAGCGGCGGTCAGGTCGAAAAAATCCTGCTCGGTCAGTAGGACGGCCATCCCCTGATAATAAATGTCCAGAAAATCCTGTAGGTTGGAAAAAGCATAGGCCGCGCGCACCGCCTCCACCGAGGCAAAGGGAATGGTGACGCCATTGCGCTTGGCGAGCGCGAACATGAGCTCCGGCTCAAGCGATCCCTCGATATGGAGGTGGAGCTCGGCCTTGGGCAGGCCCGCGATGAACGCCGCGCGGTCCGCAGGGCTGGCAAAATCGGTCATAGGCTGTCCTCCTCGCGCAGGATGATTGCGGCTTCCCGCTTGTGACGGCGGATCTCTTCGATGCTCAGCCCGCTGATCTCGTGGGGGAAAACCAGCCATTGGTCGGTCTTGTGCATGAAATAATCGGGAGTCAGTTTGGTTTGATTGCGCGCAGGTTTGTAATAAACGGTCGCGATGCGCACGTCGCGCGGCATGTTGTGGCGGCACCGAGCGCTCAGCTCGCGCAGGAAAGCGTCAATGCTGCGCCCGCTGTCGAATACATCGTCGATCACCAGCAGCCGGTCGTCAGGACCAAGTGTGTCAATGAGATAGCCGAGCGCGAACACCCGCACCTGCGTGTCCTGTTGGTCAATGCCGGTATAGGACGATGTGCGAACCGCGATATGATCGCACTCAACCCCGTGATAGGCGAGCAGTTCCTGCACCGCGATGCCGACCGGCGCACCGCCGCGCCAGATGCCAACCAGGTGCGTCGGCGCCCAGCCGCTGTCGAGCACCGCCAGCCCCAGCCGGAATGAATCGGCGAGCAGGTCGTTGGCCGAAATATAGCGTTTGTCGATCGTCACTCTGACTTCTTTCCGGCCAGCACGAGGGCGCTGAACACCGTCCGTCCTTGCCCCCAAAGCGGCGCGACAATCAAGCTGCGATCCTGCTTAGCCCCGCCAAACCACGACGCCCGCGGGCGGGCAAATCGGGTCGCCGATGATCGGCTTGCCGAACGAAAGCGTTTCAGTCTCAACGGGTTCTAGCCCATAGTTGAACGCGAAGATAAGGTCGCCCGCACGCCGTAACCGCAGATCGCCGGGCAGCGGCGTGGTCGCAATTCCGGCTTCGTTCGCCATCCGCGCGAACAATCGCGCAAGCAGCGCCGTGTCGGGCCATCCCGCGATATAGCGCAAATTGCCATAGCGAAACACAATTCCACGCCCGTCGCTCAGCACTTCCTCCGCTGCCACCGCTGTCTCGACCGTTTCGAACCAGCGGCGGATGACAAACCCGTCGCCCGCCAGTTCCAGCCCATCGCGCAGGCTTTCGACGCGAGTGATCTTGATGGGCAGATGGCGCTGCACCGGGCCGGGGGGAAGCGATGGCGGGATCTGGCCAGCATGGGTGCGGCTGCCGGTGCGCGGCCCCAGCATTACCGGCACGCCAAGCGCTGCCACCCGGTCCGCGAGCGCTTCATCAAGCATCGGCAGGCTGGGGACGACGACCATCGCATAGTCGTCAAGCGCCGCGTCGGGCGGCACGATATCGACATTCAGCCCGAGTTTGCGCAACGCGCTATACCATTCAAAGGCCAGCTCAATGTATCGGCAATCGCGCCCCTGAGGTGTCTCCTCAAACCACCAGCTTGCCTCATAGGAAAAGACCAGCGCAACGGGGGCGGTTGCGGTCTCCACCGCGCCGATTGTCGCGAGATCATGGGCGGCGGCACGTGCTTCATGCGCGCCGACATCGTCCGCACGGTCGGGCCGCAAGAGGCCGGCGTGATGCGCTTCCTGCCCGAACGGTGCTTGTCGCCAGCGGAAATAGCTGAGCAGCTCGGCGCCGTGCGCGGCCGCCTCCAGCGTCCAGAGTCGGACCATGCCGGGGAGCGGCGCGGGGTTGTACGCGGCCCAGTTCACCGGGCCGGGTTGCTGCTCCATCACCCACCACCGCCCCCGCCCGGCACCGCGATAAAGATCATGGTGAAAGCCGGCGATGTCGGGGTGTCCTTGCCGCGCAAAGCGCAGCTTGTCGGCGCGGGTGAACCAGAAACTTTCAAGAAACCCGATCGGATAGCTATCCCAGGTCGCGACATCGAGGTCGCACGCCACGGTGTGATGATCGAACTGCGTGAAAAATCCCATGAAATTGTGGACAATGTCGCGCTCGGGCGAGGCCGCGCGCACGATATCGACCTGCACCCGGTTGAAGCTGACGACTTCGTCCGATGCAAAGCGCCGCCAATCGATGCGGTGCGCCGGGTTTGCTTCGGTCACGGTCAGGTGGGGGGGGGCAATCTCGGCAAAGGTGCGATATTCCATCGACCAGAACACATTGCCCCAGGCGGTGTTCAGCGCCTCGACCGTCCCGTATCGCTCGGCCAGCCAGCGGCGAAAACCAGCGGCGGCAGCATCGGAATAGCTGATCGCGGTGTCGTGGCAGCCATATTCATTGTCGATCTGCCACGCGACGACCGCCGGGTGGTTGCCGTATCGTTCGGCGAGCGCCGCCACGATGCGCGCGCATTCGGCACGGTAGCCGGCGTGGGAAAAGCAGTAATGCCGCCGCGACCCAAAGCGGCGTGGGCGGCCATCGGCGTCGATCGCCAGCATGTCGGGCATGGCATCAACCAGCCATTTGGGCGGCGTCGCGGTCGGCGTGCCAAGGATGACTCCAAGCCCTGCTGCATGTAGCGTCGCAATCGCGCGGTCGAGCCAATCCCAGTCATAGCGCCCGGGCGTCGGCTCGATCCGGCTCCATGCAAACTCGCCGATCCGCACCCGCGACAGGCCCATTTCGGCCATGCGCGTCGCATCATCGGCCCACCAATCCTCTGGCCAATGTTCAGGGTAATAGCAGCAACCAAGTCGCATCAGGCAATCCGTTCAAAAATAACAAGAAAAGCGGTTGCGGGCCGGGCAAGCGGCAGCACCAGCCCCGCATGCGCCAGCGCGGTGCCCGACAGGTTCAGCGGCGGGCGATCGCTCAGCGGGAAGCTGACCGCGTAGCGCGCGTCATTGTTCAGGCCGGGGAAGCGGATCGGCGCGGCGTTATACTCATCGGCAAAATCGGTGCGCGCGACCAGTGCGAGCGCGGTGTCGGCATCGCCGACCATTTGCGCGAATACGGCCGGGTCGTCGGTGGTGATCTCGTGTATCGCGCCGCCGTGCAGCCGTTGACGCAAGGCCTTATAAAGCGCGATATGCGCCGCCAGCGTGTCACGCTCCGCCGCCGCCATCGCCGCGGGGTCCGCCTCTACCCCCATATGTCCAAACATCGCAACTTTGGCGCGAAAATCCATCGGCAGCACGCGCCCGGTGATCGGATTGGGGCTGGGGCCGACATGATTGCCCATCACTTCGGGGGGAAGGAACAGGCTCCAGGCGCGGTTGATCCGTAACCGCTCGATCGCGTCATTATTGTCGCTGGGCCAGACACGGTGGCAACGCGACAGCATCGCATAATCGATCCGCCCGCCGCCGCTCGCGCACGCCTCGATCTCGACTGCCGGGTGCGCCGCGCGCAGCCGGTCGATCAGCGCATAGAGCGCACTGACCTGCGCCATTCCGGCACCGTCATTGGGAAAGAGCGCGCGATTATGATCCCATTTCAGATAAGCGATCGGGTGCCCGCTCAGCAGCCGGTCGAGCGCGCCGAACACATGCTCGGCCACGTCGGCGCGGGCGAGGTTGAGCACGAGCTGATGCCGTTCGGTCGGACGGTTCATGCCGGGGCGGTGCAGGCACCAATCGGGATGCGCGCGGTAGAGCGCACTGTCCGGGCTGACCATTTCGGGCTCCACCCAAAGCCCGAAATCCATGCCCTGCGCATGGGCTGCGGCGATGACCGGGGCCAGACCGTGGGGAAGGCGAGTCGGGTCGGGCGTCCAATCGCCCAGACTTGTCGTGTCGTCGCGCCGCCCCGCAAACCAGCCATCATCGACCACGAACCGTTCCGCGCCAATCGCGGCGGCATCGGCCACGAGCCGGATCAGGCTTGCCTCGTCAAGGTCAAAGCCCAGCGCTTCCCAACTGTTGAGGTGCACGCGCCGCGCCGGCCAGTCGCGGCGGCCGGGTAGCACATCGGCGCGCAAATGGGCGTGGAGTGTACGGCGAAGACCGTTGCGTCCGCCACCCGTTACGGCGATCACTGCCTCCGGGGTGGTGAAGTGCGCGCCGGGTGCGAGCACCACTTCGCCCGCGTCGAGCCGCACGGCCATCTGCACCGCCACGCCATCCGCATCACGCTCGATCGCCAGCTCATGGTCGCCGCTCCAGGCGAGATGGAGCGCGATCGCGCGCCCGTAATCCGTACCGAAATCCGCCTCATGCGCGATCACCCAATTGCCGCCGCCAAAGCCCGGCCGCCCGCCGCGCGACGTGCCCCCGCTGCGGCCATAGGGGATAGGACTGGCCTCCGCCCGCATTTCGCCGGCCCAGCGGCCGTGAAAGCGCGTATGGTGGCGCGCCCAGCCGGGGAGCGGCAACGCAACGCTCGCGATCCGGTCCACCGCCAGCGGCCCCCCGCCGGTGTTGGTCAGCGTGGCACGCGCGCGCAGCACATCGCCCGCGCCGATCCGCCAGTCGAGCGCAATCGCAACGCCCGCCACCGGGTCCGCCAGCGCAAGGTTTAGTGCATCCGTGCTCACTCCCGTCTCGACCAGCACCAGGTCGCAATCCTGCAGCGCGTCTCCGCGCCGCAGCGTCATCGCGGGCAGCCCGGCATAGCCGCGCCCGGCTTGCGGCCATAGCGTCGCCAGTTGCGGGACATTGGGCTGTGACGCGTGGCGCAGCGGTGCGGTTGCCCGGACAAGCGCCGCCAGATCCTCGTCATCGGGCAATCGCGGGCCGAAATGGATCAGGCCCGGCCCGCCGCGCGCGCCGGTCGTCACCATGATCGTCACCGCATCGCCATCCAGTCGAACGAAATCGGGCAGGGCGGCGGCCCCTGAACTGCGCATCTTCTCTCGTGTCACCGAGCCCCCTTTGGCCAAGCGTTGCTTGCGCGCAAGCCGTGACAGCTTATGGTCGCGCTAAAATTTGTGCAGGAGAGTGAGTTGAGCGCGATGAACGGGGCCGGGGCAATGGCGGGAAGCGGCCTGCAAATGGCGGTTGCGGCAGGACTGCTCGCGTTGATTGCGCTGGCGACTTGGCTGAAAGTGCGCGGTGCCGGGCATGACGGCAGCGAAAAGGACGTGTTCCTGGCCGGTGGCGGATTGAGCTGGTTATTTGTGGCAGGCTCGATCACGCTCACCAATTTGTCGACCGATCAATTGGTGGGCATGAACGGCAATCAGATGCTGTTGCTGGCTTGGTGGGAGATTTCGGGCTTTGTCGGCTTGCTGATTCTCGCCTTCATCTTCGTGCCGATTTATTATCGCAATAATTGCACGACCGTCACCGAATTGCTCGATCGGCGCTATTCGGGCGATACCACGAGCGTGCGCACGCTGATTTCGGCGCTGTTCCTGTTCGGGAACATTCTGATTTATCTGCCAGCCGGGCTTTACAGCGGTGGGCTGTTCCTGCGCGCGCTGTTCGGCGGGGAAGTGCCGCTGATCGCTTATGCCGCGATGATCGCAATCATCAGCGCGGCTTATACCATGCTGGGCGGGCTGCGCGCAGTGGCGGTGATGGACACTTATTCGGGCTTTGGTGTGCTGGCGATTGCGGTGCTGATCGTGCTGCTCGCGCTGGCCGCGATCAATTGGGATTTTAGCGGGATTCCGCCCGAACGGCTGACCTTTTTCGGGGGGGCGGATTCGCCGATACCGTTTCACACGCTGTTCACCGGCATGATTTTTATCCAGATATTCTATTGGTCAACGAACCAGAACATCACCCAGAAAGCGATGACCGCGCCGACCGTGCGCGAGGCGCAAAAGGGTGTGCTGGCGGCGGCTGTGGTGCGCATTCTTATCATCCCGGTCATCGTCACTGTGCCGGGGGTGGTGGCGTTCAAGCTGCTGGGGAATGTCGGCGATTCGGCCTATGGCTTGCTGGTGGCAAAGATTTTGCCGCCCTGGCTTTCGGGGGCATTCGCCGCGATGATCGCGGCTGCCGTGATCGCACATACCGCCGCAGTGCTCAATTCGACCGTCGCGCTCTACGCGGTCGATTTCCACGAAAGGTTTGTGGGCCGGGTGCGCGACCATTGGCGGCTGAGCGCGATTGTAACGGTGGTCGTCATGATCAGCTCGATCGCGCTGGTGCCGCTCTACGAAAATGCGACCAGCATTATCAACTTGCTTCAGCAATTGAACGGGTTGTCGTCGATGCCCATCCTGTCGGCGTTTGTTGTCGGGCTGATGTTTCGCGGCGTGTCGGGCCATGCAGCGACGGCGGGCGTGGTCTGGGGCGTCGCGCTCTATGGTCTGTTCACCTTTGTGCTTCAGCCGCGCGGGGTGGTGACGCTGCACTATATCGACTTCATGGTGGTGACGCTGGCGAGTTCGGTCGCCGCCGCGCTGATCGTCAATCGCTTAAGCGGCGGGCGCGCCTCGCTCATCAACCGCGCGCAACGGGCATGACGGCGATCGACCAACCGCACCGGCGGCGCAATGCGCTGACCGGGCGCTGGGTGATTGTGTCGCCCCACCGGCTCGCGCGACCATGGCAGGGGCAGCAGGACAAAGCCGAGCCACAGCCGCCCGGCTATGACCCCGGTTGCTACCTGTGCCCTGGCAATGCGCGCGTCGGTGGCGAGGTGAACCCGGATTTTGCGGGCGCGTATGTTTTCGACAATGATTTCGCTGCGATGCTCCCCGGCGAAGGTGCCGCGCTGAGCGATGATCCGCTTTTCACCGCACAGGCCGTGGCGGGGACCTGCCGGGTGATCTGTTACTCGCCCGATCATGGCCGGGGGTTGGGGGAATTGCCGCTGCCTGCGGTGCGCGCGGTCATCGACACCTGGGCAGAACAATCGGCGGAGCTTGGTGCGCGATATCGCTGGGTGCAGATTTTTGAAAATCGCGGTGCGATGATGGGCGCGTCAAACCCGCATCCACACGGGCAAATCTGGGCATCGGCGCATGTCCCCGACGAGCCGGCGGCCGAAGATGCCGAGCAGCGCACCTATTTGACCGCGCATGGCCGCCCGCTGTTGTTCGATCTGGCCGCCCGCGAGGCTGACGGTCCGCGCGTGGTCGAGGCGAATGCCGACTGGCTGGCGATTGTGCCTTATTGGGCGGCGTGGCCGTTTGAGACGTTGGTGCTGCCGCGCTTTGGCTGCGCGCGGTTGCCAGCGCTGGCAGGGCCGCAGCGGGACAGCCTGGCGGCGTTGCTCGCCGCGCTGATCGGGCGGTATGATGCGCTGTTCAGCACCCGCTTTCCCTATTCAATGGGTTGGCACGGCGCGCCCTTTGGCGAGGCAGGCGATCACTGGCAGGTCCATGCGCATTTCTATCCGCCGTTGCTGCGTTCGGCGAGCGTGCGAAAATTCATGGTCGGCTATGAAATGCTGGGCGAGCCGCAGCGCGACCTGACGCCGGAAGCCGCCGCCGCCATGCTGCGCGCGGTGTCGCGATGAGCGTCGTTGCGCGGGCGATTGCCGCCTATCGCGCGCGTTGGGGCGCACCCTCTGGCGTTGCCTATGCGCCGGGCCGCGTCAATCTGATCGGCGAGCATACCGATTATAATGACGGGTTTGTCCTCCCGTGCGCGATTGACCGGGGCACGGCGGTCGCGTTCGGGCATGGCGACGGACTCAGCACGGTCGTCAGCGCCGATTTCAGCGAGGCCGATGCGTTTGATACGCGCGCGCCGTTCGTTGCCGCACCGGGCTGGCGGGCGCATGTGCGCGGGGTGGCAGCGGTGTTTGCCGACCGGGCGTTGACGCTCCCGCCGATGCACCTCGCCGTGGCAGGCGATGTGCCGCAGGGGGCGGGGTTGTCGTCCTCCGCGTCGCTGGCCGTGGCGCTAGGCGGTGCCTTTTCAACGATTGGCGGCTTTGGTCTGGGCGAGACTGACATCGCCCTCATCGCGCAGGCGAGCGAGAACCGGTATGTCGGCACCGCCTGCGGCAATATGGATCAGCTCGCCGCAGCACATGGGCGCGCAGGGAAGGCGCTGATGATCGACTGCCGCAGCCTCAGCGTCACACCGGTCGCCATGCCCGATGACGTCGCGGTGCTGATCGTGCATTCGGGCATCACCCGCGGGCTGGTCGACAGCGCCTATAATGAGCGCCGCGCCGCGTGTGAGGCCGCTGCCGCCGCGATGGGCGTGGACGCTTTGCGCGATGCAACCCCGGCGATGGTGGGGGCAGCCGCGCTCGACTCCATCACCCGCGCGCGCGCCCGGCATGTGGTAAGTGAAAATGCGAGGGTTGGCGCATTCGCAGCAGCGGTTTCGGCGCAGGACTGGGGCGCGATTGCTGCTTTGATGGCGGCATCGCACGCGTCGATGCGCGATGATTTCGCGATCACTTTGCCACCCATCGACGCGCTGGTTGAGGCGTTGGCACAGGCAGCGGCTGGGCGGGGTGGTGCGCGGATGACCGGCGGCGGCTTTGGCGGGTGTGTGGTGGCGCTCGCCGCGCAGGACCGGCTCGACGCGGTGCGGGCGGCCGCCGTGGCTTGGTTTGCGCAGGATGGGCGGACGTCGCCGCTGATCCATGCGTGCCGCCCGGCAGCGGGGCTGCGCGTGGAGCACATCTAGTGGGTGCGTGACGCGCTCCACCGCAGCCGGTCGCGACTCGCGGTGAATCCTGGGTTTTTCGTGGACGTTTGGGCGGCGATCGGTTAGGTGTGGTTAACCATAACCGATGGTGACGCCGATTAGCTTTTGGTTCCTCCTCGCCGTTGCGGCCAGTTTTGCGGGCTATCTCGTCTATCTGACGGGGTTGCGGCGGCAATTGGTGCAGCCCAACCGCGCCTCGTGGTTGATCTGGAGCGCGGCGATTTTGGTCGAGGCGAGCACCTATGCCGCGGTCAATCCGGGGGCGGCGCCCAGCATCGTGTTCCTGATCTCATCGGCGGCCTGCATCATCGTCACCCTCGGCATCTGGCGGCAATCGGCGTGGAGCCCGCCGTCGCGCAGCGAGACGATTTGCATGGTCGCTTGCCTTGCCGCGCTGTTGCTGTGGGTAGCGTTTCGCTCGGCCTTTTGGGCGCATATGATGGTCGTGGCGGCCGTGCCGATCAGCTTTTGGCCCACTTGGCAAAGCGTGGCTCAGGACCGTGCGCGCGAACGATCGCCCGCCTGGGGACTGTGGACGATCGGCGACCTGGCGACGCTGATCGTCGCGGCGCGCAGCGAGGACATTAACCTGGCGGGCTTTGCCTATATTCTTGTCGAGTTGGCCTGCCATGCAAGTGTGTGGTTCATGATCGGCCTTGCCACCATCAATCCGCTACGGTCGCTGGGCTGGCGCAACGGGCGCTTCTATGTGCTCGACGCCTATCGCCCTGCGGCGAACCTGTTTTCGGTGGGCGAGAGCCATCTGGGCAAGGCGGTTTATGCCGCAGTTCCCTTTGCGGAAGGAGCGCCGATCGTCAAATTCACCGGCCGCCGGATGCCTGCCAATCAGGTGCCCAGCGTGATGCGGGGCGAGGGCGACCGCTTTGTGCAAGTGACCCCCGATCACTATATGGGTCCGTCTAATCGCATCGACGACCTGATAAACCATAGCTGCGATCCCAATGCGGGCCTGCGCTTTACCGATGACGGCGTGGTGCTGGTCGCGATCCGCGCGATTGCGCCGGGCGAGGAGATTGCGTGGGATTATTCGACCACGCTCACGCAGTCGAACTGGCACATGATCTGCCAGTGCCGCAGCCCGGCGTGTCGGCGGGTGATCGGCAATTTCGAGACGCTGTCCCCTGAGCGGCAGGAATGGTTCCGTGCCCGCAATCTCGTCGCGCCCTATCTGCGGCGCCGTGACGAGGTGGCGCCGGTCGAACCCGCGCCGCATGTGGTGCTGAAGACAGGGTAGGGGAAGGCGCGGTCTCAGCACCTTCCCCATTGCCCCATGTTACGCGATCAGGATTTCCGCGCTCAGGCTCGAAAGGTCCGCCGAACCGGCAAAGTTGGTCAGCTCGGGCGCAAAGCTCAAGCTGGCCACATCGCCCAGAGTTGGTGCCGCCGCTGGCGCGACGAAGAAGGAGAGGTCGTCGAAACCGAAATAGTCGATGGTCGACGCATTGCCATCATTCGCGTTGAATTCGAGGCGGAGCAGCCCGGCAAACTCCCCGTCGAGGAAGCTGAACTGATCGGCGGTTCCCGCATTGGCCACAATCGTGCGTTCCGCAACGAGTTGCGTACCCGCTTCGTCAGCATAGCCGCGAATGGTGATGGCCAGGCCGGAGCGGAACGCCGCCGAAAAGGCGCCGCCCAAGAAGCTGAATTGGCTGCTATGCGTAATCACGACGGGTGAGCCCGCCGGATTTTCATAACCTGCCACTTCGAAATTGCCCGCTTCTGCGATAAAGGCCAGGTTCGATCCCGACGACACCGTATAGCCCGGGACCGAACCATCGGGAGCGTAGACGCCGGTCTGGCTGAAGGTGAAGCCCTGATAGCTGGTGATCGGAACTTCGCCACCGCTGGCAAGCGTGATGTCGTCGAAGTTGAGAACAACCGTGTTTGTATCGCTAAACGTCAGGTTATCAATGCCGAAATAATCCAGCGTCGCTGTATCGCCGTCATTGGCATTGAACTCGACCCGCTGAGCGCCAAGGAAGGTGCCAAAGTCCAGACCGCCGAGGAACGAGACCCCCTGTTGTTCGGCCAGGCCGACGACCACGGTCTTTTGACCAATCACATGTTGTCCCGCTTCATCGGCATAGGCGCGGATGGTGACCGTCAGGCCGGGACGGAATGCGGATGACAGGTTCAGCGATTCAAGGTTGAACGCCTGCGCACGGGTCATGGTAAGCGGGGTGCCAGCCGCCGCGTCTTCATAGCCGCCAACCTCGTTGTTTCCCGCCTCTGCGATGAACAGGATGTTTTGGCCCGATGTCGAGACATAGCCTGCGATCGCTCCATCGGGGTTGTAGATGCCGGCTTGGAGCCAGTTAAAGCCGCCAAATCCGTTTGCCAGGCGTTGTTCGCCGCCTTCGGAGAGGGTGATTTCATCAAAATTGAGCGTAGGCATCGTTGCTATCCCTTCACTGTGGAGGAGCTATTTTAAATGGACGCACGAATTACATCAGAACATGATCGTCAAGATCAATATTCCGAGGAATATTTTCGAATATCAATTATTATCAGTATGTTAAATTATGAAGTATACGCAACATACTGATAGATAGTATAATTATATTTATTTAATTCATACTCGGAATTATCTCTCGTGTGACCGCGCAGAGGTTGAGTGTGTTGGATAACTGCGCGCCTAATAAATAACATGATTGTTCGATTCACCAATATGACCGGACCGGTCAGGCGCAAAATCCAACAATTATCGTGGTTGCAATGCCAATCCGTGAAAAATTGACAATCGTGATGCCTAGGCGGCGTGGCGATGCGCGCGAGCGATTGGCGCCTTGAGCGTGAGCGTTGCGGCCGCACCGCGCCCCTTGCCCTCGCTGGCAAGGCGCAGCGATCCCTCCATGGCGTTCATCGAATTGGCGCACCAATGCAGCCCAAGCCCGCCCGATTTGTGTGCGCGCGTGGAATAGCCGCGCTGGAACAGCGTGGCGGCGACTTCGGGCGAAAAACCCTCGCCATCGTCGCGGATGGTGATGGTGACGACGCCGTCCGCTTCGTCAATCGCCACACGGATGCTGCCCGTGCCGGATCCCTTGGCGGCAATCGCCTCGGCGGCATTGCCGAACAAATTGCCGATCACCTGGCTCAGGATGATCCGGTTCGCCATGACGGGCCAAGGGCGCGCAGGGAAATCAAACGCAATCGCCGTCTCGCCCGAATAGCGCGCGATGGTGGCGTTCTGCGCGATTAGCTCGGTCACGTCGCAGGTATCGAGCGGGGGCCGCTCATGCGCCTGCGCTTGTTGCGTGCCGATGATTTCGAGGACGTGCTGCATGGCCTCGCGCCCGGTTTTGAGCTGCGCGGCGCGGTCGGCGCGCGCGGCATCTTCGGCTCCGATGGCGGCCGCCAGAAAGGCGGCGAGTTTTTGGCGGCGCGCAGGCGGCGTGTCGTCGCGTGCCAATTCGCTCAGCGCCCGGTCGATCAGCGCCTTGTCAGCGGGTGGCGCATCGGCAAGCCCGCGTGACAGGATCGTGCTGATGGGGTTCAGCGCATTACGGACATTGTGCATCACGGCGACCGCGCTTTCGGACTTGCCTAGCGCAAAGCTCTGCACTTCCAATTGTTCGCGTAAATCCTTTAACTGGCTGAGCATTTTGTTGAAGCTGCGCCCGAGTGAGCCGATCTCGTCGCGTCGGTTCTCCTCTGCCTGGAGCAGCGAGAGCGCGCCGGATGCCGTCACTCCCTGCATGTGCCGCTCGACATGGTTGAGCGGTGCCAGCACGAGCCGCGCAATCGCCCGGCTCAGCACGATAAGCAACAGCACCAGCAGCACCGTCGACCCGACAATCGCCAGGATCAGCATCCGCGTGCCCAGCGTCGACACGTCGCGCGGCACCACGAAGCTGACGCTGGCCACGCCGTGCCCGTCCGGCCCCAAAATCGGCACGGCGATGGTCATTTGGGTGCGGCTGGGGGTAAGCACCGGCTTGTCTGCCTGTGCCGGTTCAAGACGGGCGGAAAGTTGCAGCAGGGTTGAGAGTTGCTGCGACGTGATCTGGCGCACCATCAACACATAGCCACGCGGCGCGCCTGTTCCGTCGGAGCGGCGCACCTGCGCCACGCCGACCGCAGCCACAGAATCTCCCAGACGGGCGTAAAAGGCCGCCGAATTGCGTGCCTTTAGCACTGCCTTCAGGTCGATCGCCCCGATCCGGTCGATCAGCCGTGTGCGCATCGCCGGTGCGTCGGCCTGCGACCCAAGGTCGATCCAGCGCGCGATCACGATACCGCCATCATTGCGGACATAGGCCATGCCGTTCACGTGCAGATTGGCCATTGCAAGCGTCGAAAAGCTCTCCTGCTCAAACGCGCGCGTCGGGTTCGCCATATAATCGTAGGACGAGTTCCAGTCGCCATAGTCGCGCACCGCGCTTTCAACCTTGGTGATGTTCTCGGCTAAGGCTGCGCGGGTGCGTTCGACATGCGCGTCGACGGCGGCGGCTTCCAACTGATTGAAACTCGGCGTAATGACCGATGCGAGCAACAGGGTGATCGCAATCGACCCCAACAGGCCAACGCCTGTTAGGATGAGCAACAGCTTGGCACCAAGCGAGCCCGGCCGCCGCCACTGCGCGTCAAGCCAAGCGTGCGCCATCAGCCGTCGGTCCCGTTCCCCTGATACACCGCCGGGCTGTCGCCGGGATCATCTTTACCTTCAACCTGGCCGAGTTCAGCCATGGCGCGCGCTGCATCTGCATCGACGGGGCGCGAGAAGAAATAGCCCTGAAGGTGCGTGGCACCTGCCAGCCGCAGCGCCTGCACCTGCGCGTCGGTTTCCACGCCCTCTGCGATAACACCCAGACCAAGCGCGCGGCCCAGATGGATGATCGAATGGACAATGGCCGCGCTTTCGCGCTCGCGGCCCATGCCGTCGATGAAGCTGCGGTCGATCTTCAAGCAATCAAGCGCGAATTTGCGAATGTTGTAGAGCGAGGAATAGCCGGTGCCGAAATCGTCAAGCGCAATGCGAAAGCCCATTTGCCGCAGCCGGTAAAGCGTGTCGGCGGCGCGGTCGGCATCGTCGAAAATCGCGGTTTCGGTGATTTCGATCTGGATTCGCTCCGGCGAGACGCCTGCGCGCTGAACACATTCGACCAAGTGCGCGACGAAGTTATGCCGCCGAAACTGGCGCGGGCTGAAATTGATCGACACATATTGGCCGGGCCAGTTCTGAACCTCGGCCAGCGCTGTCTCGACCACCCAATCGCCCAAATCGTGGATCAGGTTTGATTCCTCGGCAATTGGAATGAACATTGCGGGAGAAATCGCGCCATATTCGGGCGAGAACCAGCGCAGCAGCGCTTCAAACCCGGTAATGTCGAGTGCGTCACGCCCGACAATCGGCTGGTAAACCAGCTTCAGCTCGCCCCGCGCAATGGCCTCGCCCAGGCCGCCTTCGATGCGGCGGCGAAACTTTATGCTGTCGTCCATGCTTTCATCGAAGGCGCGGACCAGACCACGACCGGCACGCTTCGCTTCGTTCAGCGCAAGATCGGCCTGGCGCATCACGTCCACGGGGTCGCGCACCGGCTCTGCTTCGACCACCACTACGCCGATGCTGGCATTGGCCTGCACCGAATGGCCGACCAGCGTGAGCGTCACCGACATGCGGCGCAGCATCAACTCGCACGCCTGCACCGCCGCTTCCTCGCCGGGAGTGGGAAACAGGATGCCGAATTCATCGCCACCCAGCCGCGCGACCATGCCGCCCTCGGGCACCGCCGCGTTGAGCAATTGATAAACTGAGCGGATCATCTCGTCGCCCGCCAGATGGCCGAGCGTGTCGTTGACCAGCTTGAACCGGTCGAGATCGAGCATTGCGGTGGCAAAGCGTTCGCGGCCGCGCGCGCGCTCGGTCAGTGCTCGCAGAAAGGCGAGCCGGTTGGGCGCCTCGGTCAGTGAGTCATGCGTTGCCATGTGCAGCGCCTTGCTCTCGTTGGCGGCGAGCTCGCGGCCCTGCTCCTCCAGCGTCACGACCTGACGCGCCAGCGTTGCGCGCGCTTCCGCCAGCTCAAGGTCGATCTGCCAGCGTTTGCCAAGCGCGGTGGCGGTCTGAACGATTTCGTCGACTTCAAACGGCTTGGCGATGTAGAAAATCTTGTCGGCGGGTCCAGCAACCTTGGCGATTTCGATGGGCGAAAAGTCCGAATAGCCAGTGACGATCACCATATTGATGTCGGGGTCGAGCGCGCGGATACGTTTTGCCGTTTCGCGTCCGTCAATGCCGGGGGGCATCCGAATGTCGATAAAGGCGACCGCAAAGGGATTGCCCTCGGCGAGCGCGCGTTCGACTTCGTTAACCCCGTCCAGGCCCTGCATTGCGTGGGTCAGCGCGAAATCGGGCGCGGCGTCGGTCGCTTTGGGGGGATGGTCATCGTCGCCGAACAGGTCGGCGGCCATTGCATTGAGCGCGCCGTCATTCTTGGCCACGAAGCACTGGCGATAGCTGTCGTGCATCGCCGGTTCGTCGTCGATAATCAGAATCCGCACCGGACCACTCCCCTCAATAGTCTTAACGACCATGCGGGGAGCGTGGTTAAGAAAGCGTTAGACTGCCGCCTGGCCGAGCAGAATTGCGCCAAGCGGTCCCGCCCGGTCGCCAAGCGCTGCGGGCACGATGAACGCCTCGGGATCGCCGATCAGATCGTGATTGCCGTATGCGCCCAAGCTTTCGACCAGCGCCACCCGGACGCGCGGCAGCAGATGCGGCGTCCCGACTGCAACGCCGCCGCCAAACACGATCCGGCGCGGCAGGCCGGACATCACCAGCATATGGCAAAGCTGCGCGATCGCATCGGCGACCGGCAGCCAAGTCTTGTCGTCGGCGGCGAGGCTGTCGCCCGGCTCCCCGGCGCGCGCGGCGATTGCCGGCCCTGAGGCAAGCCCTTCGACGCAATCGCCGTGAAAGCTGCAGATACCGGGAAAGGCGTCGCCCGCTAGCCGCCGCGGGCGGATATGGCCGAGCTCGGCATGGGTGAGGCCGGACAACGGCTTTCCGCCCGCGATCAGCCCCACGCCAACCCCGGTGCCGATCGTGACATAGGCGAGGTCGGCCAGCCCCTGCGCCGCGCCCCAGCGTGCTTCCGCCAGCGCTGCGCCGACGACATCGGTATCGAAGCCGACCGGCACGCCGTAGCGCGCGGCAAGGCGTGGGGCGATGTCGGTGCCCGACCAGCCGGGCTTGGTGGTGGCAGTGATATGCCCCCAATCGGGCGCGGCGCGGTCGATCCCGACCGGCCCGAAGCTCGAAATCCCGAGCGCGGCAAAGCCACGCCAGCCGTCAAGCACTGCCTCGATCGCCGCCAGCGTAGCGGCGGGCGTGGTTGTCGATATCCGCTCGATCGCCCGAACGTCATCGGGGCCAGTGCCGAGGATGCACACGCATTTGGTCCCCCCGAGTTCGACCCCGGCGACCAGCGGTGCGCTCACTCGACCGTCACCGACTTCGCCAGATTGCGCGGTTGATCGACATCGGTGCCCTTGAACACCGCGACATGATAGGCCAGCAACTGCACCGGCACGGCGTAAACCAGCGGCGCGATCAGCGGGTGGACCTTCGGCATTTCGATGGTGGCGATCGTGTTTTCGCCCGCCTGCGCAATGCCGTCCGCGTCGGAAATCAGCACCACCTGCGCGCCGCGCGCCTGCGCTTCCTGCATGTTGCTCACCGTCTTGTCGAACAACGGACCCGACGGCGCGAGCACAATCAGCGGCACGCTGTCGTCAATCAGCGCGATGGGCCCGTGCTTCATTTCGCCCGATGCATAGCCCTCGGCATGGATATAGCTGATTTCCTTGAGTTTCAGCGCCCCTTCCAGTGCCATCGGATATTCCGGCCCCCGGCCCAGATAAAGCACGTCGCGCGCCGCTGCGATCTTTGGCGCCATTGCCTCGATTTCCTCATCATGCGCGAGGGCGGCACTCATCGCTTCCGGCACGGATTGCAGGTGCGCCACGATCTCTCGCTCGGCCTCTGTGCTCAGCAGCCCCTTGGCGCGCGCCAGATTGACGGCAAGGGCGGCCATCACCGCGAGCTGACAGGTGAACGCCTTGGTCGAAGCAACGCCGATTTCCGGCCCTGCATGGGTTGGCATCAGCAGATCGACCTCGCGCGCCATCGAACTGGTCGGCACGTTGATGATCCCTGCGGTGGTCAGTCCCGCCGCCTTCATATGGCGAAGTGCGGCAAGTGTGTCAGCGGTCTCGCCGCTTTGCGAGATCACGACGCCCAGCATCCCGGGCGTCAACACCGGATCGCGGTATCGAAATTCGCTCGCGACATCGACTTCGACCGGCACCCGCGCAATCTGTTCGATCCAGTATTTGCCGATCATGCCGACATAGGATGCGGTGCCGCACGCGACGATGGCAACCCGCTCGACGCCCGCCAGGTCGAACTCCATATCGGGTAGCGCCACGCGGTCCTCTAGCGGGCGCAGATAGCTGCGAAGCGTTTGGGCGGCGACTACTGGCTGTTCGTGAATTTCCTTCAGCATGAAGTGGCGGTAATTGCCCTTGTCCATCAGTTGCCCCGACGCGCCCGAATTGACGATGGGGCGAGTGACGGGCTGATTATCGCGGTCGAAAATCTCAACCGACGCGCGGGTGATGACCACCCAGTCGCCTTCCTCCAGATAGGCAATCCGCTGGGTCAGCGGCGCGAGTGCGAGCGCGTCGGAGCCAAGGTAGTTCTCACCGCCATTCTCGGTAGGACCATAGCCCACGGTCAGCGGCGCGCCGAGCCGCGCGCCGATCAACAGATCGGGTTCCGACTTGAACATCACGCCCAGCGCAAACGCGCCGTGCAGCCGGGGGAGCACCGTTGCAACTGCATCGCGCGGGGTGGCACCGCGTTCGACCTCGCGCGCGATCAGATGCGCGACGACTTCGGTATCGGTCTGGCTCAGGAAAATGCGGTCATCGGCGAGCAATTCGTCGCGCAGCGGCTTGAAATTCTCGATAATCCCGTTGTGGACCACCACGACATCGCCCGCGATATGCGGATGGGCATTGTCGGTAGTCGGCGCACCGTGCGTCGCCCAGCGTGTGTGCGCAATACCGCTGTCACCGGGGAGCGGTTCGTCGGTCAGGATGCGGGCGAGATTGGCGAGCTTTCCCGGCGCGCGGCGGCGGTCGAACGCGCCGTCATGGACGGTGCAGATGCCCGCCGAGTCATAGCCGCGATATTCAAGCCGCTTCAGCCCGTCGAGCAAGCGATCCGCCACCGGGCCTTGGCCCAAAATCCCTACAATGCCGCACATAAATTGGGCTACTCCAGATGGTTATTTGCTTTTCTTCTTGGCGATCATTACATCGCGGAAACGCTTTGCCCAGCCGGGTTTGGCGGTTTGCGCGCCGCGTGCCAGCGCGAGCGCGTCGGGCGCGACATCCGCTGTCACCACGCTGCCCGCACCCACAATCGCGCCCGCGCCGATGGCCACCGGGGCAACCAGCGCGCTGTTTGAACCAATGAATGCGCCGTCGCCGATCACGGTCTGATATTTGAAGAACCCGTCATAATTGCAGGTGATCGTCCCCGCACCGACATTGGCGCCTGCGCCAACCGTCGCATCGCCGAGATAGGTCAGGTGGTTTGCCTTGGCGCCCGCGCCAAGCACGGCCTTTTTCGCTTCAACAAAATTGCCGATTTTGGCTTTCTCGCCCAGCACGGTGCCGGGGCGCAGCCGGGCAAACGGGCCGATTTCGCATGCCTCACCGATCACGGCACCCTCAATATGGCAATTGGCGCGGATCGTCACGCGGTCGCCCACCGCCACTCCGGGGCCGAAAAAGACGTTAGGTTCGATGATGACATCGCGGCCCAGCACCGTGTCATGCGCGAACCAGACCGTGTCGGGCGCGATCAGCGTCACCCCCGCCGCCATCGCGGCGGCGCGGCGGCGGGCCTGCCAGTCGCCCTCCATCGCGGCGAGTTCGGCGCGGCTGTTGACGCCTGCCACTTCGTGCGGATCAGTGATGACAACGGCGCTTGCCCGACCATCAGCGGCAGCGATGTTGACGATATCGACCAGATAATATTCGCCCGCTGCATTGTCATTGCCGACACGCGCCAGCAGCGCGAACAGATCGTCGCTGCGCGCCGCCATCAGCCCCGAATTGCACAGCCGCACCGCGCGCTCCGCGGCGGTTGCATCCTTGTGCTCGACCATTTTGGTGATCCGGTCGCCGTCGGCGATGACGCGACCATAGCGCAGCGTGTCGTCAGGCTCAAAGCCAAGCACGACAATCGCGGGCGCGTCATCGGCGTGCAACCGGTCGAGCATGCGTTGCATCGTCTCCGCCCGCACCAGCGGCACATCGCCGTAAAGGATCAGCACATCGCCCGAAAACCCGGCGAGCGCACTCCGCGCCTGTTGCACAGCATGGCCCGTGCCAAGCTGCGGCTCCTGCACCGCCAGCGTGGCGCGGTCGCCGAGTGCTGCCGCAAGCTGATCGCGACCGGCACCGACAATGACCACCTGCAACGCGGGGGCCAGCGCATCGACGCTGGCCATCAAGTGCATCAGCATCGGCTGCCCCGCGATCGGGTGGAGCACCTTGTGCAGGTCGGATTGCATCCGCGTGCCCTTGCCAGCCGCCAGAATGATTGCCGCGAGTGGTATCGTCATGCCGCGCCCTTCAACCCCTATGCCGCGCCCCTGCCATGAACCGCTTGCCAATGCCACTGGTTTGGGAAACAGCGTGGGCGATGACCGAAAATTATCCGCCCGCGCCGCGCATCCCGCTTGACCCCATTCCTTTTGATATTGTCGGGTTCGACCTTGACGGGACGCTGCTTGATACCAGCCCTGATCTGGCGGCGGCGGTCAATCACGCGCTGGCGCTGGCGGGGCGGCCAGCGCTATCCCCCGATCAGGTTGAACCGATGATCGGCGGCGGGGCAAAGGAAATGCTGCGCCAGGCGCTGGAGGCAAGCGGTGGCTGCGCGCCGGAGGAATTTCGCGGTTATTACAAGGAAATGCTGCGCTATTACGAAGCGCATGTCGCCGACCTGACTCAGCCCTTTGCGGGGATGATCGACGCACTCGACGCGCTGGCGGGGCAGGGGGTGAAGTTGGCGGTAGTCACCAACAAGTTCGAATCGCTGGCGGTGAAGCTGCTTGGTTTACTGGGTCTGCTCGACCGTTTTGAAACGGTGATCGGCGGCGACACGCTGGGGCCGGGCAACGCCAAGCCGTCGCCTGCGCCGATCATCGAGATGATCGCGCGCTGTGGCGGCGGGCGCGCGGCCTTTGTCGGCGATTCCATCTATGACATCGGCGCGGCGAAAGCGGCTGGGATACCCGCCATTGCGGTCAGCTTCGGCTTTCTGCTGGGACCGGTGGAGGAACTGGGCGCGGACGCCGTGATCGATCACTATGACGCGCTGATGGGGACGCTGGCCGCCATGGCCGGGCAGGATTGATCCTGCCCGACCGATCAGGCGCTTAGCGCGATGGCGCCAGTTTGGTATTCAGCACCCAGCCGATATTGTCATTTTCGTCCGCCACTTCCCACCACAGCCCGTTCTTGTTGCCGGTGGGATAAAGGATAGCACCGGCCGGCAAGGTGCGAATGACCTTTGCCGTGCCGACGCTGCTGGCGCGCAGCTGTACCGGCGCTTGTGCGGTATAGGTTTTGACGGGTGCCGCCTCTGCAGTCGCGGTATCGCCCGGCTGCACCAGGCCGAGTTCGTTTACCATCTTGGTATAGGCTTGAATGAACGACAGCGTGACAATGCGGCCGATATCGGTGTTTTCATAGCCTCCACCGATGCCGCCCACGCCAACGCCGCCCGCGCCAAACAGCCCGCCAACCGCAAAGCCGGTATCCTTTTTCGCCGCATAGCCCTCTGTCACGGCGAGCGTTTCAGTCGTGCGGACGTTTGTGATCGATAGGACGGTATTCGCCTCAAGCTTTTTGGTGCGGATACCACCGAGCAATCCGCCGAACGGGCCGCCGACTACCGCGCCGACCGCGCCCGCTGCCCCGCTGCCGCTGACATTGGCGTTCGCGCCCTGAATTTCGGCGATCAGGACGTAGTCAGCGGCCTTGATCTGGCCCTGACCGACGTTGGAGCGGCGTTGCAGCCCCAAATTGCTGCCGATGTCACGCTCCTGCTGCGCCGCGTTCAGCCCCGCGCCGCGATCAACCAGATTGAAGCAGCCCGAACGCTGAACCAAAACCTTGAGCAGCTTTGACGGAGGCGCGAGGTTGTTCTGGGTCCAGGGATAAGGGTCATCACCGTCCCGGATCGAAATCGTGCCCAGCTTGCGCGCGCAACGCGGCACGTCATTGGCAAGCTGCTCCTGCAGCTTCTGGCCGCTCGACGGCTTGGCCAGCTTTTGCGCAAGGGCTGTCACAGGTGCGGTCGCGATCAACGCGGCGGCGGCGACTAACACTGCTTTCATGCTTTCTCCCCCCGAAAAGTGGATCGCGATGCTCATAACGCAAAGCGGCTCTGGTGGGAACGGCCTTGGGCGAGCCTCGGCACAAACACGCTTGGGCTTTGTCGGCGCGGGTTCGTCCTGCTATGCGCATCCCCGAAAGCGCTATTCCGCCCCGACTAGAGAAGCATGTGACCCCCCTCGACCGCATCCGTAATTTTTCCATCATTGCCCATATCGACCATGGCAAATCGACGCTTGCCGATCGGCTGATCCAGACCACCGGTGGTCTTTCGGCGCGCGAAATGTCCGAGCAGGTGCTCGACAATATGGACATTGAGAAGGAACGCGGCATCACGATCAAGGCGCAGACAGTCCGGCTTGACTACCGCGCGCGCGACGGGCTCGACTATACGCTGAACCTCATGGACACGCCGGGCCATGTCGACTTCGCCTATGAAGTCAGCCGCAGTCTGGCGGCGTGCGAGGGCGCGCTGCTGGTCGTGGACGCCGCGCAAGGGGTAGAGGCGCAAACGCTGGCCAACGTATATCAGTCGATCGAGCATGACCATGAAATCGTGCCCGTCATCAACAAGATCGACCTGCCCGCCGCCGAACCTGAAAAGGTGCGTGCCGAGATTGAGGAAGTGATCGGGCTCGACGCGTCAAACGCCGTGATGACCAGTGCGAAATCGGGTATCGGGATCGAGGATGTGCTGGAAGCAATCGTCACCCGCATCCCGCCACCCACTGGCGATGCTGACGCGCCGCTAAAGGCGATGCTGGTCGATAGCTGGTATGACCCTTATCTTGGCGTCGTCATTCTGGTGCGGGTTATGGCGGGGACGCTCCGCAAGGGCCAGCAGATCGCGTTCATGCAAGCCGGCACAACCCATTTGGTTGATCGCGTCGGTTGTTTCCGGCCCAAGATCGAGCAATTGACCGAGCTGGGCGTCGGTGAAATCGGTTTCATCACCGCGCAGATCAAGGAAATCGCGCAAACCCGCGTCGGCGATACCATCACCGATGCCAAGCGTCCCGCCGCCGAGCCTTTGCCGGGCTTCAAGGAAGTGCAGCCGGTGGTGTTTTGCGGGCTGTTTCCGGTTGACGCCAATGATTTTGAGAAATTGCGCGATTCAATCGGCAAATTGCGGCTGAATGACGCGAGTTTCAGCTTTGAGATGGAAACATCGGCAGCACTCGGCTTTGGTTTTCGATGCGGCTTTTTGGGACTGCTGCACCTGGAGATTATTCAGGAGCGATTGACCCGCGAATATGATCTTGACCTCATCACCACCGCGCCGTCGGTGGTCTATCAGATCGAGCTGACGCATGGGGGCGGCCATATCGAGTTGCACAACCCCGCCGACATGCCCGACCCCAACCGGATTGAGCGCATTGCGGAGCCGTGGATTGAGGCGGTCATCTATTGCCCCGACGAATATCTGGGATCGATCCTGAAACTCTGTCAGGACCGGCGCG
>DHHS01000126.1:3794-4205 GCA_002403415.1 Sphingomonas sp. UBA4766 | reverse complement strand
AACTCTGTCAGGACCGGCGCGGTATTCAGCAAAACCTGACCTATGTCGGCGGGCGCGCACAGGCCACCTATGAGCTGCCGCTCAACGAAGTCGTGTTCGATTTTTACGACCGGCTGAAAAGTATTTCGCGCGGCTATGCAAGCTTTGACTATCACCAGATTGGCTATCGCGAGGGCGATCTGGTCAAGATGAGCATCCTGGTCAATAACGAGCCGGTCGACGCGCTGAGCATGATTGTCCACCGCTCCACTGCGGAAAGCCGGGGGCGGGGGATGTGTGAGCGGCTGAAGGACCTGATCCCGCGCCATTTGTTCAAAATCCCGATTCAGGCCGCAATCGGCGGCAAGGTGATCGCGCGCGAAACGATCGCGGCCCTGCGCAAGGACGTGACCGCCAAATGCTATGGCGGCG
>DHHS01000126.1:0-3413 GCA_002403415.1 Sphingomonas sp. UBA4766 | reverse complement strand
ATGGCAGCGTCAGCATCCCGCAAGAGGCTTTTATCGCGGCGTTGCGGATGGGAGATGAGGGCTAGGGGGTCAGTCGACGGGCTTGATTTCGTATCCGGCCGGGTCGTTGGAGAGCTTGCAGCCTTCGCCTAGCAGTACACCCGTCGACTTCATACTGACGTCGCGAAGCGTGATTAGTTTCTGACCATTGAAGCGTATCTGAGCCTGATCGACCCGCTCTCCGCTCAGGCGCCCAAGCTCGTCGCGGCTAACCTGCCACTCGAAGTTGACCCAATTACTCTGACCCAAGCCGGAACTTACATGACTTGTGGTCGTAGGGTAGGTTCTAATGACCCTACCCGAACGTAGCAGAACCGCTGTGAATCTAATGCCTCGGGGCTGCTGTGTTCCCCAAGGTGCCCTGATCAGAAAGTTGAAGGCATTTGGCCGCCTGTTTTCTCGCTCAGCACTGTCGATAGCGAAATAGGCATCATTAACCTCTCGATAATCGTATGAACGCGCTAGCCTGCAGCCCAAGAGACGCCATTTCTCGTTAGGCAGTGCTATCATGTTACGATATAGGAGCCCGGCTGGGGATTCAACGCTGCTGGGTGTCGGCGGTCGCGGAGGCGGTGAGGTATGATCTGCGATCCACGCGCGTGCGTCGCGTGCGCGGGAGTGCCCGCCGCAGATGTTCAGGAAATTTTGATAGCCAGCACGCGAAGGTTTGGCGGATGCCGCATCCCAGGCAAGGTTGCACTTGATCGAATCGGCGGCATCCACGCGGCCCGGAACGAAGAGGAGGGCGATCGCGCTGGCCAGGCTGGCCAAGATCAACGGCGTGTGGCGCATGGCAATACCTCCACTTTGAGATCGGGATAGATCATCGTCAGTCGCAAACCCGCCGCCGGGCGCGGGGATTCGCGGGAAAGCGTCAATCCTTCGGCCACCAGCCGATCTTCGGTTGATCGCGCAGCGTCGATCGCGTGCCGTTCCGGGGCCCCGCCCTGATTGACGATCAGGTCATTGCCTTCAATGGAGAAACTGACTGGCGAGCTGCATTTTGCGCTGACTGCCCATGGCTGTGCGGTGATCCAGCTTTCGGCCGCGAAACGCGGCTTGGCGGGCGCGGGCGGGGCGGCTGGGTCGGCCACGGTCTGGTTGCTTGCCAGATCGTCGGTTACCCTTTGCGGGGCATCATCGGGTTTCGGTGGCACTTTCGGAAAGATCATAAAGTAGACGACCATCAGCACAAATAGCGCCGCGATGGCTCCCGCGATCCATGCGCCGACCCGAATGATGCGGCCGAGCCCGGCACGGACCTGCTTGACGCGGGCGGCCCTTGCCTCGCGCCGTTCGTGCTCCTTTTTGCTGTGCATCAGGGCGTTGTCGAGCCGCATGCTGAGTGCGGCAAGCGCGGTCCGTTTGTCGTCGTGCGCCTTCACCTCGGCGGCGAGCGCCGCGCGACGCGCCGCATCGGCGGCAGCCTGTCTTGCGGCTTCCTCGGCGCGCTTGCGGGCTTCCTCTGCCTCAGCGGCGGCACGGGCGCGGGCGGCTTCGGCCTCTCGGTCGGCTTGCGCGCGTGCCTCGGCGGCCTCGCGTTCGGCCTTTGCGGCGGCCTCAACCTCACGTCGTTGTGCCTCGCGCTCCTCCTCGCTCATCGGGACGGCGACACGTGCACGCAAGACACGACAAAGATCTTGAGCGAAATCGGCTAGAGCTACCCGCACAGCCTTGCTGTCCGATTCCTCAAGGCGAAGTTTCGTGAAGTCGAAATATTGCCGTTTGTTGATTTCCGCCAATGCGTGGCGGTCGATCGGTTCGATGTCGTCAATCTTGATATAAAGAATCGGAAAAATCCGACTTTCCCTTGGCAAATCGGGATAGGCATCGAAGATCGCCTGCTGGCGATCGAGGAACATCTGCATTTCCCGGGCGCATTCGCGGCTTTGAATGAAACGCGGCGTGACAATCGGGATAAAGAAGGTCGATTGATCGATTGCGTGGCGGATTTCGCGCGCCCATTCGGCCCCCTTTGGAATAGCTGCAACGTCCTGAAACAGCGCGACGTCGCGACCGAGCTGTTGCATCAGCTCACGCTTTAACACCAGGCGAAGGTCGGTCAGCGCGTTCCCGGCCGCTTCGTCGTCGGCACGCGCATAGCTCCAAAAGCCGATTGGCTCGAGCATTGTCGTGCGCCCCGGTGCCGATCCTTTCCGGCTTTCGTTGCGTGCCGTTGCCATCATTTGCCGCCTGACGCTGAACACGAACGATGCGCGGGGCGGATCGTCCACATTCGGATTGACTCGTGATGATTTGCCCCGGCGATAGGTTTAGCCGTCGTGCAAGCCATTCGACAAGCGCCGCAATGACCGTATCTGGCGCACATCGCGTTGCGATATCGCCCGTGTTGGTGAGCAAAGCCGCTCAAAATCCCGCGGCGGCTCGCATACCCGGCGGATCATGCTATGGAGCGCGTCGGGGCGGCGCGATTGGCAGGAGCAATCAAGATGACCAAATCTACCACAGGACAAGGGGCCGATGCGGCTCAGGATACCGCCACGAAAATGGCGGAAAAAATGACGGAGCAGATGAAGGCAGCAGGCGACACGCTGCGCAAATCGGGTGAGCGAATGGCCGAGACCGGCACCGAGCTGGGGATGCGCCTGCTCGATCAGGCTGAGGCGAACACGCGCGAGGCTTTTGCCGCGATGCGCGCCGCCGCGCACGCCAAGGACGCCGCCGAAGTGATGCGGATTCAGTCCGATTATCTGCGCGACCAGGGTAATCGCGCAATGGAGCAAGCCCGCGAGATCGGCTCGCTGATTACCAGCTATGGCCGCGAAGCGATTGAGCGGATCACCAAGAAGGACTGAGCGTGCAGCGGGGCGGTCGTTGGCGGGTGTCATGCGGGGATGGCGCTCGCCCATGATCGCGCTATAGCCTGATCGCAATGGATCAGCGATTGTGGCCTGGGTTTGCGCAGATGCGGGGGTTGCGCGGGGCCGTGTGGGCGATAGCGGCTTGTGTCATGGCGGCGCTGTTTCCGGCGGACCTGGCGCAAGCGGCGCGGGGTGGGCCGCCGGTGGTGCTGGCCGCTGCAAGCTTGCAAGAGGTACTGAACGAGGTCGCGGATCGCTGGGCGGCGCGGGGACATCCGCGGCCCGTGCTGTCGTTTGCGGCCTCCTCCACGCTGGCGCGCCAAATTGCCGCTGGTGCGCCCGCCGACCTGTTTGTTTCCGCCGATGCGCTCTGGGTGGATGAGGTGGCGCAGCGGGGACTGGTGGCGCCGGGGACGCGCGCGGTGCTGGCGGGCAATGCGCTGGTCCTGATCGCGCCGGTGCAGTCGCGGGCGCGGCTCGACTGGCGCGATCGGCGTGCGGCCGCCGCGCTGTTGGGGGCAGGTCCGATCGCGATGGCCGATCCGGCCGTGG
>DHHS01000124.1:41623-41744 GCA_002403415.1 Sphingomonas sp. UBA4766 | reverse complement strand
GCGCGAACACGTCCTGACGCGGACCGGGTGGCAGCGCACGACTGGCGGGGCGCGGGGGCCAAGGCGCTGAAGATGTACGGCATGGCCCAGGCCGTCGGTGATCTCATCGAGCAAGGCGCGC
>DHHS01000124.1:28410-41342 GCA_002403415.1 Sphingomonas sp. UBA4766 | reverse complement strand
GATCTCATCGAGCAAGGCGCGCCAGCGTTCGACGCGGCCGTGCCGATCCTGGCCCAGCTGCTCAAGGCCGAGATGGCTGAGCGCGAGGTCCGATCGATCGCCTATCCTTTCTTTCCTGCCTTCCGCTTGGGAGCGGCAGGGGCATTTTCATTCAGGCTCGTGGAGCGAAGGATATCGTTCCAGTTGCTCAGAATCTGGAACAGCGCGTTCGAACTTTCAAAGTCCGAGCGCGCCAAGCCACCCAAACCGGGACCATTGTGGGTATTAGGTGCGCCAGCCAAGGGCTTGCTCTTCGCGCAATATTCGCCGATGAAGCACGCTTGCGTAGATCGATGACAACGGCCGGGGGGCCCGCTCGATCGCGATGTTGGAGGGGGTAGTCTTGCCATTCGTCGATCGCCGCCGGTGAAGGTGGCCAAGTTGCTTACGCGTAGCCGATTGACGCAGCGCCAGCACAAGGCGGCGGCTCTACGTGCTGGCGCCCGCCGCGATCGCCTGAGGAAGGTGCGATGACAATTGCGGGTATGACCAGCGCCGTTCTGCTGGTTGGGGCTCCCATCAACATGGGAGGACTGTCGCTTGCCCTGCCTGCTGAGCAGATTGGCAAGGCCGAGACGGAACAGTCGGCGCCGCAATCGACCTCGTCGGCCCAGGGAGTGCCCAGGCCTGCCCCCGCCCCGCCCGTGCCGACCGCCGATCCGAAGGCCGCACCGCTCGACCCGCCGCAGGCGGCTACCCCTGCCTCGACCGATCCCGAATTGATGGAAATGACCGTCACTGCTCGCACAAAAACGCCCGGCGACCCGCTGGAGCGCGCCAATGCGCTGTCATTTGAAGTCACGCAGGCCGTGGACCGGGCTGTGGTCGGCCCCGCCGCGCTAACCTTTGCCAAGATCGTGCCGCTGCCGGTGCGCGAAGGTTTTGGCAACTTCCTGTTCAACCTTCAGGAACCCAAGGTCTTTGTGAATTTCGTGCTGCAGCACAAAATCGGCAAGGCGGCGGAGACGGTTGCGCGGTTTCTGATCAACTCGACCATCGGCGTAGGCGGGCTGTTCGATATTGCCAAGCGCAAGCCGTTCAAACTGCCGCGGCGGCCCAATGGCCTGGCGAATACCCTGGGTTTTTATGGCGTGAAGCCGGGCGCTTACCTGTTCCTGCCGATTGTCGGTCCCACGACCATTCGCGATATCGTCGGTTCGTCGATTGATCAGTTGTTGTTACCGTTGGCGGTGGGGCGGCCGTTCAACCGCCCAGAATTCACCTTACCGATCACAATCGGGCGCACACTCGACCGGCGCGCCTATTTCGATGACGAGCTTCGCAAGATGCGCGAGGGGCCAAAGGATCTGTATTCGGCGCGGCGCGACCTTTACCTGCAAATGCGCCAGGACGAGATTGACGATCTGAAGGGGCGACCGCACACCCCCATCCGTCCGACGCTTGCACCCGTGCTGCCCGCAAAGGCAACTGAGCCTGCACCCGCACAGCTTCCACCGCCGGAGGCTAAGCCAGCGCCCACGCCGACGCCACCCAATGCCGAACCATCGCCCTTGATCCCGCCGCCCGCACCCGCCACAACCGATCCAGGGTAACAGACGGGGTCGATCATGCCGGGCGCGCTTTCAGGCATCAGGATCATCGAATTTGCAGGGATTGGCCCCGCCCCCTTCTGCGCGATGATGCTCGGCGATCATGGCGCGGACGTGATCCGCATCGACCGCCCCGGTGCCCGGCTCGACCCGCGCGATGCCCTGTCGCGCAACCGGGCAGAGGTGATTCCGCTCGACATGAAAACACCCCAAGGCGCCGCCGCCGCGCGCGACCTTTGCCGCAGCGCCAATGGCCTGATCGAGGGGTTTCGCCCCGGCGTGATGGAGCGGCTGGGGCTCGGGCCGGACGTGCTGCTGGGGGACAATCCCGCGCTTGTCTATGGCCGGATGACCGGATGGGGACAGGACGGCCCCTATGCGCAAGCGGCCGGGCATGACATCAACTATATCGCGCTCGCGGGCGTGCTCCACACCATCGGGCGCGCGGGCGAGCGACCGGTGCCGCCGGTCAACTATCTCGGCGATTTCGGCGGTGGGGGCATGTTGCTGGCATTTGGCATGGTTTCTGCGCTGCTGGCAGTGAGGAACGGCGCGCCAGGGCAAGTAATCGATGCGGCCATGACCGACGGCGCGGCGATCCTCAGCGCGATGAGCTGGACGATGCTGGAGATGGGGGTGAACCGCGATGCGGCGGGCGTCAACATGCTCGACGGCGGCGCGCCCTTTTACGACACCTATGTGTGCGCCGATGGCAAGTTCATTGCAATTGGGTCGATCGAACCACAATTCTACGCATTGCTGCGCACCGCCGCCGGGATCGCCGATGACCCCGATTTCGACGATCAGCACAACCGTGCCACCTGGCCCGCAAAAAAGGCACGGCTCGCGACTATTTTCGCCAGCAAGACGCGCGACGAATGGTGCAGCATCATGGAGGCAACCGACATCTGCTTTGCCCCCGTGCTGGCGATGCGCGAGGCACCGCTCCACCCGCATAATGCCGCGCGGGCGACGTTCCTAACCGTCGGTGGGGCGACCCAGCCCGCTCCTGCGCCGCGCTTTTCGGCCACGCCCGCGCCGGTACCGCGTGCCGCCGGTGCCCCGGTTGATCGCACCGTCGGCGACCGCTAGGCTAGGCGGCGATGACGCTACGGATGCTCCTCCTCAGCCTCCTCCTGCTCGGCGCAGTGGACGGCAGCGTTTCGGCGCAAGTCGTCACGTCGGAGCGCGCGCGGTGGGCCGCAATGGCCACGCGCACCACCATTCAGCGCGACGATTGGGGCATCCCCCATATCCGCGGCAAGTCCGATGCCGATGCCGTTTTCGGCATGATGTATGCGCAGGCCGAAGATGACTTTAACCGCATCGAGACCAACTATCTGACCGCACTTGGCCGCAGGGCAGAGGCGGAAGGGGAAGCAGCGCTGTGGCAGGATTTGCGCCAGCGGCTGTTCATCAACCCGGCGCGGCTGCGCCAGCTTCACAGCGAAAGCCCCGCATGGTTGCAGGCACTGATGCAGGCTTGGGCCGATGGGCTGAACTATTATCTGTTCACCCACCCCGATGTGCGTCCGCGCGTCATCCGCCATTTCGAACCCTGGATGGCGCTCGCCTTTTCCGAAGGGTCGATCGGCGGTGATTATGAGCGGGTGAATCTGGCGCAGCTCGCGCAATTCTATGGCCAAGTCCAGATCGCCGCCCGCGAACCGGGCCCGCATGAATATCGTGAGCCGCAGGGGTCGAACGGTATAGCTATCGCGCCGTCCCGCACGCGCGACGGCCATGCGATGCTGCTCATCAACCCGCATACCAGTTTCTTTTTCCGCGCCGAACAGCAAGTATCGAGCGAGGCTGGGTTGAACGTCTATGGCGCGGCTACTTGGGGGCAGTTTTTCATCTATCAGGGGTTTAACGAGCACGCCGGGTGGATGCACACCTCCAGCGGGGTCGACTCGGTCGACGAATTCGCCGAAACCATTGTCGAGCAAGGCGGGAAACGCTTTTACCGCTATGGCAAGGAATTGCGCCCGGTGCGTGAGCAGACCGTCACACTCGCCTACCGCCTGCCCGATGGCAGCATGGCGACACGCCGTTTCACTACATTTGCGACGCACCACGGCCCAATCACTCGCGCGGAAAAGGGTAAATGGATCGCCTTTGCCGCAATGAACACGCCGATTGCCGCACTCGAACAGAGCTTCCTGCGGACCAAAGCGACGCATCTGGCGGCGTTCATGAAAGTGGCGGAGCGGCGCGCGAACAGTTCAAATAACACGCTGTTTGCGGACTCAGGCGGCGCAATTGCCTATCTCCATCCGCAATTCGTGCCCCGGCGCGATGACCGCTTCGACTATCGCCAGCCGGTGGACGGCAGCGATCCCGCGACCGATTGGCAGGGGCTGCACGCGCTGGCCGAACTGCCACAGGCGATTGGCCCGGCGAGCGGCTGGGCGATGAACACCAACAACGCGCCCTGGACCGCCGCCGGGCCGGACAGCCCAAAGCAATCATCCTTCCCCCGTTATATGGACAGCGCAGGCGAAAATCCGCGCGGGGTGCATGCTGCAGCACTCCTCACCCCGGCGATGGCGCTGACGCTGGAGGGGTTGCGGGCGCTCGCCTATGACCCGCATCTGAACGCATTTGACCCACTGATCCCTGAACTCGTCGCGGCATGGGAAGCGATGCCCGACGGCGCCGAACGCGCGCGCCTTGCGCAGCCAATGGCACTGCTCAAAGGGTGGGACCGGCGCTGGTCCGCCGAATCGGTCCCGACCTCGCTCGCGATTTTCTGGGGCGAAGCGCTCTGGGCCGACACCATCGCCGATCTCACGCCCGGCGCGAACGGCATGGCGCATTATGACGCGATGCGGGCCGCGGCTCCCGACCGTAAACTCGCCGCGCTCACCCGCGCAGTCGACCGGCTGGAGGCCGATTTCGGCCGCTGGCAAGTGCCCTGGGGCGAGATCAACCGGTTCCAGCGCAACGACACGGCAATTGAGCAGAAGTTTGACGACACCCGCCCCAGCATCGCCGTGCCCTTTGCCTCGGCGCAATGGGGGTCGCTTGCCTCGTTCGGCGCGCATGCCTGGCCCGGCACGAAGCGCTATTATGGCACCAGCGGCAACAGCTTTGTCGCCGTCGTCGAATTCGGCCCCAAGGTTCGCGCGCTGGCAGTGAGCGCGGGCGGGCAAAGCGGCAATCCCACCTCGCCCCATTTCAACGATCAGGCGGCACGCTATGCGAGCGGTGCTCTGCGCCCCGTCTATTTCTATCCCGGCGCAATGCCCGGCCATATTGATCAGCAATACCACCCCGGCCAGCGGCACAGCGACGGCGCCCTTCCCCGCTGACCTGCCCCCCCCAACTGGCGCGGGCACGCAAAGCCCGATATGAGCAGGCACATGGAAACGCCCGTCCCGCACCGCTTTTATTCGATCCACGCGCATGAAATGGTGCGCGTCGCGGCCACCACCCCGCGCGGCACCGTGGGCGATCCCGCCGCCAATGCGGAGGCGGCAATCGCGCTGGTCGAAAAGGCGGCGGCCAGCCATGTCGACCTGATCGTCTTTCCCGAACTCAGCCTGTCGTCGTACGCGATCGACGATCTGCATATGCAGGCGGCACAGCACAAGGCGACCGAGGCCGCGATTGCCCGGCTGGCGGCGGCGACCGCATCGCTTGCCCCTGTCATGCTGGTGGGGGCCGCCATCCCCCGCAACGGGCGGCTCTATAACTGCGCGGTGGCAATAGCCCGCGGGCGGATTTTGGGCGCAGTGCCAAAGACTTTCCTCCCCAATTACCGCGAATTTTATGAAAAGCGCTGGTTTGCCAGCGGCGCGGGTATCACAGGTCTTGAGATTGATCTTGCCGGGCAGCGCGTGCCGTTTGGCACCGACCTGATCTTCGCCGCCAGCGATTTGCCGCATTTCGTGTTTCATGCCGAGATTTGCGAAGATTTCTGGTCGCCCACCCCGCCGTCCACCAATGGTGCGCTGGCGGGTGCCTATATCTGTTGCAATCTGTCCGCCTCGCCCATTTTGATCGGCAAGGCGCGCGACCGGGCAATGCTGGCGTCGGCACAATCGTCACGGGCGATTTGCGCCTATGTCTTTTCGGCTTCTGGCCCTGGCGAAAGCACCACCGATCTCGCATGGGACGGCCAGAGCCTGATCCATGAAAATGGCGACCTGTTGAAGGAATCGCAGCGTTTTCGCTGTGAAGCCGATACGATCATCGCCGATATCGATGTTGCGCGATTGCGGATCGAGCGGATGCGCAACGGCACCTTCAACGACGCGGCGCGGCTCGCGGGCGATCCCGAATATGATTTCCGCCGCATCACCTTCGAGCATCACCCCGATTTCGCCGATGTCGGGCTGAGGCGCGACCTGCGCCGCTTTCCGTTTGTGCCGAACACGCCCGAACGGCTCGACGCCGACTGCTATGAAGCGTTCAACATTCAGGTTGAGGGCCTGATGAAACGGATGGAGGCATCGCGCGCCGAACGGCTGGTGATCGGGGTGTCCGGCGGGCTCGATTCAACCCACGCGCTAATCGTCGCGGTCAAGGCGGTCGATCGGATGAAGATTTCGCGCGACCATGTGCTGGGGTATACCATGCCCGGCTTTGCAACGAGCGACGGGACCAAAGCCAATGCCTGGGCGCTGATGCGCGCGCTGGGGGTGGCCGGCGCCGAAGTCGATATCCGCCCTGCAGCCCAACAAATGCTCGCCGACCTCGACCACCCCTATTCGCGCGGCGAACCGATTTATGACGTGACATTTGAAAATGTGCAGGCGGGCCTGCGCACCGATTATCTGTTCCGCCTCGCCAATCAGCACCGCGGGATGGTAGTCGGGACCGGCGATTTGTCCGAACTGGCGCTGGGTTGGTGCACTTACGGCGTCGGCGATCATATGAGCCATTACGGCGTCAATGCGGGCGTCCCCAAAACGCTGATCCAATATCTGATCCGCTGGACCATTGCGACCGACTTTTGGGATATCGCGACCTGTGCGGTGCTGGAGGCGATTTTGGCGACCGAGATTTCGCCCGAGCTGGTGCCCGCTGACGCTAATGGACTGATCCAGAGCACGCAGGACCGGATCGGCCCATATGAGCTGCACGACTTTTTCCTGCACTATACAATTCGCCAGGGGCTGCCGCCGTCGAAAATCGCCTTCCTTGCGCTGCACGCCTGGGGCGACGTAGAGGCAGGCCGCTGGCCGCAGGGGTTCCCCGAAGCGGCACGGCATGCCTATGACCTGTCAATGATCCGCAAATGGCTGGAGGAATTTCTGTTCCGCTTCTTCACGACCAGCCAGTTCAAGCGGTCGGCTTTGCCGAACGGGCCGAAGGTATCGGGCGGTGGTGCACTCTCTCCACGCGGTGACTGGCGCGCGCCCAGCGACGGCGTGGCAACGGCGTGGCTGGAGGAGTTGCGCGCGAATTTGCCCTGATCGGTGCGGCACGGACGGTATGATTGGCCGCAGAGGGCGGCACCCGGCTTTTTGCAGAGCACGCTGAATCGAAGAGGCTGCCGCACCAAACAAGGATTTTAGGAAACTTGCGCGATCGTCGCGTGACGGCCCGCCAGGGGGATTGCACCGTGACCCCAAGTCGGAGGATAAACTGATTATCGCCTTGCCATCGGCGATCGGCGCAAGGTTCCAAAATTGGGGGAAACGGCCGCGAAGCGCGGAGAGGAGCAGTATCGATGCCAAGAATCGAGCCTGTTGATTTTGCTGACCAGCAATCGACTCTTCGCGGTCAAGCGCGAACCAATGCGGCCGCCAAGACGCCGGAGATCCCCTGTATCTACCATCAGCCGACGGGCGTGTCGCTCTTCCGCGTTCCCGCCGCCGACTCGGGCAGCACCATCCGGGAGGCCGCGCGCGACGGAGGCTTTCCTGACTCGATCATGATCTCGCGCGGGTCGGGAAGGCCAGCCTTTGGCAAACTGCTGGGGTCGCCGTTCAAAATCGCGGCATCGCGCGCGACACGGGCGACGTTCTTCCCGGCCGGGGCAGATAGCGAGATCATATACAGCCCGGCATCCCAAACATTCGGGATCAATTTCCCCCGAAATTACCTCCATAGCCTGATGGCGGACTGCAATGCCCGTTATGACTTTGGCCCCATGCTGTTTCAAAGCGACGAGCAACTCATTCAGCTGAGTGCAACTGTCGAAGCGGAAATCGACTCGCCCGGTTTTGCGTCAGCGCTGTTGATCGAGGGGATCAGCCGCGCCCTTGCCGTTCGGCTGCTGCGGATTGATCCACAGTCCTTCGGCTCCGACGCCGACCGTATCCACCTGCCGCCCTGGAAGTTGCGGCGCGTTCTGGAGTATATCGACGCCAATCTCGGTGCCGATATTCGGCTGAGCGATTTGGCGAGTATTGCGGAGTTATCGGCCTTTCATTTTGGGCGGGTCTTCAAAAGGGCAACAGGCTTAAGCCCCTATCATTTCGTCAGGCAGCGCCGGATCGAACGAAGCCGTGCGCTGCTGGTCGAGGATAAGCTGGATATTAGCGAGCTTGCGCTGTCATGCGGGTTTTCCAGTCAGTCACACTTCACCGCCGCCTTCACCAAATCGGTTGGGACGTCGCCAGCGCGCTATCGACGGCAACACCGCACTTCGCCAATGTCCAACTAGGGCCTAGGCGGCGAGCTTTTTTCAAAATCTTGCTATTCAGGCCGAAAGGTCGACGCCACTTACCGGAGCGCGAACCAAAACGCCCCAAATCGTCGATCAACACGCCAAAATCATGAATCAAAGCGGAGATTGCGCCGATAGCGACCGGGCGAAATGCCCATCGCCTTTGAAAAGGCGCTGGTGAAATGTGACTGGTTCGCAAATCCGCACGCTGCCGCGATGTGTGCCATGTCGAGTTCGCCATTGGCAAGCAACTGGCAACTATAAGCGATCCGGCGTTGGCAGACATAATGATAGGGCGTTGAACCCGTCGCCAGCTTGAACACGCGCGAAAAGTGAAACAGCGACAAATCGGTAAGTGCGGCCAGGTCACCCAGCCGGATATTTTCGTTGATGTGCGCATTGATGAAGTCGTCCACCCGACGAATTTTCCACGCCGGTAAGTAAATTCTGTCGGCTTCTTGCGAAAGACGATCATGGTCGAGCCGTACGATCAGCGACGCGATCGCCCGCGACAATCCCTCCACCATCATCGCCGATACAAAACCGGGCGAGGCGATTTCCGACTCTAGCATTCTGGTCAATGATGTGAGCCGTTCGTCTTGGATGAACAAATGAGGATTAAAGGCCCCATGCCGCTCCCCCGACATCAACCGATCCAGATAGCCCGATGGGAACATGAGATTAGTTGACGAGGCCGATGCAACAAACGTCACTGACGTATCAGCACCGCGCGGAACAAAGGTCGCGCGAACCGCCTGGCTTGGTTCAATCTTGAAACGCGCACCACCAACATGGCCACTGGCGGGATGTCCTGTCCCAGGCGAGATGAACAGCAAGTCGCGATCATCCGCCGCGCGGTCTGCCTGCGTCAGTTTGCCCGCCGCCCCGTTGCCGATCATCCGATAAAACAGAATGTCAGTTTCACGATGCTGATACGGGTCGATCACCGTCTCCCGGCGATACTTGACCGCATCAATCGGATCGTAGCCCGTTCGCGCCCGGAAAAGTGTAGTCTGCGGTTCTGACATCCCGGTTCCGTTCCTCCAAAACACCGGCGCCCATGCGCCCCCAAACGCAGACTCATAGGGGCCATGTAGCTCTCGCTACACAGTAGCTAATTCCAGACCAAAATGCATCGTCACGAAACGATTATGCGCCAATCAACCGCAATAATCTGTAATCGACTATGACTAAAGAGTCGAAAAACTGACGGGAACCGAGTCCGCGCTTCCATAAATTCCTATTTATAATCAGTTATTTGATCGCATTACCTGTTCCGAGAATCGTTCCATTTCCTCAGCCTGCGGACTCATCTGGAGCAGCAGGAGATCCAAGCCCGCTGCTTCATACTCCTCGATCCGCTCACGCAATTGTTCGGGCGTTCCGACAAGATTGGGGCGCAATCCACGATTGGACACCGAATATTCGTGGATCTTCATCTCACGCTCAAGCTGGGTGCCCGACAGCCATTGATCGAAATTGTCATAACCTGCGGGGAGTTCCGACACTTCGGTGATCCGCGCCAGCTCGCGCTGCGCCTCTGCCTCGCTGTCGCGCACGATCGCATAGGCGGCCATGCCGTATTGCATTGGCGGTTTGCCAGCCGCTTCCCGCCGCGCAGCCATATCGGCGATCTTGGGCGCAATCGCCGATGCGGGATCGCCGTGCATGACATAGGCGTCGCACTGGTGGGCGATCAGCGTCTTGGCCGCCTCGCTCTCGCCGCCAGCATAGATAGTGGGGTGCTTGACCGGCTTTGGGCTGCAAATCGCCTTGTCTGCTGCATAGAATTTGCCGGAGAAATCAAACTCCTCCTCCGCCCATAATCCCTCCACCATCGTCAGCCATTCGCTGGTCCGGGCATAGCGATCGTCATGCTGGTCGAATTGCAGGCCATAGCGCTTCGCCTCATCCGCCCACCAGCTCGACACGACATTAAGCGCGAGCCGACCGCCCGAAATCTGGTCAATATTAGCCGCTGCTTTGGCAAACAGCGCGGGGTGGTGGAAATTGGGCCGCACCGCGACCATCAGCTCCAGCGTCTCGGTCACCGCTGCCAGCGCCGCTGCGGTTGACCAAGCATCGAGCGTCGGCGCGCCCACACCCTTGATATCGTTCATGTTCAGCTCGGCGATGAGCGACAGGTCATAGCCAAGCGCCTCGGACCGCTGCGCCAGCTTCTTGGTGTAGTCCCAGCTCGCGTTCATCCCCTCATCGGCGACATTGCGCAACCAGCCGCCGAAAACCGGCATCCAATATCCGTAGCGCATCACTTTTCCTGTTCAATTTGCCGAATCAGATAATCGACCAACCGGTCATGTGGGTCAAATCCCAGCACGTCCATTGGCTTGGCAACAAAGTTCGACAAGGCATTGATATCATAGAAGCGGGCGACGCCGTCGCGGTCATCAATCATCACTTCGACCCCGCCAATATCGAGATAGGCGGCGGACGCGATCCGCTCGGCTGCATCGATCAGCGCAGGGGCAGGCTGGGTGCGGGTCATGGTGATGGGTGGACCATCGGCGGCACAAGCATCAGCCGGGCACAGATCGAACGCGCCACCGCCCGCGACATCGATCGCATAGAGAAACTGGCGGTCGAGCGTTTCGATCCGGGTAATCGTGCCGTCGCGCGCAGGCACATATTCCTGGACCAACAACACGCCGTCGATGCTGGTCGGTAGGAATTTGTCAGCGACCGCCTGCGCCAATTCCTCGGCAGTGTCATAACGCATGATCCCCGCACCCGACCCGCCGACATTGGCCTTCACCACCAGCGGGAAGCGCAATTCGGCGGCCGCGGCCAAGACATCAACCGAGCGGTGCACGACGCGCGTTGGCGGCACCGCCAGCCCCAGCCGGGTCATCAGCGCAAGCTGACGCGCCTTGTTCGCATCCACCGCCAGCGCGTCGGCGCCGTTGATGATGCGCGCACCCTGCCCCGCCCAATGCGCGAACAGAGCATGGGCATAGTAGATCGCATGGTCGGGCGAGCGCAGGAAACTTGACATGGCAAGCCGACTGAACACCACGCGCGCCGGGGGCGGTGAACCCGCCGGATCAAAGCGGTGCCCCGCAATTCCGATTCGCATGTAATCGACGCCGCGCGCGTCAAGAGCTGCAAAAAGCGGCGCGAACCACGCCGGATGTTCGTAAAAAATCGCGAGATCGTGCATCGGCTCCGCCACAAATTCCGCCCTGTTCGACCGGAAGTCGCGCTCTGTCTAGGCTGCCTTCTTGCGCACGGCAATCACCGCACGCAGGCGGGATAAACCGGCACGATCCGGCCTTCATCGAGCTGGACGATCCGGTCGCACTGCGCCAGCGTTTCGGCCCGGTGCGCGATGACAAGCGTCGAGCGCATGCCAGTGCAGGCACGCAAGGCGGCAAAGATGCGCGCCTCTGTGGCAAGGTCGATCGCGCTCGTCGCCTCATCCAGCACAAGCAAATCGCCACCACGCAACACGGCCCGCGCCAGCGCAATGCGCTGACGCTCGCCCCCCGATAGCGTCACCCCCTGATCGCCGATCACCGTTGCCAGCCCGCCAGGAAGCGCGCGCACCAGCGATGCACCTTGTGCAACCTCCAGCGCGGCCCAAATCGCCTGATCTCCGGTATCCTGTGCACCCCAGACAATATTGTCCCGCACGCTGCCGTAAAATAAATAGGGATCTTGCGCAGCATAGGCAATGCGCGCCCGCCACCCGGGCGCAGCGTCCCCCGTCAGCGCGACGCCGCCCCGGCACATGCTGCCCGAGCTTGGCGTGAGCAGCCCGACCAGCACATCGGCAAGGGTTGACTTGCCAACGCCCGACGCGCCGCCAAGCCCCACCATCTCGCCGGGCGCCAACGTGAACGTTACATCGTGCAGGATATCGCGCGCAGGGCCCGACGCCACCGACGGATACGCAAAGCGAATCTGCGTTAGCGCAAGCGGCGCCGGCGGCGCCGCGCACACGGCGGATGATGATACACGCGGTGCGGGATTGATCGATGCTGTCAGCGCCTGCAGCGCGCCATAGCCGGGTAATGCGAACGCCAATTGGTGCAGCATGTGCTGCAACTGCGCTGCTGGCCCGCCGAGCCGCGCCAGCACTACCAGCAACGCCCCCAATTGCGCGAGCGGCAAGGCGAACGATACGTGCCCGACAAATACGATCAGCACGCCGATGCCGAGCGACAGACCCGATAGCGCCAGCCGAGCGACATTTTGCTGATGGAGGGCGGCGTCATACTGCGCCCGCACCGCCGCCAACCCCTGATCCATATGCGCGACAAAATCGGCTTGCTGATTGTGCACAATCGCGAGTTTCAGCCCACCCAAAAAGCGGGCGGCGGTCGCGGTCAAATCTTGATTGGCGCGAAGCGCCAGAGTGCCCGCATCATGCGTGCGCCGGACAAGCAGCGCCAGCACACCACCCGCGCCCGCCATTCCCGCCAGCGCCATTGTCGCCAGGACCGGTACAATGACGATCGCGGCCACGCTCAGGGCAATCAACATCGCCCCGATGACCATTATCTGCACCAGCAATTGCGCGGCCTGCGCGATACGGATGACGTCGGGGCCCAACGCCTGGCTCACCCGCGACTGTGGCAGCATAGCAATATCGGTCCAGTCCGCAGCCGCCAGCCGCGCAACGATTGCGCGCCGCTGCGCATCGGCGAAATCAGCGGCCAGCAGTGCCAACTGAACATCGCGGGCCCACCCCAGCAGCCCGC
>DHHS01000124.1:13681-28111 GCA_002403415.1 Sphingomonas sp. UBA4766 | reverse complement strand
AAGAGCCCGCGTCCAAGCCACAACAGCGCCATAGCGGCAAGCAGCAGCGAAAGCTGCGCGCCCGCGCTCATCACGCCTGCCGCCAACATCGCCTGCACGGCGCGGTGGCCAGACGGCAGGTTCCCCGCCAATAGCGCGAGCAGCGGGACCATCAGTACCAGCGTCGCTGCCTCCACTGCGGCAGTCATTAACGAGAGGCCAACCGCCACCCATCCGCGCGCGCCTGCAAAGCGGACAAAATCCCGCACAAAGTCGGCAAAGGCACGCGCGACGTTCATCGTCGGTCGTTATCGCTGCGGGACAAAGGCGCCAATCTCGGCGATGATACTGGCGACCGGATGGCCTGTCACCGCCTCCCCCGCAGCATCAAGCCAGGCGTGCGCGACCAGAGCCCCGCTTTCGTCGCGGCCCGCGCCATAATGGATGATGCTGGTAATGCCGCGCCGCGCCAGCATCCACCGAGCAGTGACCGCCTGTTGCAGGCACATCGCCTTGGTGGGCATCACGGAAGCAGTTGCGCGCACGGCCCAGCCAACCGCGATCGCGATCCGGCGTGCATCAGGCGAAACGGCGTGATTCATGGGGGCGACCTCGGTCGGCACGACGAAACTGCCCCAGCCCCGCGCCAGTCGCTGAAACGGGACCACAAGCAACACCACACGCGCCGCGAGCAATAGAAGCGCAGCCTCCACCACCAACGCCTGCCGCGCGGGACCGCTGGTCAGGAACGCGCGCATGCGGCGCAGAATGTGGGGCACGGCCATCGCTCAACCGTTTAGCCGCACCGGCGCGATGCGTCCATGCTGTCACCAATCACCCATTACTGCGCCTGGCCTTGCGCAGGAAGTGCCCGACCGACACGGCGCGCAGCAGTGCTGTGCGATAGTCAAGCGCTACTGATGCGGAGCCCCAATCACGCTCCGGCCAGTCCCGTTCCAGCCGTTCCAGCCGTTCGAGATCGAGCAGCGCAGCCGCATCGGGGCACGTAGCAATCTGATCCAGCTCCGCACGCAACTCGCGCCGCGCCCGATCGAGACCGCGATACCAATCGGCCGCCTGCAACCCCTTGCGCCGCTCATCCAGCACGGCCGCCGGTACCCGGTCGGCGAGCGCCCGGCGCACCAGGCTGCGGAACTGTCCTCCTGCCACAAATTCGCGCATCGGCACCGCGAGCATATACTCGACCAGCCGCCGGTCGCTGGTCGGATCACGCTGATCGACGCCCCACCCTGCGATATAGCCCTTGTAGTAGTTGCCGGGATCGTGTCGGCCAAGCGCCCGGAGCCGCTGGGCGAAACCATCGGGCGCGCCTGATCCCTCACCATAACCCGCATGGGCCAGATAGCAGGGCCGCAGCGCCGCATAACGTCGCGGGCCATCATCGCTCGCGCCGACATAACGCCGGATCCGGTCCTGCAGGCGCACGGGAAGCATCGGCAACACGGTACGCGCGACCAAACCGCGCCCACTGAGCGCGCCTGAGCGCAGGAGCGCAATCGCGACCTGCGTCAGCTCGAGCCAACGCCGAGTATGCACCAATTCCAGCAGATAAGCCTCACCCGAATAGCTGAGCGAGAGGTTGCCGATCTCCCCGCTCAACACCACACCAATCCCACGCCGCCGGGCCTCATCGAGTATCGCGGTGCTCCATCCCATGTTGCACCGGTTGAGCAGCGGCGTTTCATAAAGGTGAAAGTCGCGGTCCAGCCCCGCGAGAGGCGATGCCGATCCGCCCGACACCCGCACATGATCGATATTGCCATACGCTGCCGCGGTCAGGGCGGCCAACGGCCCTTCATCGGCGATTCGCCCGCGCATTACGACCGGGGGATGATCAGGGTCGGGTACGGCGGTAAATGCGGTGATGCGGCCCTGCGCGGCCATCAGGCGCGCTGCCGTGCTCGTAACCGCCGCGCTATCGAGCCCCGCGCTCAGATGCACACCGACCGCTTCCCTCACCCCCCGCAGCCGCGCCGCAACTGCCTGGTCGAGATAGTGGCGCACGCCCTCCACATAATCGGTGGGGGGCGCCGCGCGATCGGGCCGGGGGGGATTCCAATACTGCGTCACACGCTGACCGGTGCGGGACAGCGCAACCATGCCGCCCGGCGGGACGCGGTTGACGCCCGCCCAAAAACTGGCCGTCGTGGCGCCCGGCTCGACCAACAAAAAGTTGGCCGCCGCCGCCGGATCGGAAGCATAGGGAATGTCCGCCAACGCGTGCAAACCCTTTGCCATGGAGGCAAAAGCGATCAACCCGTTGGCGCGCGCAAAATAAAGCGGTCGGTTACCACGATAATCGCGCGCAAGCGTCAGGATATTGGCATGCGCATCCCACCAGGCCAGCGCGAAATCGCCAACAAGACGCGCCACCGCCCCCGCCCCCCAGGCCGACACACAATCGAGCAGCAACTCGGCATCGCACCGCGCGTTGAACCCGGCCACCGACAGGCCAAGCGCACGGGCGAGGTCCTCGCGATTGTCCAGCCGAACATCGGCAACCAAGATCAGCCGCCCGTCAGCCGTGCTCAGCGGTTGGCGGTCAAAGCGATCCTCGGGAACCATCCGATGAAGGCACCGACCCATGCCGATCGGCCCGTCCACCCAATTTGCGCTGTGATCGGCACCATAAGGCCGCAGCGCCGAGAGCATCCGCGACAGATCGCGCGCCACGCCCGGTCGATCGTCGAACCGCCATAGCCCTGCAATCGCGCTCAACCGCTACCTCCGCCACCGGACCGCAAGGGAATATCGCGCGGGCCGTTCAGCCGGTCTTGGCGTGGTCCGTCGTTGCTGGCAAGAACGGTTGCGTGTCGTTCCCACCGGTCTGCGCCTATCACTATCACGCCGCCGGCCTGCGTGTGGCATGCGATTTGCCGCTGACCGGGCTGATTCCGGCAAAGGCAGCGGATGGGCTAGTAGATTGGGGGAGCCCGAACGGCGAGGCGTGCTGCGCGGTCGCTCCCGATCCAGATGTGACCATTCATCGCGACACGCTGTTGCCCTGTCCCGCCGCCGCCAGCGATCCTTACGCCGAGCTGTGTTTTGACATTGACGGCGTTATGCGGCTGGCGATCCGCGACGGTCGGCGGATTTGCTATGATCCCCATCCTGGCGTCGCGCCCGATGACCTTGCCATTTATCTGGGTGGGACGGGCCTTGGGGCACTGATGCACCAGCGGCGCCGCGTCGTACTGCATGCGAGCGCTGTGCGGATCGGGGATAGTGCGATACTGTTCTGCGGCCCGTCAGGCGCCGGGAAATCAACCCTCGCCGCGGCTCTCGTCGATCGGGGGCATCACCACATTGCCGATGATTTTTGCGCCATCGACTTTGCCGAGGATGGCACGCCCATGGTGGCGCCGGACGGGCGCCGTCACAAACTATGGGATAGCGCGATTGCCGGGCTCGGCCATTCGGCGCGACAAGGCGGCGCCGTGCGATCGGGCATGACGAAATATTATGTCGATCCGCGCGCAAATGTGGCGGTGTCCTGTGCGATTGCTGCTATCCTGTTACTCATACCCGGTGGACCGCCCGCTATCCAAACATTGCCGCGAGTGGGGCAAGTGGTCGCCATTCGCGACAATGCGTATCGACCCGCGCTCGTGACGATGCTGGACCAGCACATATTTTACTTCGAATCGGCCGCACGGCTTGCTCGCGAATGTAGGATCGCTCGATTGATCCGCCCGCTCGATTATGCTGAACTCGATCGGACAATCGACGTTCTGGTCGATTTTTTGGAAAATTGAAAAAGATCGCCGATCAACAGTCGGATCATGTGGTCGCCGATCAAGGGCGCTCCTGAGGCCAAAGCCACTACGATGTGGAAAATTGTCCGTCTGCATTGGTCGGCCGTGTCCCGATTTCCGCGTCGGCCGCAGGGATTTTCGATACGGTCGGCGCGATCCACGCCTGCCGACGGTCTGCCCGATGCTTAGTCGCGCCCGCCGACGAAACATTCGATTTATTGACGACTGACATTCAAAATCCCCTTGCGATGATTGGGTGTCGCCGCGCCCGTGGCCTTTGTCAACCTGATTCGAGTGACCAGAAAGCCCGGAAAATGGGGCTTCAGCTCGCGCAATGGACCGGTCGGAATGCTCGCGGGTTGCACGCGGTATCCAGACGAGCGAAAAAGCGCCCATTCGATCCGACACTCTCAACCCCGGAGCATCAATGACCGCTCATGACTCGCCCCTTATCAGCGATGACGCCATGGTCACGCGCCATCCAGGCATGATTGATACGATGATCGGCGACGAGTTGATCGGGCTCGATCTGGAAAGCGGCAATTGTTACGGGTTTAACGCCACGGCGACGCGGATCTGGGCACTAGCCGCTTCACCGATCCGGTTTGGCGCGCTGTGCGATCAACTGGTATGCGAATATGAAGTCGACGCCGATCAATGCCGCCGCGACACGAGTGTCTTGCTCAGCATGCTTGGCAAGGATGGGTTGATCACGGTGACACCAACCCGCTGATGTCGCTATTCGCGCAACGCCGTGCGCCCGACCTCCAGCACCGGCGACAGGAGATATTCAAGAATCGTGCGCTTTTCGCCCAGCAAATCGACCTCGGCGACCATGCCGGGGCCAATCGGGTGCATTTTGCCGGACGGATCAGCCATCTGGCTCGCCTTCGTCCGCACGCGGATCGTGTAAAAACTATCGCCGGTGCGCTCATCGATCACCGCATCGGGTGAGATTGAGATCACCACCGCATCAAGCACGCCATAAGTGGTCCGGTTATACGCGGTGAGCGAGACTTTTGCCGTCTGGCCGATCGCCACTGTGCCGATGTCAGACGGCAGCACCCGCGCATCGATCAGCAACCGGTCATCGGCCGGGACAATTTCGACCAGCGGCTGGCCCGGCTGCACACTGCCGCCTGGCGTCGTCACCAGCACGCGATTGACGGTGCCATTGACGGGCGCGCGCACCACCGTTCGCGCCGCACGATTTTCCAGCGTGGGCATGCTTTGCCCCTTTGCACTTAGATCAGCCTGCGCGGCGACCAATTCGGCGGCCGCCTGCGCGCGCCATTGTTCGCGGGCCACGGCCTTAGCCGATCGTGCCTCGGCAACCTGCGCGCGGGCCCGCGCCAGCGAAGCGCGCGCAGCCTCCGCCTCGGCGCGCGCGGAATCAGCGGCGGCCTGCGCTTGGACTAGGCTGAGCCGCGGCTCGATCCCGCGGTCGACCAGGGGACCGATCACGCCGACTTCGTGCAGTTTTTCGTCGCGGACCGCATCGCGCGCGCGCACCAGCGCCGCCGATCCCACAGCTTCGCGCTCGGCGCCATCAAGTCGCGCATCGGCAACCGCCATCGCATTGGCAAGGTCGGCAAGCCGCGCGGTGTGCAGCGCACGCTCCACGACGAGCTGGGCCGCCAATGCCGGGTCGCTGACGGCGGGATAACGCGGCTCGTGTCCCGCAATTTCGGCCCGCAGCCGGGCGATTTTCAGCTCCAGCGCGCCAATCGTGGCGCGTCCGCTACCCAACTCACCGCTCATCTGGGTGCGGTCCAGCGTGAGCAACGGTGCGCCGCGGGCTACCGTGTCGCCAACCTTGGCCAATATGCGCTGGACAATCCCGCCCTCGGGATTGGAAATAACCTGAAGCTCAGACGACGGAATGACCCGCCCAGTTGCGCGCACGGTGCGATCGAGGTTCGTGACCGCCGCCCAGATCACCGCGATCACGAAAAAAAACACAATCGCCCAAAGCAGCAAGTTGGAACTGCGCCGCACGACTGGGCGCGCGAATTCCGTAGTCATCTGGTTCATTACGCCGCCTTGGTCTGCATGGCGGCGCGCAAGATCTGGTCACGTGGGCCATCGGCGGCGATCTTTCCACCTTCGAACACGATCACCCGCTGCGCCAGCGCCAGCAATTGCGGCCGGTGGGTGATAATCACCACCGTGCGATCGGCAAATTCGGCGAGCAGCCGCTGGATCAATGCCTGCTCGGTCTGATTGTCCATCGCGCTGGTCGGCTCGTCAAGGATGAGCAGCTTTGGCCGCCCGGCAAGCGCACGCGCAAGCGCAATCGTCTGGCGCTGCCCGCCCGACAGCCCCTCCCCCCGATCCGCCAGCCGCAGATCATAGCCATTGGCGATGCGGCCGACAAAATCATGCGTGCCCGACAGCGTAGCGGCACGCAACATCTCGTCATCGTCAATACCTGCGCGGCCCAGCGTGATGTTTTCGCGGATCGTACCCGTGAACAACACGCTTTCCTGAAGACTGACCCCGATGGTCTGGCGAAAGCCCGGGTCGAATTGGCGAATGTCGGTGCCGTCGATCATCACCACGCCTTCGTCAGGCGGATAAAGCCCAAGCGCGAGCCGTGCGAACGTCGATTTGCCCGAGCCAACCCGACCAAGCAACGCCACGCGCTCCCCCGGCGCGATCTTCACCGAAACATCGCGCAGCACCGGTTCAGCCGCCCCCGGATAGCGAAAGGTGACACCGCGCAATTCTATACCGCCATTCAACGTGCGCAGCCTCAAGCCTTCACCCGATGGCCCCTCAACCGGCTGATCCATCAGGGCAGTGACCTGGCGATAGGCCGTGCGCGTCTGCGCCAGCCGTGAGGCGAGATTGGCAATCTGCCCCAGCGGCGCGATGGCCCGGCTCGACAGGATCGAACACGCGGTCAGCGCGCCAATCGTGATGTCGCCCCCTGCTGACAAGGCTGCGCCGACAATCACCGTGCCGGTGTAGCCGATTGTTCCGGCCGATCCCGCAAAGGTCGTTGCGATCGCCCCGATCAGCCGTTGTCGCAGGGCGCTCGCGCTTTGTTGTCGCACCGAGCGGCGCCAGCGATCAGTGAGCAAGGGACCAGCGCCCGATGCTTTGACGGTTTCAATCGCGCCAATCGTCTCGACCAGCACCGACTGCTTCACATGCCCCTCGCGCATCGTATCGGCGGCAAGCCGGTCCATCGCCGGTTGTGTGAGCAAGCCGACCGCCACCACCAGCGGCACCAACAGCGCCGGCACCAGCGCGATCCATCCGCCGATCAGCGCGATCAAACCAATGGTGATAAAGATAAACGGCACATCGACAATCGCAACCAAAGTAATCGACGCGAAAAAATCACGTAGAACCTCCAATTCCCGCATCAATCCGGTCAGCGCACCGGTTGACCCCTTGCGAAGTTCAAGCCGCATCTTGATGATCCGCTCAAACACATCATCACCGACATCATGGTCAATATCGGCGCCGGCCACATCAACGAAATAGGCGCGCAGCAACTTTAGCGCAAAGTCGAACACCACGACAATCGCCAGACCAATCGACAGCCCGACCAGCGATGCCATGGCATTGTGCGGAATGACGCGGTCATACACGACCATCGAAAATATCGACGTCATGAAGCCGAACAGATTGACCAGCACCGCTGCGATCGCCACTTTGGAGTAGGTTGCGCTGTTGCGGCGCATCGGCACGACGAGCCAAGCCGCAAAGCGCGGCCGCGGCGCTTCAATCAACGTCTCGCCTGTCATCGGTTCCGATCTCCGAGCGGCGCATCAACCTGCAGGCAATTCAGCAAGCGGCCCGTGCGTGCCAGCAGTATATAGCGCGTCGTATCCAATTCCGACAGTCCCTGAAGATAGCTGACCGCGCTTTGAAAAAGCTCCTCTTCAACGGTCAACACATCGAAAATCGACCCGCGCGCGACCCGGAAACGTTCGGCCACGCCATCACGCGTCATACGTGACGCAAGATACGCCGCCTCCAGCGCGTCCTGTGCTTCTTGCAGCGCCGCGACATCGGACCAGGCCGTTGCCGCATCGCGCCCGGCGTCGCCCCGCACCTGATCGGCCCGCGCCCGTGCCTGCCGCGCGAGCGCTCGCGCCTCGGCTAGCCGCGCCTCGGTGCCACCGAACAGCCGGACCCGCACACCAATGCGACCGCGCACATCATAGTCGAACGGAGTTTCGAAAATGCCAAAGCGGCCAGCATCAATCCCGGCGGTAAAGACCGGGCGGGCCTCTCGCGTTACCGCGCGCGCGTCGCGTTCCGCAGCATTAGCTGCGGCGTCGGCACTTACCACCGGCGGCGCGTGCATGGCGGCCGCCACCGCGCTTTCCTGGGCGCCCTCAAAGGGGCACGCGCGCGGCACGCGTTGCAGTCCCGCGGGAGCGGCGCGCCCCGTCAAGGCCTGGAAGCGCGCCTCCGCAGCCCCAAGCCGCCTGGCGAAATCGGCTATCCGCGCCTTGTTGCGCGCGATCGCGCTGTCGATCCGCGCCAGATCGACGGGTGCCGCAATGCCCGCGTCAATGCGTTGCCGCACGGCAAGCCGAGCCTCATTCTCACTCGCCAAGAACGAGCGGGCGAGCGCATCGAGCGCGCGATACGCCGCCACATCATACCAGCTCACCACCAATTCGAGCGCCACTTGCGCTGCACTACTCTCGATATCGGCAATGCTGGCGGTGATCCGCGCGCGCGCCGCTGCCTGTCGCTCAAGATTGGCGCCAAAGTCGAACACTGTCTGATTGATGGTTAGCGACCCGTCGGTGCGGCGCGACGGTCGCGTGCGTTCCAGCACATTTTGCGGGTCGCCCGAAAAATCACGCGAAATAACCCGAAAACTCTGGATGTTGACGTCGACCACCGGGCGAGCCGCTTCACGCGCGCCAGCGAGCTGCGCCTCAGCCGCATCGGCAGCGGCCTGCGCGCCAGCAAGCGAGGGGTGGCGGCGCAACACGTCGTTCATCACGGCAAGGAATGGCGCACGCGGCATCGCTGAATCGACTAACGACAGCACGGGGTCGGCGCTGCGGCTATCGGGGAGCGGATCGGCCGCGCGAACGGGCAGCGCAATATCCTGCGCCAGAAGTCCGGCCGGCATCGCCAATGCCGTAAACGCCATCCTTCGCCCAAAATATGCCAATTGCGCGCGCCGTCCCATCTGCCGCCATCCCAGCCCTTTACGCCCATGTTGCTATGGCAGGAATATTAAGGCCTGATGAGGGCGCACGAACTCGCCAAACGCCGTTTCATGGTCGAACTTGTTTGCGGTACCCGAGTCTTTGGTGTCAACCAACCGTTGAACGCCCCGTCGCGTCAATCAATCCATAATGACAAAGTCGCTCACAGCCAGCGACACCGGCGGCGTGTCAAGCCGAATTACATAATCCGCGCCTGCCTGATACCCCGCGACGCCATTGGCATCGACCACCAGGAACGTCTGACCGTTGAGATCGCCTGCCGATGCCTGGAACAGCACCGCATGGTTCGCCGCAAGCTGTCCCACGCCGATCGCTGCACCAAGATCCGCATCAAAATTAGCCGTCGAAAGGCCGCCAGTCGTCACCGTCGCGTCAACTCCCGTCACAGCGAAATCGAACGCGAACCGGTCAGTCCCCGATACAAAGCCGATAATCCTGTCAAAATTAACGCCAGTCGACTGAACCGCCGCGTCGTACAAGAAAAAGTCTTGTCCGGCACCGCCATTGAGCACATCCGCGCCATTGCCGCCAAAGATGGAGTCAAGCCCGGCCCCAGTGGAGATGACATCTGCCCCACTTCCACCAATAACGCGGATCGTGCTGACGGTCTCTGCCGTCGCATTCAAATTAAAACCAGTTTCAGTGGCAAGGCCAAACACCGTGAAGGGGATATCTCCCGTAGTAATGTCGTCAGCTAGCGTAATGTTAAAATTGTTCAGATCAGCAACGATCCCTCGCAATAGCACCAGAACTTCGACATTTTGAAACTGAGTGCCCGTCACCGTCAGGGTGTAATTACCGTCAAGCGCGACCTGATCGTTCGCGCCCGCCCCGCCATTGACCCGGTCGTTCGCGCCAAAACGGTTGGGGCCAAAGAACACGCCGTCATCGCCCGCGCCGGTCGTAATCAAGTCGGTCCCGGCGCCGCCAAAGATGCGGAACGTACCATCGGTTTCGGCCGAACCATCAAAGGTGAAGTTGTTACCCGCAGCCAAATTGGTCCCGAAAATCACAAGTTCCTGCCCTGCGGCGACATTGGCATCGTTTGTGGTCAGCGAATAGCTGAACCCGGGCAGCACCGCGAGCACTTCGACATTGGTCAGCGTCTGCGTACCCAGAGTCAACCCACCGGCGTAATCACCCTGCAGCCCGACCTGGTCGTTGGTTCCGGCGCCACCGTCAACCTGATCATTGGCCGTAAATGCAGCACCGAAGAAGAAGCTGTCATTGCCGTTGCCACCGCTGACAGTGTCGTCACCGCCCTGGCTAACATCAATATTGTCGGTGCCGCCGCCCCCCGCGATCTGGTTATTCCCGGCATTGCCGTTCACTTGTTGTGTTTGAGACCCGGTATAAACCAACCGTTCGACATTATTGGGCAAGGCATAACCTCCTACCGCAGTGCGAACTTCGTCAAACCCTTCTCCCGCATTTTCCGTGACAATATCGTCGAGGCTATCGACAACGAAGATATCATCGCCCAGGCCGCCGATCAGCGTGTCCAGCCCGCCATTGCCGTCAATCATATCATTGCCGCCAAAGCCGTTGATCGTCTCACCTGCCGCAGTGCCGGTCAGCGTTTCGGCGCGTTGGCGATAGTCAAGCTGCACCACCGCCGGGTCATGATCGGATAGCGCGGGGCTGGCATTGGCGCCGGTGCCGCTTGCGTTATAGCCAGTGTTGAGATGCACGATGTCATAGCTCGCAATGTCAGCAAGCTGTTGATTGACCAGAATATGATCGAGCGCCTGACTACGCCCGTCAAAGGTGAAGGTATAACGCTCCGCCTCGGCCAAGGTCAGCGTCAGATTGGTGAGCCGAGCGCCATCGTTGCGCACGGTACCATCGGCAAAGACATAGCCACTTGCCGCTTCCAGCGCGCGATAAAATTGAAACTCATTATAGTCGCCGCCCGAGATGATCCCGACACTCGGCGCGTTCACCTGAATCCGGTTGATGACCGTGTAAAGATCTTCAGCGATCGCATTTCGCTGCGCGAAGCCGGCGTTGGCGGGATTGCCGCTTTCCAAATTCTGGTTGAATTGAAAAAAGTTACCTGAGCCTCCCTTTGACGGGAAGTGATTGGCAACCGCAAAAACGGTTTCCCCGCGGAACACAAACTGACCGAGCAGCGACCGGCGCGTTCCCGCCCAATCGGCGGCATTGATCCCCGTCACCTGATCGTCAGAGAAAGTAATCAAGTCCCCCGCATCGCGGGTGCCATCGCCAATCCGGTCGGTAAATTGGCGTCGTTCGGCCAGGGTTGCATTGGCGGCGAGATTGCCCAGCTGCACGCGCCCAGTATTGTACAGGAAGCCAACGCGGATATTGCCGCTCTGCTCCCCGCCTTCCGCATTATAGATCGGCGCTTCGTCAACCCATTGATACACAAATCCAGTTGCCAGATTGAGCGCATCAACCAGCATTTGCCACGTCGTCGATGCATCCGTTCCCGTTGCGCTGATGCCATCACCGGCGGCTGCGCCATTATTGTCCTGAATTTCCTCGATCGCGATGATATCGGGCGCTTTCAAATTGGTCGCAATCGCGTTTGCAATCGCGGTGAAGCGCGCCGCTCCATCGGTCGGATCAAGATTCTCCACGTTGAAATTGGCAAAGGTAAGTTGACGGCTATCGGGTGTATAGGTCGCGACTTCCGGCGCTGGCTGGCCATTAGTCTGAATGCTCCCGGCCTCAAAGCGCGTCACGAACAGCTTCAATTCCTGAAAATCAAAGTCGATGATCCCGTCCAGTGTGCCCAGGCTGTCGCCGATCGTTGCCGACGTCGCCAACCCCGCAGGCGCAGGCGTCGCAAAGCCGGTAAAGTCGACTTCAAAAATGTCGGGGTTGGTGTCGCCCTCATGCAGCACGCGGCCGCCGGTTTGCACATTGTCATTTGCGCTTGCCGTATCGGGCGGCGACAGCGCAGGGTCGCCGCCGATCGTGTAGCCGCCGCGGCTGTTTATCTGAGCTGCATCGGCATGAACGCCCGAATAGGCCTTGAAGAACGGCTGCCCACCGGACGTTGCGATAAAGCCATCGGCGACCCGCACATCAGGGATCGACACGAGCTGACCCTCAACCGTTTCCCAAAACGACAGCCCGAAATTGGCGGGATCGAAGCTGTCGCCAGCGTCATCGACCGAGTCCGTGAAATCGGGCGTCACCAGCGTGAACGCTTGGGACGGAATATTGACCGAGGCGTCGAGCACGATCGTCGGTAGGGCATTGCCCGAAGAATTGATTGTAATCCCGGTCGGATTAATGAGCGCGGTAATCGGCAAATTGCTATTAAAACCTTGATACTCTACGATATTTGCCGTCACCGTTACACGGTCGCCAACCTGCAGGCCCGGCGCTGCCGCCGCGAGCGTCGTGCCGACATTGCCGTCGGTGCGGGTGATGACGAAAATCCCCTCCGACGTAAACGGATTGCCGTCCTGATCGGCCAGCTCTTCCTGCAGATAAAAGCCCTGGCGATTCCCCACGCCATCCAGCGCAGTCACAACCGCCTGCACGGTCACCGTAAAGCTCGACGCGACATTGAACCCGCTGACCCCCGATGCGCGCAGCAGCGGGCTGTAATAGCTATTGCCCTGAATCTGGCTAATCAGCGTATTGTCGTCGTTGGTGATGGTGCCCTGCCCCTGCGCATCAGCCAGGATCGCACCGTTGGTCGCATTAGTCAGGTTGATGAAGAAGGTTTCATTCACTTCACCGGTCGTATCGCCGTTGATCGTAACGTTGACCGTCACGCTATTTTCGCCGCTGGCAAAGTTCAGCGTTCCTGCGCCGCCCAAATAATCGCTACCCGCTGTCGCAGTGCCGTTGGCGGTCGCGAAATCGACCGCGAAAGCGCCCGTACCGCCAGTCCGCGTGATCGTAAAACTGGCAACCGAGGTGCCCGAGTTACCCTCGGTTATCGTGACATCATTGATCGACACACTGATCGGGGTCGCATCGTCATTGGTAATCGTGCCGACACCTTGGGCATCGGTGATGGTCGCGGTGCCGGCCGTGTTGACAAGATTGGCTAGGTTGAGCTGCAATGTCTCATCGGCCTCGGTCGTCGTGTCGCCGTTGATGGTGACACTCACCGTCTGGGTCAGCGCGCCGCCCGCCGTGAAAGTCAGCGTACCGTTTGCGGCGGCATAATCGCTGCCGACCGCTGCGGTGGCATCCGCCGTCGCAAAGTCAACCGAGAATGCACCCGCATTGTCCGAACGCGTGACCGTGAAGGTCAGCAAGCTGGTGCCACTATTCCCTTCGGCAACTGTGACGTCGTTGACGGTGACTGACGTGGGGGGTGCGGCGCCTGCCGCCGTGATCGAAAAATCGTCAATCGCCAGCCCATCATCAGCGCCAGTGGCATTGAAGTCGACCCAGCGGATCCAGAAGGTCGCGCCGTTTGCGATGTTCAGGCCCGTGATCGTGCTCGCGATGGCGGTGCGATTGGGGGCAGCATTGCCGTCCAGTGCGCCGGTCGTCCCGGATGTCACGGGCGAAGAGAAATCAAGTTCGTTCACATCGGTCCAGGTGCCCGTAGTCAAGCTCGTCGCATTGGCGCTGATTTGAAAATCGAGCCGGTCGGCCCGAGTTAGGGTGCCCAAGCGCCATTGTTCGCCGGTATAGGCAATGGCGAGCGACGTGATGGTCGAACCGGTATTGTTGGTGTAGAAAACACCAAATGTTGGAATCAGCGTCCCCGACTGCAACGATCCGAGGGCGCGTTCGTTCGACCCCGCGGTGCCATAGCTATAGGTGTCGCCTGTATTGCTGGCCCCGGTATCGACGGCATATTGTTCATTGTCGCGCACACCGCCGCCCGTTTCATTGATAACCCAGTCGGCGGGTAGGGCCGAATTGGTGGTCGACCCGGCAGTATTCGCCAGCGAGTTAAAATTTTCGGTCAGCGCAACGCCCAGCGTCGCAATCGAAATCTGCGGGCTTGGCTCAAAATTGATAAGTTCAAGCGATGGCGACACACTCGCCAGCACGACAGGGTCGGCAATCAGCCCCAGGCTGAGGTCTGGTGCTGCAACGCCCGCCGACAACGCGCGCAGATATTCCTCGGTCACGATCAACGTCGCAGCACCGTTGTTATTCAGGGACGATAACGCGCTGGCACCGCCAAACCGGCTGCTACGGATCGGAATGGTCATTTTTCCCCCTTGGTGCCCGCAAAACGCGGCGCGCGACTGTGATGCTTCAAATGAGAGAGTTAATCAGCCGTCGTGACACGATGGTGACACTGCACACGATGGTGACACTGCACCCCTGACGCACACAAAGTCGATCACCATCATTACACACGAGCACGCCCAAAAAATGTGCCCGGCCCGCAGTGATGCCGACAAACCAACCATGCTTCTGACAGCGCATTCAGAGAGGAATGGCGCACCCGGAACGATTCGAACGTCCGACCCTCAGATTCGTAGTCTGATGCTCTATCCAGCTGAGCTACG
>DHHS01000124.1:509-13385 GCA_002403415.1 Sphingomonas sp. UBA4766 | reverse complement strand
TATCCAGCTGAGCTACGGGTGCGTGGAGCGATGCCCCTTAATGAGCAATCCGAGCTTGTGCAACCCCGTTGCGCATGGGATCTTCCGCTCCTAAAGCACGGGGCGATGAAACGCGCGCTCGTCCTTGGTCTGGTGTTGGTTGGCGGGTGTGCGCAATCGGGCAATCGCTTCCCCTCGCTGCTGCCCCGCGCGATTGAGGTGCGCGACGATGCCGAGCCGATGGCGGCAACCCCGGTGATCGTGCCCGATGCCGTCCTTGACACCAAAATCGCCGTCGCCGCCGCCACACTTGCCACCATCAAGGGCGCGTTTGAGGCAGGGGCGACGCGCGCTGAAAAGCTGGTGGCAGCGGCACAGGGGCAGGCGGCGGGCACCACGGCCTGGCTCGACGCGCAGTCGGCACTCGCCGATCTCGATATCGTGCGTGCGGATGCGTCGAGCACAATCAGCGACCTCGACCGGCTGGCGATTGACCGCGCGGCGGCGGGCAATGCGCCTTATCCGGCGCTGGAGGCGGCACGCACCGACGCGCGCACGCAATATGACGATGCGGGGACGATTATTGACATGTTGGCGGTACAACTCGCGCCAGCGTGAACTCGCTCTGTGCGTTATTTGAGGAGCGGCAGGATGCTTGAATGGTCATCACTCCACCCGGCAAATCCGGCGCGCGCGGCCAGGGGCTTCCACCCCGGCTTGCCCGCTGTCAGCATGGCCAATGTCGCCGCGTCGCGCGATAACGCGATCCATTCGGACACGGTCTCGCCCTCGCGGGGCTTTACGCCCGGACGATAAACGAACACGCGAGCGTGCCAGCCACCGGCGCGAGCGTTGGCGGCGACGACTGGCCCGAGCGCGATGAAGCGGTTGGAGATATGCACCAGCAACACCCCTCGCCGCGCCAGCACGCGCGCATAGCCCGCAAACGCCTCGCGCGTCATCAGGTGAATGGGCACTGCGTCCGACGAAAACGCATCAAGCGCGAGCAAGTCAAGCGTCGCGCCGGGCTGCGCCGCAAGCGCGAGGCGCGCGTCACCGATCACAATCTCGCCCTTTGGCAGGCACCGCCGCAAATAGGCAAAGCGCGTGCGCGCAATCTGCGCAATCGCAGGATCAATCTCGAAAATCCGCCAGTGCTGGCCTGGTCTCGCATAACAGGCGAGCGTGCCAGCCCCCAGCCCCACAACGCCGATCCGCGCACGGTCGCCAAACAGCCGGGGCGCCGCCACCATTGCCTGACCCACCCCCGATCCGGGGACATAATAGGTCGTCGGCATCACTTCGCGCGCGGCTGAACCGATCAACTCGGTGCCGTGGACGGTCGTGCCATGCGCCAATTGCCGCTCCGCCGCCGTCGCGCGCACGGTATACACGCCAAAATAGCTGCGCGTGCGGGCATTGCCGTGCAACGAAAGCATCGCCGAGTTAAACCCGCCAAAAATCACCAGCGCACCGACCAGCACCGTCATGAAGGCTGTGCGGTGGCCCAGCGCGACCAGGCCCAGCCCGGCAATCGCGATGAACACGACCGCGCGGTTCGCGCTATCGTTCAGCCCCGCCATGCCGCTGAGCGATACCAAAACCAGCACCATCATCGCGAGTGCAATCGCCAGCGTCATGATCCGGTGCCGCTGCGGCGTGTTGCTCCACGGCCGCGCGAGCGGTTCGATCAGCAACTCCTGCGGCACCAGCAACCCGGCCAGGAGGATGAGCAGCGGATACTCCCACGTCCAGTCGAACAACAACGGCGCCACAAGCGCGGCAAACACCCCGCCCAGCGCCCCACCTAGCGACATGGCAAGGTAAAATCCGGTCAACCGGTCCGCCGCCGGGCGCGCGCGATACATCACGGTATGGAGCGCCACCGACACCGTGAACAGCAGGACCAGCGCCAGAATCGCATTGAGATAGGCCCGCGATTCAAACCCGCTCACCATGATACCGCCGAATAACAGCACGACCAGCGGGGCGATGCGCGTGATGATGTCGGCCGCCGCGCGGTTGCTGGCAAAGGCAATCGAAAAGCTGAGCAGATACAGCCCGAGCGGAATGACCCACAACAGCGGCATCGCGACGATGTCGGTCGTGATATAGGTGGTCGCCGCGAGCATCAGCCCCGACGGCACGAACGCCAGCAACACCCAGCGCGCAACGACAAGGCGGCCGGGTGCCGCGCTCTTGACTCCGCCTGCCACTTGCGCGCCACCGCGCGGCAGCATCAAAGCGCACCCGGCGATGAGCAGGATGACCGCGACATAACCCGCGCTCCACAACCAGCGCTGCACCTGCACCGCGAGCAACGGCTCCACCGCCAGCGGATAGGCGATCAGCCCGCCAAAACTGCCCAGATTCGACGCCGCATACAACGCATAAGGATCGCGCCCGCCGCTTGCACTTTCATACCAGCGTTGCAGCAGCGGCGCTTGCGCCGACACCGCAAAAAACAGCGGACCGATCGACAGCCCCAGCAACCACGGCACCCACAAAGCGGGCTGCGCGTCCGGGGGCAAATCCGTCGCAATCAACCCGATCGGCAACCACAACGCAGCCGCCAGCAGCAGCACCAGATGCACGCCCGATTGCGCTCGTGGGCTTACCCGGCCGAGCAGATGCGCATAGCCATAGCCGCCAAGCAGCAACGCCTGATACACCAGCATCGCCGAATTCCACACGCTTGGTGCGCCACCCAACCGGGGCAGCGCCATGCGCGCCACCATCGGCTGCACCAGAAACAACAGGAAGGAACCGGCAAAGATCGATGCCACGAACAGCGGCGCAACCGCCGCATGCATAAGCGCAGGTGAGGAGGCACCGCGTGGTTCAGCCGCTGCGTCCGTCATTGCATCCCCTTCGCGCGCCCAGCGGTGCGCCGTGCATACGCTCTTTTAGCGAAGATGGTTAACAAATGGTCGATCAAGGCCATAGGTTATATGGTGTTTCAGCGGACTGCCGTCCTCGACCAATGGATGGTCGAAATCCTGATCGACAAGGCGCTGCATCCCCAGCCGCTCCATCAAGCCCCAGCTCGCGGTGTTGGCAGGCACGGTGATCGCGTAAATGCGCTCGTCGGTCAGCGTCGCTGCGGCCCAGTGCAGACACGCTTGTGCTGCCTCACGCGCATAGCCCTGCCCCCAATGCGGAACGCCCAGCCGCCAACCGATTTCAAGCATGTCGGCAATCGGCGTCCCCGCTGCCCCGCGCTTGAACCCGCACAGGCCAAGGAATGCGCCATCGCTGCGCCGCTCAATCGCCCAAAATGTAAAGCCCAGCGTATCACGCCACAGGTCGAGCCGACCCAGCAAGGCCTGCACCGCCGCTTCGTCGGGCATCGGCAACAGATAGCGCATTCCGGCCGCGTCAAAGCTCTGCCGCCGCAATTCGGGCACATCGCGCTGCAGCCAGTGGCGCAGGATCAGCCGTTCGGTATCGATCATCGAGCGCCCCTGCCCCGTCGCCCCGCTCAGCCGCCCATCAGCCTTGCGGCGTGCAGTGCGTGATAGGTCAGGACTCCCGAACAACCGGCGCGCTTGAACGCCATCAATGTCTCCAGCACCATTGCGTCACGTTCGGCCGCGCCCGCGGCCACCGCTGCTTCGATCATCGCATATTCGCCCGATACTTGATAAGCGAATACAGGGACTTCAAACGCGCTTTTCACCCGCACAATGATATCGAGATACGGCAGGCCCGGCTTCACCATCACGCTGTCGGCGCCCTCGTCGAGGTCAAGCGCGACTTCGCGCAGCGCCTCTTCAGCATTGGCCGGGTCCATCTGATAAGTCTTCTTGTCGCCCTTCAGCAGCCCGCGCGAGCCGACCGCATCGCGGAACGGGCCGTAGAAGGCGCTCGCATATTTGGCGGCATAGGACATGATCTGAACATTCACATGCCCCTCATCCTCCAGCGCTTCGCGGATCAGGCCAATGCGACCGTCCATCATGTCAGACGGGGCGATGATGTCGGCGCCCGCCGCTGCCTGGTTCAGCGCCTGCGCGACCAGCACTTCGACCGTGTCGTCGTTCAGCACATAGCCTTGGGCATCGACCAGCCCGTCATGTCCATGCGCCGTATAGGGGTCGAGCGCGACATCGGTCAGTACGCCGATATCGGGTACCGCATCCTTGATCGCACCGATCGCGCGACACATGAGGTTATCGGGATTGAGCGCCTCGGCCCCATCGTCGCTGCGCAGTTCGCGCGGGGTATTGGGGAACAATGCGATGCACGGAATGCCCGCCGCCCTCGCTTCGCGGGCACGCGCCACGATCAGGTCAACCGACCAGCGCGACACGCCGGGCAGGCTCGCAATCGGCTCCTCCACGCCCTCACCGTCAGCGATGAAAAGCGGCCAGATGAGGTCGGCTGGCGTCAGCACGGTCTCGGCGTGCATCCGCCTGCTCCACGGGGTCGAACGGGTGCGGCGAAGGCGAAGCGCGGGATAGCTGGTCATACCCTCGTTCTGCGCGATGGCGGCTGCGTGGGCAAGTCTCTATCCGGCGCGGCCCTGCTCACCCCAAGCGCGAGAGTGCCGCAGTCAGCCTTTCCGCCTCCGCCGCTTTATCGGCATGGTCGGCGCGTGCTTTCTCGACTGCTTCGGGTTTGGCGCGTTCGATAAAGCTCGGGTTGCCGAGCCGTCCGGCGAGCGCGTCGCGTTCCTTCTCCGCCGCCGCAATCGCCTTGGCGAGGCGCGCGCGTTCGGCGTCCAGGTCGATGACGCCTTCAAGCGGGAGGACAAAGGTGGCCGCATCAACGACAATCTGCGCCGCGCCGCCCGCAGGTGCCGGTCCGGCTGCCACATCGACGCGGGCCAGCCGTGCGAGCGCCGCCTCCTGCAGCGCCAGACGCACCGCCGTCTCGCCCCCTGCATCGCGGACATGCATTGCGAGCCGCACGCCCGGCGCGATGCCAAGTTCATTGCGCGCGGCACGAATGCCGCTCACGAGCTTGATAAGCCAATTGATTTCCTGCGCCGCCGCGTCATCGACCGCGACATCGGCCACACGCGGCCACTGTGCGACGATCAGTTCATAGTCGCGCGCGCCCAGTTTCGACCACAGCTCTTCGGTAATGAACGGCATGAACGGGTGGAGCAGCACGAGGATTTGGTCGAGCACCCAGCCCGCCACCGCGCGCGTCTCCGCCGCCGCGGCGTGATCGTCGGCGCAAACTTCGTCGGCGCGCACGGCCTGATCGGCCGCCATCGCCGCCCATCCTTCGGCATTGTCGGTCGAAAACCGCAATTCCTCGATCATTTCGGCCGCGACCGGTTCGGCGCTGCCGCCAGCTTGGAGCAGCGGCTTGATGAGTTCGAGATACCAGTCGCAAAACTGGCTCCAGACAAATTGGTAAATCGCGTTCGCCGCGCCATCGAAGCGCAGATCGGTGAGCGCTGCGTCAACCGCCCGCACCGTCTGCACCAATTCGCCGATGATCCACTGGTTGACCGCGAGCGTAGCGGTAGGCGCGGCGGGCGACGTGCTTGCGCCGATACCATTGCTCTGGGCGAAGCGCGCGGCGTTCCACAGCTTGGTCGCAAAATTGCGATATCCGGCAACGCGGCCTTCATCCATCTTGATGTCGCGGCCCTGGCTCTCCATCGCCGCCATGAAAAACCGCAAGGCATCCGCGCCATACTGGTCGATGAGGCCGAGCGGATCGACCACATTGCCCTTGGACTTCGACATCTTCGCGCCGTCGGCGGCGCGCACGAGGCCGTGGAGATAGAGCGTGTCCCAGGGCTTCTGGCCCATGTTGTAGAAGCCCATCATCATCATCCGCGCATCCCAGAAGAACAGGATGTCGAAGCCGGAGATGAGGAGGCTGTTGGGGAAGTGCTTTTGAAGGAGCGGGCTGTCGTTCTCCGGCCAGCCGAGCGTGGCGAAGGGCCACAGCGCGGACGAGAACCACGTGTCGAGGACGTCGTTGTCACGTTCTAAGGTGTACGGCCTTGGCGTGGTATATGACTCAGACGCGAATCTGACCGCTTCTTCGTCTACCTCGTAATAAGCCGCAGCGATGCGTCGCGCTTCGTCTTCGTCATGGGCGATAACGGCGTGCTCACGATTGAAGACGCTCGTGAAGAAGTCGAGATCTACATCGTCACCGGGGTTGTCGCTGTGCAGTCGAGCGACTTCCTTTTGGGTCGCTTCCTTCGTCGCGCAATACCACGCCGGAATCCGGTGCCCCCACCACAGCTGGCGGCTGACGCACCAGGGCTGGATGTTCTCCATCCAGTTGAAAAAGGTCTTCTCCCAGGTCTTGGGCACGATCTGGATGTCGCCCGAGCGCACCGCTTCCAGCGGCTTCTTGGCGAGTTCGGCAGCGTTCACATACCACTGATCGGTCAACCACGGTTCGATCACCACACCGCCGCGGTCGCCAAAGGGGGTCTGGATCACGCGCGGTTCGGCGTCGTGTTCGACTGCGTTGCCTTCCTTGTCCTTCGTTATGTGCGGAACAAGGAAATCCTCGGCCTTCAGCCGTTCAACCACCGCCTTGCGCGCGTCGAACCGGTCGAGCCCGACGAATTCCGCCGGGATCAGCCCGTCCGAAACCTGCGCCACCGCCGCATTGGCATCGAGCATGTTGAGCATGTCGCCCGCCGCCATCCCGGCGCGCCGCCCGACCTCGAAGTCGTTGAAATCATGACCCGGGGTGATCTTCACGCAGCCCGAGCCCAGCGCCGGATCGGCGTGTTCGTCAGCGATGATGGGAATGCGGCGACCGGTGATCGGCAGGATGATATGCTTACCGACCACGCTGGCAAACCGTTCGTCCGCCGGGTTCACCGCCACCGCCATGTCGGCCAGCATCGTTTCCGGGCGAGTGGTGGCGACGATCAGGTGGTCTGCGCCCGCATCCGTCCGCACGCCATCCGCCAGCGGGTAGCGGAAGCGCCAGAAATGTCCCTGAATCTCGCGCGTCTCGACCTCGAGGTCGGAAATCGCCGTCTTCAGCTTCGGGTCCCAGTTCACCAGCCGCTTGTCGCGGTAGATGAGGCCATCGTTGTACAGATCAACGAAGGTCTTGATCACCGCCTTGGTGAAGTGCGGGTCCATGGTGAACTGCTCGCGGCTCCAGTCCATCGAGCAGCCCAACCGGCGCAGCTGGTTGGTGATCGTGCCGCCGCTTTCGGCCTTCCACTCCCACACCTTCGCGACGAAATCCTCGCGGCTGTAATTGGTGCGCTTGTCCTGCCGCGCTTCCATCTGGCGTTCTACCACCATCTGGGTCGCGATGCCGGCATGGTCGGTGCCGACCACCCACAGCGCATCCTTGCCCTGCAACCGCGCATGCCGCACGAGGATGTCCTGCAACGTGTTATCGAGGGCATGGCCGATATGAAGCGAGCCCGTTACATTGGGCGGCGGGTTCACGATCGTCCAGGGCTCAGCGTCGGGCCGGTCGGGATGGAACAAACCGCGTTCCTCCCAATGCGCATACCATCGGGATTCGATTTCGGCAGGGTCGAAGGTTTTGGGAAGATCGGTCATCGCGTCCGTCTAGCGGGCTATACGGCGCTTCGCCAAGCCCGTATCGACGCGCTACGCGGCAATCAACCGCTCTTGCTGATCCGCTCAATCTCGCGCGCGACCATGGACTCGACCAGCGCGGGCAGGTTTTCATCAAGCCATTCGCGCAGCATTGGGCGGAGCATTTCGCGCACCAACCCCTCCAGCGTGCCGTCGCTCGACGGTTCGGGCTTGATCATCAGCCGCGACAGGGCGTTGAGCGCCCCCCGGCTGGCCTCGGCGGCATGGGCCGACACGATCGGCATATCTGCCTGACCGATGCTCGCGTTCGCCCCTGCGGTGAGCGAAGGCACTGCTGGTGCGACCGGCTCCTCTGCAATCGCGTCGTTCAGTTCCAGCACTTCATGCGCGGGTTCGGCAGCGCGCGGCACGGGGCGCACCGGGGGACGCTTGGCGCGCACGGCGGTGTCGCCCTCTTCGGCAATGATGCGCTTGATCGAGGAAAGGATGTCCTCCATCGACGGCTCCGCACTCATGTCGCCCATGCTGATACCTCGCACGATGTCCGCCCCAACCGGATCGCTGAATTAACGCTTAGGCGCGACAGGTGCAGGATTCACCGGGCTTTTGTCAACCGGTGTCAGGCGGGCATCGTTGCTCAGCGACGGGTCGATGCGCCCGGCCACGATCGCGGTTTGCGCTGGGGTGCCGGTGGTTGATGTCGCGACCGGCTTTGGCGTCGGATCCTGATCCCAATCAAAAATGCGATTGCGCACGCGGTCGTAATTGGCAACGGGATCGTAAAGCGGGCCATTTTCGAGCCCCAGATCCTTCGCCTCCGCCCGGCCCATCGCCGCCAGCACCGCAAAGCCCGCAACATATGCATCGCGCCGCGCCGTCACCAGCGTCACTTGCGCATTCAGCAATTCCTGTTCGGCGTTCAGGATTTCGAGGATGGTGCGGTTGCCGACGCTGTTTTCCGCCTTCACCCCCTCCAGCGCGAGCCGGTTCGCGCTCACCGCAGCTTCCGCCGAGCGGATCACGTCGAGTGCGGCGCGATAGGACGCATAGACCGAGCGGGTTTGCGAGACAACGCTGCGCTCCGCCTCGGTCAGTTGCTCGATCGACGCGCTTTGGCGTGCTTGCGCCTGGCGGATACGCGCTGCGGGCGCGCCGCCCTGATAAATCGGCAGCGAGAGGCGTACGCCGAATTGCGCCGTGCGGTCGAACTGTGGCGGCGCCGGATTGCCGGGGAAACCGCCCAGCGTGCCCAGGAAATTGGTGTAATTCCCCTGAGCGAACGCATCGACCGTGGGCAGGCGGGTGGCACGTGCCGACTTCACGTCAAAACCGCTTGCCTCCAGAGCCTTGCGCGCGGCGAGCAGGGTCGGGTTTTCGGCCAGCGCGACTTTCACCGCTTCATCGGGCGTGCCGGGCAGTTTCGGCAGCGGCGGCGGCGTATCCAGCTCGCCCGGGGTCGAACCGACCAGGCGGATATAGTTCTCACGACTAGCGATCAGCCGCGACTGCGCGGTCTCGAGCTGGCTCTGCGCCAGCGCCAGCCGCGCCTCCGATTGCGCGACATCGGTGCGGGTCAGGTCGCCGACCTGAAACCGGTCACGCGAGGCCTGAAGATTAACGTCGAGCACGCGGACATTCTGTTCGTTAAGCTGCACGACCGCCGAATCGCGCTGGACATCGACATAGGCGGCGACAACCGCGGTGAACAGGTCCGCTTCGGTCCCGCGCAGCGTCGCGCGCCCGCCTTCCACGCGCGACTTGGCCGCCGCGACGCCATTTTTCACGGCACCCCCGGCAAAGAGCGAATAGGTCAGGCTTGCCTGAGTCTGGCTGGTGCGCGACGGTGCGGTGAAGGCCGTGATCGGCAGTACGACGTTTTCGCTATAAGTGCTTTGCACCTGAACCTGCGGAAGCGAAGGCGCGCGTGTGATCGGCACATTTTCATCGTTCGCGCGCAACGTCGCGCGCTGGGCGGCGAGCGTGGGGTTGGTCTCATAGGCTTTGACTAGCGCATCGCGCAGTGTCTCTGCCGTCGCGGGCATCGCCGCCAGCGCAATCACCGCCACCGAGCAAAATAGTCTGGTCAAAATACAAATCCCTTCTCAGGCGCGAAGCCGGGCAAGACGGCTGCATCGAAATCCGCAAAATCAGCAAGACCAAAGCCGCCTGCCGTGCGGTGGCCGACCGATAACCGGCATACGCCGCGATCGATCAATCCGGTCACCAGCCGCCCATCGACGCCAAGCTGATCGACCAACCCCGGCGGCAACTGTTCGATCGCACCATCGACAACAATCACATCATAGGGCGCAGCGACCACATGCCCTGCCGCAAGCGGTCCTTCCACCACGGTAACATTCGTTGCCGCCGCCAGCGCCTGACGCGCGGTGCGGACGAGGTTCGCATCACATTCAACCGCCACGACCGATGCCACTATCCGTGCAAGCACTGCTGCGGTGTATCCGCCCGCCGCACCGATCAGCAGCACCTTATCTGACTCGCGCAGCGCCGCCGCCGTCAGCAACCGGCCCGTGGCAACCGGTAGGTTCATAAAGCGCCCCGGCGTCAACGGCAGCTTTACATCCGCATAGGCGACCGCCGCCAGCGACTCATCCAAGAAGAATTCACGCGCAACGCTCGCCATGGCGGCGATCACGCGCGGATCGCTGACCGCGTTGGGGCGCAATTGGCTGTCGACCATGGCGAAGCGCATCGCTTCAAGATGATCGGCATTGGGCCGGAGATTGGCGGTCGTTTGCATGTCGTCCTCTTGGCACAGCCGTATTATGTATGCAACACACTTTGTTGCGCGCTCGGCTTCTACCCTGTGCAAGCGCCGCCGCCAAGCGAGCCGATGAGATTTTGCAAGGGCCCGGTTGACAGCGCGCAAGCACCCGCGCATTGGGAGCGCCCTTCCGGCCCGATGGCGGAGTGGTGACGCAGAGGACTGCAAATCCAAGGCGATTCGGCGGAAATCCTCACATTTTGGCGATATTCTGTATCCGTTCCGCTCACTGATCTCGGCGGGGTGCAGGCCCTTACTGCTAACTCCGGCAATCCTAGACCGGCTGCCATGACGTGGCTCTACATACCCTCTCCCTATGTGCCGGAGTGGGCGGCCTCGACCTTGCCGTCCGCATTGCCCGACCCGACGCACGCTGCGTCGCTTTCGTGGAGAGGGAAATCAGTGCAGCCGCAAGCCTTGTCGCGAGCATGGAAGCGGGGCGGCTTCATCCGGCTGCTGTCTGGTCTGATCTGCGAACCTTCGACGCTGGAGCATGGCGCGGCGCGGTGGATTGCGTCCTGTCGGGCGACCCGTGCCAGCCCAACAGCGTCGCCGGAAAGCGCGGCGGCGAGGATGACGAGCGATGGCTGCTCGACTGCGTTATCGACATTTTCGATCAAAGCGGGGCTCACACCCTGTTCCGCGAGAACGTCACGGGGAACGCCGACGGACAGCTCGCCGTTGCCATCCCGGCACTGGAAAGACTGGGCTGCCGCGTTGCGGTCGGAATTTTCAGCGCGGGCGAGGCCGGGGCGAGCCACCGAAGGGAGCGGCTCTTCATCCTGGCCCACCGCGACAATCGCGGAACGGCGGATCAACAGGTCGGTTAGCCCAAATGCGCGTGCGCGCCCGACGCTCGACCTTGCGACGGAACAATGGCGCAGTCCATCGGACCCGTCGAAGCGGGGCGGATCGCAGCACCCCGACAAACGAGCAGCGGGCGGGCACACGATCAATCTGGAGGATCAAGCCGAGCATTGGATGACTCCCAACGCCCCGACAGGCGGATGATCAGCCAAGCACGCGATGATGAAGGGCCGCACGGCGACGCGCGCGGACGGCAGCAAAGTGCAAGTGGGGCTGGAGCATCAGGTCGAACATTGGCCGACGCCAGCGACGCGCGATCACAAGGGCACGAACTCGTCGGATCATGTGACAACCAACGGCACGGGCCGGATGCACCTGGATCAGGTGCCGAATTTCGTAGCGCACCCTTCGCAATTTGCATCAGATAGGTTGGCGCTTCCCCCCAATCTTGCAGACCTATGCGCCGGGCGAGATCGGGCGATTGCGCTTTGGCTGGAGGCTTACGACAAATTCCACGATTTATCCGAGCTGGCGGGCAAGGCGTCGATTGCGGGAAGACTTGGCCTTCGCGCGCCTTCTAGCGAGCGCTACGGGACAGACGATATTGAGCGCTCGCAAGCCTTTCTGACAAACAAGCCGCACGAAAAGCGCGATCGGGAAACGGGCAAGCTCTCAATGGTGGATGCGCGCGCGCGTTTTGCATCGGCCGTCACGCGCGATATTGATCGCCGTTGCTGGGATGAAATGATGACGCGCCTTGGTCTCGACCAGTTGCTAGACCGCCAAGCCCGCGAAGAATTCCAAACAAGTTTGCGCAGCGACACGCCAGCATTCACCGTTGAAAATTGCCGGGCGACATTCGGGACAATCTGGGCCGGGCGGCGCGATATGTATCTGCGGGGCATTGCAAATGTGTTTATGAAAATGGATCGGCGCTTTCGGTCGCATGACGCTTTTGCAATCGGCAACCGCCTTATCATCGAACGCGCGATGCATTCGGAAAGCTGGGGCGGCTGGCAAAGTTACAACCGGCGCGACACGCTGCACGACGTTGAGCGCATTCTTCGAGAACTTGACGGGCGCGGCCCTATTGGCATCGATCATGGCGACGGGATTGTGCGCCAGGTTGAACACGCCAAGCGCGCGGGTGGCCTGCCTAAGCTGGTGAAAGGCGACTATTTCCGGGTGCGCGTCTTTCAAAACGGCAACTTGCATCTGTGGTTCGAGCGCAAAGACCTGTTGGCGCAAGTTAACAAGCTGTTGCTCGAATACTATAAGCCGATCGAAGGCGACGCGGGCAACGGGCCGGACTATAATAGCGCGCCCGCCTATCATGCGACACCGGCGAAGAATTTCGGCGCGTTCAATTCATCGCCCGAAGTTGCCGCGGCTGTTATGGCGCGCGTCGCCATCACGCCAGGCATGTTGGTGCTGGAGCCATCAGCGGGCACGGGCATGCTTGCCCGAGCTGCACGCGAGCAAGGCACCAAAGTGACATGCGTCGAAATTCAGCCCGGCTTGGCCCATGAGCTGCGCACCGTGCACGGCTTTGGCACGATCGAAGCCGACTTTTTAAGATTGTCGACCGGGCAATTGGGCTTGTTTGACGCAATTGTCATGAACCCGCCTTTTGATCGCGGGCGTGATTGCGACCATGTCCGCCACGCCTATCAGTTTCTCAAGCCGGGCGGGTGCCGTCCCCAACATCCCGCCCAAGCGCAACGGCGTGTGGGAAAAGCTGCTTCAGCAAAACCCTCTACAAGGGCCGCAACGCCATCGAGCGCATGTTCT
>DHHS01000124.1:0-208 GCA_002403415.1 Sphingomonas sp. UBA4766 | reverse complement strand
AGCGCATGTTCTGCCGCCTGAAAGACTGCCGCCGCCTCGCCACCCGCTACGACAAACTCGCCGCCAACTTCCTCGGCAACATACACCTCGCCGCTGCCATCATGTGGTAGTTATGAGTCTTGGCCCTAAAGCGGCGATGAGCTGATTCAGGGTAGCGGTATGAGCCGCTATGATCTGACCGATTTTGAGTGGCGCGTGATCGCGCCGT
>DHHS01000123.1:34959-37769 GCA_002403415.1 Sphingomonas sp. UBA4766 | reverse complement strand
AGCGCGCCACCGCCACCGCTGAGTGATACTGCCACCCGCGCGCCGCGCCCCGCCAACCCCGCCATATCGGCAAGCGCCAGCCCGGCGACCGCGACATCGCCGCCAACGGCCTCGACCGCTGCCAGCACCGCCAGCGCATTGGTGACCAGATGTTCGCCCGGCTGGCCAATGGTAAAGCCCAGCTCGCGCTCCATCAGCACGGCGCTGACAAAGGAGCCACCGCCTGCCCCGCGCACTACTTCCTGCGCGCGGACATTGGCCCCTTCGCTCATCCCGAAGGTGATGATCCGCGCGCCCACCGCCCGCGCTGCGGCAATCAGCCGGTCGCGATGGACATTGTCGTACGGAATGATCGCGGTGCCGCCGGGCTCCAGCCCTTCGAAAATCTCGGCCTTCGCGTCGGCAATCCCCGCCTCGTCGCGAAAATGCTCAAGATGAACCGACGCGACGGTGGTGATGATTGCGACATGCGGCCGCACCAGCCGGGTCAACGCAGCAAGTTCGCCCGCATGGTTCATCCCCATCTCGAACACGCCGTAACGTGTATCGGCCGGCATCCGCGCCAGGCTGAGCGGCACACCGGTGTGGTTGTTATAGCTCTTGACCGAGCGATGCGCGGCACCCGGTGCTCCCCGGTCCAGGGCGGCGAACAACATCTCCTTGGTGCCGGTCTTGCCGACAGAGCCGGTGACGCCTATGATTTTGCCCGCCATCCGCGCGCGCGCGGCCGCCCCTAATTGCTCCAGGGCCACCATCGTGTCCGCCACCTTCACCGCCGGATGATCGGTGGGCTGACTGACCAACGCGCCCGCCGCCGAGCGCGCGAAGACATCGTCGAGATAGCGATGCCCGTCGGTCGCGGTACCTTTCAGCGCGATAAACAAGTCACCGGGGCCGACTTCGCGCGAATCAAACGCGACGCCAGTTGCGGCAAAGTCTGCAAGCGCGGTTCCGCCGGTTGCCGCCGCGATGTCCGCTGCATTCCACAGGATCATGCCGCATACTCCCGCGCTACCGCCACATCATCGAACGGTAACACGAGATCGCCGACGATCTGCCCCTGCTCATGCCCCTTGCCGGCCAGCAGGACGATGTCGTCGGGGGCCGCCAGCGCGATGGCCGCGCGGATCGCCTCGCGCCGGTCGCCAATATCGATTGCGCCCGGCGCTCCACGGATCACGGCGCGGCGGATGGCGGCGGGATCTTCGCTGCGCGGGTTGTCGTCGGTCACGATTACCACATCGGCAAGTGCAGCGGCCACCGCGCCCATCGGCTCGCGCTTGCCGACATCGCGGTCACCACCGGCGCCGATCACGACGATCAGCCGCCCCGGTGCATGCGGTTTGAGCGCCATGATCGCCGCCTCCAGCGCGTCGGGCGTATGGGCATAATCGACATAGACGGGCGCGCCGCGCGCGCTGATGACGGCGCGTTCCAGCCGCCCGCGCACCGGCTGAAGACGTGCCAGATTGGCAATCGTTGCCGCGAGATCGCCGCCGCTCGCAATAACCAGCCCCGCCGCCGTCAGCGCATTTGCCACCTGATATGCGCCGATCAGCGGCATGTTGACCTTGTAACTTTTCCCCGCTGCCTCAATCTCCAGCGCCTGGCCCAGCAGGCTCGGCGTCCGCCCCACCAGCTTTAGCGTATCGCCATGCGCGCCCACGGTCAGGATCGTCAGGCCGCGGTCGCGGGCAATCGCCGCCACCGCCGCCGAACGCGGATCATCCGCCCAGATCACCGCATGGCCATCCGCTGCCACAACTTCGGTGAACAGACGCATCTTGGCGGCGAAATAATCGTCCATGTCGAGGTGATAGTCGAGGTGATCGCGGCTAAGATTGGTAAAGGCGGCAGCGCGCACCGGCACGCCTTCGGTGCGGTATTGCGAGAGGCCGTGGCTTGACGCCTCAAACGCCAAATGGGTCACACCTTCGCGCGCGAGGCCTGCGACATTCGACAGAAAGGTAACAATGTCGGGCGTGGTTAGCCCGGTTGTCACCCGGTCGTTGCCGGTGGTTACGCCCAGCGTGCCGATCGAGGCGGCCTGATGCCCGGCCATGCGCCAGAGCTGGCGCGTCATTTCAACCGTTGACGTCTTGCCGTTCGTCCCCGTGACGGCAACGCAGCAATCGGGAAAGGGCGCGAAGAAGCGAGCTGCGGCGGCGGCGAAGGCGGCACGCGGATTGGGGTGCGCGAGGTGAACTGCGCCCGCCACGACCGCCCCGGGCTGCGCTACCACCGCAATCGCGCCGCTGGCGATGGCGGCGTCGATATAATCCTCGCCATTGGCGCGCAGCCCGCGAAACGCACCGAACACGGTGCCGGGGGCGACTTTGCGGTGGTCAATCGCAAAGCCGGTGACGATTGCCGGTTCGTCCCCGCCGGTCAGCATGCCAAGCTTCATGCGCGCTCCCTCATTCCGGCACTGCCTTGGCTGCGCCCGGCGCCTCCCAAAGCAAAGGCAGCAGCTCGGACACATCCACGTCGCGATTCATATCGGGCATCACGCCCAACATATAGCCGGTGCGCATGATGATGCGCGAGACGACGGGCGCCACGGTCCAGCCTGCGGTTGCCTGCCCCGCGCTTTGGGCGTTGCCACGCGGCGAATCGAGCATCACCACCACGACATAGCGCGGCGCATCCATTGGAAAGGCCGCCGCAAAGGTGGAGACGTTGCGCTTTTTCGAATAGCCGCCCTTCATGCCGATTTCGGCGGTGCCCGTTTTGCCCCCGACCCGGTATCCGGGCGCATCGGCCTTTTCGCCAGTGCCCTTGAGCACGATCAGCCGCAGCAATTGGCGCAT
>DHHS01000123.1:25458-34578 GCA_002403415.1 Sphingomonas sp. UBA4766 | reverse complement strand
TTCATCATGGTGGCGGGCCGCCAGATGCCGCCATTGACCAATGCTGCATAAGCGCTGGCCAGATGCAGTGGGGTCACGGAAAGACCATGACCATAGCCGGTCGTCATCGTGGACGCCTTCGTCCAGGGCGCTGGCCAGATCGGCTTGCCCCGCTCAGGCGTTTCAATATCGGGGCGGGTTGCGAACCCCATCGCCGTAAACATTGCACGCAGCCGCGCCTCCCCCAATTCATTACCTATCCTTGCCGTGGCAATGTTGGACGAATGAACCAGCGTTTCGGGAATATTGAGATAGCGCTTTTGCGGATGATCGTCGCTGATGCGAAACCGGCCCGCGACGATCGGCGCGCGCGCGTCAAACCGGCGAGACATCGACGACACCACGCCGGAATCAATGGCAAGCGCCATCGTGATCGGTTTGAACGTCGACCCGAGCTCATACACCGACAGCGTGGCATTATTCCACAGGCGCCGCATGCCCGCGTCGTTGGGATCTTTGGGATCGATCACCCTGGGCAGCTTGTTGGCATCATAATTAGGGAGCGACACCATCGCGAGCACTTCGCCGGTGTGCACATCCAGCATCAGGCCTGCGGCGGCCTGTGCCTGAAAATTTGACATGGCGGCGCCCAGCTCGCTCTCCACCGCCGCCTGCACTCGCGCATCGAGCGACAGCGCAACCGGCGTCGCCCGCAGCAGGGGGTTCGTCAGTTGGTCCTCCAAGACGCGCTCCATCCCGCGAATGCCGTGGGCATCGACATCAAGCGAGCCAAGCGCATGTGCGGCCAGCGTGGATTGCGGGTAAAGTCGCTCCGGCTCGCGTTCATAGGCAATGCCGGGCTCGCCCAGCGCATTGACCGCCTTCACCACTTCGGGGAGAGCGCGCCGATAGAGAAACACGAACGGTTCCTTCGACCGCAGCCGCCGCTCATACCATGCCTCATCATGATTGGGCATCAGCGCGGCGAGCTTGCCCGCCAGCTCATGCGGGTCATTGATCAGCCTTTGCGGGTGCACGCCGATCGACCAGGCGTCAATCGTGCGGGCCAGCGGCACGCCGTTGCGGTCGGTAATGTCCCCACGCAGCGGCACCAGCGCGTCCGCAACGCTGCGCGTGGAAGTGGGCGTGGTGACAACCGCAAACCAAGCGAGCTTGGTCAACACGAGCGCCACGCCCGCCGCGATCGCCATCAGCAGCATAACAAGGCGAGCGGGCGCAAGCGCAACGATCGAATGGCGCGGACCCGCAAGGCGCAGCCTTTCAAAAGGGCGCGCGACCAGGACGCTCACCGGGCAGCTCCCACATCGAGCGGAATGGCGCGGATCAAATCATCAAGGCGGCTCTTGTGCGCCAGCTTGCGATCGAGCATGGCCACCGCACGCGAACGGACCGGCTCAGCCTGCTTGCGATCGGCACCGCGCATCGGCGCGGGCGGCAGCGACAGCGCCGCATCGGCGGTTTCCGGCCGGACAATCCTGGACGCCCCGACGGGATCGGCGCGCGGGGTGGTAACGGGTACCGCACGCGGCGCAGGCGCCGATTTACCCGCCTCCTCGATCGCGGGCATTTCATGGAGGGCTGGCACGACCATGGCCGCGCCGCCGATCCGCGCCGGATCGGACACATACGATAGCGAGGCAAGCTGCACCAGCGCCTCCTCGCTCGCCAGAATCTGATCGGCGGTCGGCGCGGCGAGTGCCAGAATCTCTCCATTCCACCGTTCAAGCTGCGTCATATTGGCGCGGGTATCGAATTCGGTCTCAAGCTGACGGATATCGCGGTGCGCTTTGGCAATCGCTGCGCTCAAGTCCTCCATGCGCTTGCGCTCGGCGGCCACCTGAAGCGAGACCAGGTAAAAACCGAGCACCACAATCACCGTGCTGACAAACCAGCCAAGTCCGCGCAACCGATATGCCGCTGTCATTGCCCTACTCCCTGTTGCCATGCGGGTGCCGCCGTCCGCTTTGCGACGCGCAACGTCGCTGATCGCGCCCGCGGGTTGGCTTCAATCTCTGCGTCACTGGGCCGGACCGGCCGCGCGACGCCCTCAAAAGTTGGTGCAGGCCCTGCCGCTGCCTGCGGCAAATGGCGCGAGCCGCCGGGCTCCGCACCCGAACGGGAGCGCAAGAACTGCTTCACCACCCGGTCCTCCAGACTGTGGAACGTCACCACCGCCAGCCGCCCGCCCGGACGCAGCACTTGCTCCGCCGCCACCAGCCCTTCGGCCAACTCGTCCAGCTCGCGGTTCAGGTGGATCCGGATTGCCTGAAACACGCGGATCGCCGGATCCTTCTTGTCATGCGGCTTGTAGCCAAGGGCGGCACGCACCGTATTGGCAAGCTGGACCGTGCCCGTGATCGGCCGCGCCGCCACAATCGCACGGGCAACCCGACGCGAGCGCGGCTCTTCCCCGTAATAGAACAAGACGTGCGCAATCGCTTCTTCCCCTGCACTGTTCAGGTAAGCGGCGGCTGTCTCGCCCTGCTGACTCATGCGCATGTCGGGCAGCGCGTCCTCCTGCACCGCAAAGCCGCGCGCGCCATTGTCGAGCTGCATGCTCGACACCCCGATATCCATGGCCACGCCGTCCACCGGCGCCAGCCCGCGCGCCGCCACTTCCGCGCCCAGCGACGAGAACACCGCGTGGATCAGCGTCAACCGCCCCCCAGCCGCCGCCGCCATCGCCTGCCCGCCCGCAATCGCATCAGGGTCACGGTCAAACGCGACCACCTCAGCCCCCGCCTCCAGGAGCGCGCGCGAATAGCCGCCCGCACCGAAAGTCGCATCAACATGGCGCGAACCGGGCTCCGGCGCGAGCGCCGCCATCACTTCGCGAAGCAGCACGGGGATGTGGCCGCTGCTCATAACACCACCTTGCGTTCGGCCAACTCATGTTCAACGAGCGCACGGACATTGGGGTGGATGCCGGGCGTCGCAATCAGTGTGGCCGGATCCCAGATTTCGAAATAGCGCCCCACACCGTGAAAAAACGCCCACTTTCCGATGTGCGCGTGCTTGCGCGGAAAGCTCGGCATGACAAAGCGACCGGACGTATCGAACGGCTGTTCATCGCTGACCATACCGCCGCGCAATACATCATCATCAGGCGACCCATCGGCGAGTGCATTCTGGCGGGCCAGCGCCTCAAGCTCGACTTCACGCTCGGCAGCAAAGTCCAGATCATAGCCGCGAATGCACGGATGGCGCTCATGCGCCTGAAGGACAACGAACGTGACCGCCTTGCCATCATCGCCCGTTGGGCTCCGCGCCAGCAGCGCAGCGCGCAGCGGCGCGGGAATGGCGACACGGCCCTTCTCGTCAACCTGCTGGAGGCCATAGCCCCGATAGCTGCTTCTGCCCGCCACACCAACCCCGACTGCCCCGGGCAAAGCTCTCCCTCACCCGGAATCGGCCCCGGCCGATCCAAGCTGCGCGTTTCGCGAACACAAGAGAGCCCGCCCCTGATTAACTATGAAGTATCAGGGAAATTACGGTCAATCAATGGGCGAGTTGGGGAAATCGCGGGAAATTAAACTATCCCGGGGGAAGATATTGGGAAAGCTTGGCACGGGCGCCCTTGGCGTTCATGCTGCGTTCTACCAAATTCGATTGAGACCGGCGGCAAATACCCGTGATTCCCCGCGCGGCGGGGCAAATTCCCCAACTTGACCCAAAGGCTATCAGGGGGCGGAGGCCGCTCATGGTTTGGCCGTGTCCGCGGCCGCGCTATTGCCGGTCGTGCTTGGCGCGATGCCCAGTTCGGCGAGCGGCTCACGGTCGGCCGCTGCATCATTACTCAACACCTGATTGGCAACCAGATCAGCCTTTGCCCCGCCCGCCACCGTCACCGGCCCGTCGCCGCTTGCGGAACTAAAAATCGCGCTGGCCAGCCCGATCAATAGCATAACCACCGCCAGGCCGGTCATCCCAACCTTGATGCGCTGAACCGATTGCGCGGTGTCATCGGGCTTTTTCATCGCCATACACGCTATTGACTAACCGACATTGCGGTCAATGTCGAACCAGCGCCGTTATGACCCTTCGAGATGCGCCGGGATCGGCAACCCCTTCGCCGCCAGCCAGTCGTGGTTGTAGAGCGTCGATAGATAGCGAAAGCCGGTGTCGCACAGGATCGTCACCACCCGGCTGCCCGGCCCGAGCGTGCGGGCAAGCGCCACCGCGCCCGCCACATTGATGCCCGACGACAGGCCCAGACACAGCCCCTCTTCGCGCAGCAACCGCTCGACCCAGAACATGCCGTCGGCATCCGAAACGCGGAACTGCGTGTCGATCGGCGCGCCCTCCAGATTGGCGGTAATCCGACCCTGGCCGATCCCTTCGGCGACCGAGGATCCCTCGCTCTTGAGCTCGCCATGCGCGTAATAATTGTATAGCGCAGCGCCATGCGGGTCGCTGAGCGCGATAGTGACGCGCGGATCATGCGCCTTCAACCCCAGCCCCACCCCGGCAATCGTACCACCGGTGCCCGCCGCACAGGTAAAGCCATCGATCCGCCCGTCCATCTGCGCCCAGATTTCCTCAGCCGTGCCGGTAATGTGCGCGCGGCGATTGGCGACATTGTCAAACTGATTGGCCCAAACCGCATTGGGCGTTTCCTCGGCAATCCGGCGGCTCTGGTGCACGAAATGACACGGATTGGAATAGGGCGCGGCTGGCACCAGCACCAGCGTTGCCCCTAACGCGCGCAGCGTGTCCATCTTCTCGCGGCTCTGCGTCTCTGGCATGACGATGATGGTGTGATAACCCTTGGCATTGGCAACGAGCGCGAGGCCAATGCCGGTATTGCCCGCCGTCCCCTCCACAATCGTGCCGCCGGTTTTGATGAGCCCACGCTCCTCGGCATCCTCGACAATGGAGAGCGCGGCGCGGTCCTTTACCGACGCGCCCGGATTGGCGAATTCGCACTTAGCGAAAATCTCGGCCCCGCTGGCATCGCTTGGCCCTTTCAGGCGAACGAGCGGAGTATTGCCGATAAGCGCAAGCGTTGTGGAAGCAGTGTGCATCACCCCTAATTGCCGCGTCGGCGGCGCGGGGGCAAGCGCAGGATTACGTGGCGAGCGCCAAGCCGGGCTATCGTCCCCCGACTGGCCGGTGGACGCGCGACACGGACATGTTACGCTGTTGTGACACGAGCGTGGATACCGAAACTCCGCATGTATTATTACTCGGCCCGCATTTATTCCCCGAAGCTCGGCTGGTTCCTGCAGACCGACTGACGTGCTCCCCTGAGATGTGACGGCTTTTTGGTAGAGTCTGACGCCAAGGATTCGGACGATGTGCAGCGAAGCAGGTTTAACGAAGAGCAGATCATTGCGATCTTGAAGGCGCAGGAAGCGAGCATGGCGACGGCGCAGGTCTGCCGCCGTCACGGGATCAGCTCGGCGACGTTCTACAAGTGGAAGTCGAAGTTCGGGGGACTGGAAGTGTCCGAGGCCCGGCGGCTGCGGTCGCTCGAAGAGGAGAACTCGCGGCTGAAGAAGTTGTTGGCCGAGGCGATGCTGGACGATGCCGTGCCGAAGGATCTGGTATCAAAAAAATGGCAACGCCTGGTGCCAAGCGGGAGGCCATCGCCCATGCCCGGGAGCATCGCGGGGTGAGCGAGCGGGCGGCGGAGCGTCGCCGGTTCGGCTATCGCCGCCTGGGCTATCTGCTGGCGCGGGAGGGCATCACACCCAACCACAAGAAGCACCTGCGCATCTACCGAGAGGAGGGCTTGCGGGTGCGTCGCCGTGGCGGGAGGAAGCGGGCGTTGGGCACGCGCAGACCGATGGTGCTGCCCGATGGTCCCAACCAGCGTTGGTCGCTCGCCTTCGTCTCCGACAGCCTGATCTGCGGCCGTAGGTTCCGCATCCTGTACGTGGTCGATGACTACACGCGGGAGTGCTTGGCGCTGGTGACTGGTAACAATCAGGGGAGCACGTCAGGTGACGTGGACCCTGCGACTATCGACGTGCGGCGCCAAGAGCTGGTTCTTCGGCAAGTGCGGCTCGATGGCAGCCCAAGCTTCATCCGATAACCAGGATAACGAACGCGACATTCTCAAAGCCTCCTGCCTCAGCGCAGACTCCCTGAATCAATGTCTGTAGCGAATTTCAAGTGGCTGATTGGGTTCGGACCCTAGCTCGCTTGTTGGGGCCCGCGCCGCTGCGTTCCCCGTGCTAATTCCCCGCCGCCGACGTCCCCAACTTCAGCCCGGTCCAATAGGCGGCAAATGCCCAGAGGTCGGCGGCTTCCTCAATGACTTTGTCCGTCGGTTTGCCGCTGCCATGACCGGCGCGGGTTTCGATCCGTACCAGCCGCGGCTTGGTGCCGAGATCGGCAGATTGGATCGCGGCGGTGTATTTGAACGTATGGCCCGGCACGACGCGGTCATCAGTATCCGCCGTGGTCGCCAGAATCGCCGGATAAGCAGTCCCAGACTTCACATTGTGATAGGGAGAATAGGCCAACAACGTTTTGAAATCGGCCTCTTTCGACGGATAGCCATAATCATCCACCCAATATCGCCCGGCGGTGAACCGGTCGAAACGCAGCATATCCATCACGCCGACCGCCGGAAGCGCGGCAGCGAACAGGTCCGGCCGCTGATTAACCACCGCGCCGACCAGCAAGCCGCCATTCGATCCGCCCTGAATCGCCAGTTGATCGCGCCCGGTGATCTTGTTGGCTTTCAGCCATTCGCCCGCGGCAATGAAATCGTCGAACACATTCTGCTTGTTCTGAAGCCGCCCGCCATCGTGCCAAGCGCTGCCATATTCACCGCCGCCGCGGATATTGGCGACCGCCAGCACCCCGCCGGCATCGATCCACGCCAACCGGGTCGGTGAGAAGCTGGGTAAAGACGAAATGTTGAACCCGCCATAGGCATAAAGCAAAGTCGGGGCGGGTCCGGTCGTTGTCTTCTTGCGGACCAGGAACATCGGAATGCGGGTGCCGTCCTTTGACGGATAGAACACCTGCTCGACCTTGAAATCAGTCGGGTTGAAATAGACCTTCGGAATGGCCCAGGGCGTGACGCGGCCCGTCTTCAAGTCGTAATGAAACACCGATGTCGGCATCGCAAAGCTGGTGAAATTGTAAAACGTCTCGCTATCGCCAATTTCGCCACCAAAGCCCCCGGCAGAGCCAATGCCCGGCAATGGCACCATCCCCAGCCGCCGCCCTTTCAACGAATAACGCCGAACCTCGCTTTTGACATCGGTCAGATATTCGGCGAAAATCTGATTTCCGACGATGTTCACGCTTTCGAGCTTGGCCTTATCCTCGGCAATGACTTGCTGCGGCACCGGATTGTCGGTGGCGACATCCATCGCGACGAGCCGCAGCCGCGGCGCGCCGTTGTTGGTCTTGAAATAGAATTTGCTGCCGACATTGCCCGCCAGCGCCCATTCATAATTAAGCCCCTTTATCACGGTGCGCGGTTTGGTACCCGGGGCCTTCAGGTCGATGACAGTGATTTCATAACGCCGGTCGGTCCCCTGTGTCGTCGTAATCATCAACCAGCGGCCATCATCGGTGACCGACGCGGCATGGCCATAGCGCGGGTGATCGGGGGTCGCATAAACCAGCTGGTCGGCCGATTGCGGCGTGCCGAGCCGGTGGAAATAGACTTTCTGATTTTCGTTCAGCGCCTGAAACTTGGCGCCTTCAACCGGCGGGTCAAATGCGGAGTAATAAAAGCCCGACGCATCCTTGGCCCAGCCGATGCCCGTGAACTTCACCCATTCGATCGTATCGGGGAACGTTTGCCCGGTCGCGACGTCGAGCACTTTCATCGTCCGCCAATCGCTGCCGCCGTCCTGAATCGTGTAGAGCAGCTTCTTGCCATCGGGTGACGGGCGCCATTCGGCAAGCGCCGTCGCGCCGTCCTTGGCCCAGCCATTGGGGTCGATCAGCACACGGCCCGGGCCGTTCAGGCTGTCGCGCACATAAAGCGCCGACTGATTCTGCAGCCCGCTATTATGGGTATAGAAATAGCGCCCGCCCTGCTGCACCGGCGTGCCGAAGCGTTCATAGCTGTAAAGCTGCTTCATCCGCGCCTTGAAGGCGTCGCGCCCGGGCAGCGTTGCCAGATACGCGCTCGTTACCGCATTTTGCGCGTCGACCCACGCGCGCACCTTTGGCTCGGTGCGGACATCGCTCTCAAGCCAGCGATAGGGATCGGCGACCTTCACACCAAATTGCTCTTCAACCACATCGACACGCGGCGTTTCAGGATATTTCAAGCTGATCTCCGGGGCCGGGGCAGCGGCAATGGCAAGCAGGGGCAGCGCAGCAACAAGCGGCGGGATGAGGCGCATCGAACGGCTCCGAAAAACGGCAAAAAAGGAGCCGCAAGCCTAGCGCCTGCGACTCCTTTGTGAAGCCCTAGAATGTTGCGTGCCGCGGTGCGTTACGCGGCTTCGTCGTAGGCGCTGTCGTCGTCGCTCACCACGGGGCCGGAATCCTGCCCCTTTGCGCTGACGTCGCGGTCAACGAATTCGATGATCGCCATCGGCGACGCGTCCGACGCGCGGGGTCCCGCCTTGATGATGCGGGTATAGCCGCCATTGCGGTCGGCATAGCGCGCCGCCAGCACGTCGAACAGCTTCGCCAGCTGCACCTCGTCGAGCAACCGCGCATGCGCGAGCCGACGGTTCGACAGCCCGCCCTTTTTCGCCAGCGTGATCAGCTTTTCGACATAGGGGCGCAGTTCCTTCGCCTTGGGCAGGGTCGTGGTGATTTGCTCATGCTTGATGAGTGCTGCCGACAGGTTGCGGAAAAGCGCAGTGCGGTGGGCCGAAGTCCGCGAGAGTTTACGGCCGCCAACGCGGTGACGCATGGTTTAGTCCTTCGTTCGTTCGGGAGCCGTATGAGGCACTCCCGGCCAGGCGGTGCAGAAAGGGCCACCGCCCAAAACCCCTTATGGTCGCAAAACGCTTCGGTGGACAGCGATGCTGCCCACCCACGATTACCCCATGATTTCCTGTTCAAGCTTCTTGGCCATTTCCTCGATATTTTCCGGCGGCCAACCGGGAATCTCCATCCCCAGGCGAAGGCCCATCGACGACAGCACTTCTTTGATCTCGTTCAGCGACTTGCGCCCGAAATTCGGCGTGC
>DHHS01000123.1:19236-25152 GCA_002403415.1 Sphingomonas sp. UBA4766 | reverse complement strand
CGAAATTCGGCGTGCGCAGCATTTCGGCTTCGGTCTTTTGCACCAGATCGCCGATATAGATGATGTTGTCGTTCTTCAGGCAATTGGCCGAACGCACCGACAATTCCAGCTCGTCAACCTTCTTCAGCAGGTAACGGTTGATCTGCTGCGTATCGCCGCTGACATCGCCCGATGCGGCCGGTGCGGCAACGCCCATCGGCGCCGAGCGTGTCACCACCGATTCGTCGAAATGCACGAACAGCGCCAGCTGATCCTGCAAGATCCGACCGGCATAGGCGACTGCGTCATCGGGCGAGACCGTGCCGTCGGTTTCGACCGTCAGCGTGAGCTTGTCATAGTCAAGCTCCTGACCAACGCGGGTATTCTCAACCTTATAGCTCACTTGGCGCACCGGCGAATAAAGCGCATCGACCGGAATCAACCCGATCGGCGCATCGGCGGGGCGATTGGCGATCGCAGGCACATAGCCTTTCCCGATGTCGGCGGTCAGTTCCATGTTGAGCGTCGCGCCATCGTCGAGATTGCAGATGACGAGATCGGGGTTCATCACTTCGATATCGCCCGACACTGCAATGTGCCCCGCGCGCACCTCAGCCGGCCCCGTCACGGAGAGCTGGAGGCGCTTTGGCCCCTCGCCCTGCATCTTGAGCGCGATCTGCTTCACGTTCAGCACGATGTCGGTCACGTCCTCGCGCACGCCAGCCAGCGAGGAGAACTCATGCAACACGTTTTCGATCTTGATCGAGGTCACCGCCGCACCCTGCAGCGATGAAAGCAAAACGCGGCGCAGCGCATTGCCGAGCGTCAGCCCAAAGCCACGCTCCAATGGTTCGGCGACAAAGGTTGCCTTGCGCTTGCCATCGCCGCCGGGCTTGCGCTCCAGCGCGGTGGGCTTTTTCAATTCCTGCCAGTTCTTTGCATTGACGGACACAGGCTTCCCCTAATGATGCGCGGCGCCGGGCGATAGCGCCGCCGGGTGGAGGACTCGCCGCAGCCGGTCCCGGACGGGCCGACGCGCGAGCGCCGAAATCAGACGCGGCGACGCTTTGACGGGCGCACGCCGTTATGCGGGATTGAGGTCACATCACGGATCGAGGTGATCTGGAAACCGACCGCCTGAAGCGCGCGCAACGCTGATTCGCGGCCCGACCCCGGACCCTTTACCTCAACTTCAAGCGTGCGCACGCCGTGCTCGGCGGCCTTGCGGCCTGCGTCCTCGGCGGCGACCTGCGCGGCATAGGGCGTTGACTTGCGACTACCCTTGAACCCCATCATCCCGGCCGACGACCAGGAGATGGCATTGCCCTGCGCATCGGTGATGGTGATCATCGTGTTGTTGAAGCTGGCATTCACATGCGCGACGCCAGAGGTGATGTTCTTGCGTTCCCGGCGCCGGATACGCTGCGGTTCACGTGCCATGATTTATGTCCTGACCTGAATTCGTTGTGCTGCTGAAAGCCGACGTCCGGCGGAGAAAAAGGAAATTCGTCGCGGGGACGAACTTCTTACTTCTTCTTGCCCGCGATTGGCTTGGCCTTGCCCTTGCGCGTGCGCGCATTGGTGTGGGTGCGCTGGCCACGCACCGGCAACCCCTTGCGATGACGCAGCCCGCGATAGCAGGCCAGATCCATCAGCCGCTTGATATTGACCGACGTTTCACGCCGCAGATCGCCTTCGACCGTGTGGTCGGCGTCGATCGTCTCGCGAATCTGGAGCACTTCCTGATCCGACAAGTCCTGAACGCGCCGGGCCGCATCAATGCCGAGCTTTTCGGTGATCTGGCGTGCCTTGAACGGGCCGATGCCATGAATATAGGTCAGCGCGATTACCACGCGCTTGTTCGTCGGGATATTGACGCCCGCAATACGTGCCATGTAGCTTAATCTCCTGCTCCACGGTTCGGCGCATGGCTGCATCCGATCCATCTCATCGCGTCCAACCCGAACGGCGCAACGAAGAAAGGCGTGCTGAAACACGCCACCTCATCCCGTTGTTCGGAAGAGCGGCTGATTAGGCACAGATTACCGAGGTGTCAAGCGAGTCGCGACAATAAATCGCGCCCGCATTGGCGATGTGTCCGCCGCGTCAAGCCTGTTCTGGCAAGCTCATCACCGTCGCGCGAATCCACCCCATCAGCTCACGCCCCATAGCCTGAAGCGCCGCCGAAGACGTGACATACGCGGCATCGTCGCTGTCAATCGCGACCGCCGACCATTTTGCCTGATGATCGGCGATCGCGGCCCGCATGATGTTCACCCGATGACGCAGTTCGGGATAATGTTGCGGGTGATCACGCAGCGGCCGATACCCATCACCCATGGTCATCACCGTCATAATCCGCATGGCCAGCTCTCGGCGGGCCGCGATCAGATCCTGCTTGCGCTGCGCATCGGTGCGCCCGGCGATCGCCGCCAGCCGCGCGGCAACCGCGGTAATCGCATCAATCTCGTTAAGGATTTGTGCTTGGGTGGTCATGAAAAACGCCTAGCCACTCGTTACTGAAATAATGTCACCGGGATCAGCCGGAGGCGCGGCTCTCGTTCGGCCCGATATCGAGAATCCGATCAATCGCCCCGCTCACCACATCAATCGCGGCCATCCCGTCGATATGACGCACCAGCCCACGCGCTTCGTAAATCGGCAAAATCGGCGAGGTTTTGGCGCGATATTCGGCCATGCGCGTGCGCACCGTGTCCGCATTGTCATCGGCGCGGCGCTTGAACTCGGTCGATCCGCACACATCGCACACGCCGGCGACCTTCGGCATGTTGAAATGATCGTGATAATTGGTGCCGCATTTGGCGCAGGAATAGCGCCCGACGATCCGCTCAACCAGCGCATCTTCATCGACAACGAGCTCGATCACATAGTCAAGCGTGCGGTGATGCTGCGCCAACAGATCGTCAAGCGACGCCGCTTGCGCGGCGGTGCGCGGATAACCGTCGAAGATGACACCCTGCCCCGGCACCAGCGTCGCCAGCTTCCCGTCGATCAGCGCTGACACAATCTCGTCCGACACCAATGCGCCCGAATCCATCACGGCAGCGACTTGTTGCCCCAAAGGCGTCTGCGCCTTGCGCGCCTCGCGCAGCATGTCGCCGGTGGAAAGCTGCACCATGCCGCGCTCCGCCTGAAGCTTGGTTGCCTGCGTCCCCTTGCCAGCCCCCGGCGGCCCTAACAGGATGATGTTCAAGCCCGCTTCCTCTCCTCTTGATCGCTGCGGCTTCAGCGCAGTCGACCGCCCTTCAACTTCGCCTTTTTAATCAGATCGCCATATTGATGCGCAAGTAAATGGCTTTGAATTTGCGTCACCGTGTCCATTGTCACATTGACGACAATCAACAGGCTGGTGCCGCCCAGGTAAAACGGAATGCCGAGTGCTGCGACCAGATATTCGGGCACCAGACAGATAATCGTCAGATAGGCCGCGCCCAGCACCGTAATCCGGGTCAGCACATAATCGAAATACAGCTCGGTATTTTTGCCGGGCCGGATACCGGGAATGAACCCGCCATAGCGTTTTAGGTTATCCGCCGTCTCTTCGGGATTGAACACAATCGCTGTGTAAAAGAACGAGAAAAAGACGATGCCCAACCCATAGAGCACCATGAACAGCACCGAACCTTGCGCCAGATATTGGTTAAGCGCGATGACGACATCGCCCCACCCCGTTCCGCTCTTGATGTTGGAGCCCGCAAATTGCGTAATGGTCAGCGGCACCGTCAGCAACGTCGACGCGAAAATCGGCGGAATGACGCCTGCGGTGTTGATCTTCAGCGGCAAATGGCTGCGGTCGGCCTGCATGCCGGTGCGGGTCTGGCGCTTGGGATACTGGATAAGGATGCGGCGCTGTGCCCGCTCCATAAAGCAGATGAACAGGATCAGCAGCACGACCGCCGCAACAATGCCGATCAGCCGCGCCGCATCGAGCGACCCCGTGCGCCCACTCTCGAACAGATTATAGAGCGTCGAGGGGAGGTTCGCGACGATCCCGGCCATGATGATGAGCGAAATGCCGTTGCCGATGCCCCGGCTGGTAATCTGCTCGCCCAGCCACATCAGGAACATCGTGCCGCCCAGCAGCGAAACGACTGCGCCGATGCGGAACATGATGCCCGGCTCGATCACCGCCGCCACACCCTGCGCCGCGCCGAAACTCTCCAGCCCGGCCGCCAGGAAATAACCCTGAATGATCGTCAGCGCGACCGTGCCATAACGGGTATATTGGTTCAGCCGCTTGCGCCCGCTTTCACCCTCTTTCTTGATCGCAGCGAGCGTCGGCGAAAGCGATGTCGCCAGCTGCACCGCAATCGACGCAGAGATATACGGGGTCACCCCCAGCGCGATCAGGCTCATCCGCTTCAGCGCGCCGCCCGAAAAATTGTTGAACAGGTCGAGCACGCCGCCCTTGGTCTGTTCCCCCAGCAGGCCCAGCGCGGTCGGGTCAATACCCGGCAGCGGCACATAACTGAGCAACCGGAATACGATCAGCGCGCCGATCGTGAACCACAAACGCTTGCGAAGGTCGGTGGCCTGCGAAAATTTCGCCAGGCTGATGCTAGAGCTTACACGATCGGCTGCAGATGCCATTGGTATCAATCGTCCCGGAAATTGTGGCGGGTCACACCCATCCTCAATCGCTCATATAGGGGTGCCGACGCACTTGTCTAATGTCACGCGCAAAAACCCCGAACCCCCAAACGCGAAACGGCGGGGTTGCCCCCGCCGGATAACGCATTCGGATCAGCCCTTGGCCGCGGGCTTGTAGCTGCTCTTGCTATACTGCTTGGCCGCTGCCTTTTCGGCCGCCGGCACCACATGAATCACCTCGACCGCCCCGCCCAGTGTTTCAACGGCTGCGACCGCGCCCTTCGACGCACCGGCCACCTTGAAGCTCAGCTTGGTGGTCAGCGCCCCCTTGGCGAGCAGCCGCACGCCATCCTTGCCGCCACGCGCAAGGCCAGCCGCTTTCAGCGTGTCGTGATCGATCACCCCGTCGGTGGCCAGCTTGCCCGCCTCAACCGCCTTTTGGATCGCGCCCAGATTTACCTCGGCATAATCCTTGGCGAAGATGTTGTTGAAGCCGCGCTTCGGCAACCGCATGTGGAGCGGCATCTGGCCGCCTTCAAAGCCCGCGATGCTCACGCCCTCACGGCTCTTTTGGCCCTTTTGGCCGCGGCCTGACGTCTTGCCCTTGCCCGACCCGATGCCGCGCCCGACGCGCATCCGGCCCTTGCGGGCGCCATCATTATCGCGGAGTTCGTTCAGTTTCATTGTCTTGCACTCGCTTTCGCTGTTGTCGCGCGTAATGAGGGGGTTAACCCTCGACCTGCACCATGTGACGCACCTTGCGGATCATGCCCCGCACTTCGGGGGTATCCTCCAGCACGCTGACACGGTGCATCTTGTTGAGCCCAAGCCCGATCAGCGTTGCGCGCTGGTCGCTGGTGCGGCGGATGGGCGAACCCGTCTGGGTGATCTTGATGGTTGCCATTGCTCGTTACTCCACGATCGCTAGCGCTTCGGCTTCGGCCACGCCCTTGTCGGCGCCGCCACGACCGAGCAGGTCAGCGATCTTCTTGCCACGACGCTGCGCCACCGCCTTGGGGCTGGTTTGCGTGCCCAGCGCCTCAAAGGTCGCGCGGATCATGTTATAGGGGTTCGACGTGCCGACCGACTTGGTCACCACATCGGCTACGCCCAGCGATTCGAACACCGCGCGCATCGGACCGCCCGCGATGATGCCGGTGCCTTGCGGCGCCGAACGCAGCGTCACCCGACCAGCGCCGAAATGACCGTTGCCGTCATGGTGCAGCGTGCGCCCTTCCTTGAGCGGAACACGGACCATTGCCTTTTTCGCCGACGCGGTTGCCTTGCTGATCGCCTCGGGCACTTCGCGCGCCTTGCCATGGCCAA
>DHHS01000123.1:17682-18932 GCA_002403415.1 Sphingomonas sp. UBA4766 | reverse complement strand
GCCTTGCCATGGCCAAAGCCGACCCGGCCCTTGCCGTCGCCGACCACGACGAGCGCTGCAAAGCCAAAGCGCTTGCCGCCCTTCACCGTCTTCGACACGCGGTTGATGTGGACGAGCTTTTCGATCAGCTCCTCGCCCTGTTCCTCCATCGGACCGCCACGGCCGCCACGGCTGTCGCGACCGCCACGATTGTCCCGGCCGCGCCCTTCGCGATTGCCGCCACCCGGCGATCCGCGACCACGACCACCACGCGGACCGCGCCCCTGCGGCGCGTCGAGGGCAGCGCCGTCGGCACCGGCGTTCATCACATCATCGACCATATCAGAACTCCAACCCGGCTTCGCGCGCGGCTTCCGCCAGCGCCTTCACGCGACCATGAAACAAAAAGCCGCCGCGATCGAAAACGACCTGCGTCACGCCTGCTTGCTTGGCCGCCTCGGCAACGCGCTTGCCGACCAGCGTGGCCGCATCGATATTCGCGCCCGACGTGCCGCGCACATCCTTTTCCAGCGTCGAGGCTGAGGCGATCGTCCGCCCCTGCGCATCGTCGATGACCTGCGCATAGATGTGCTTGCCGGAACGGTGCACCGACAACCGCGGACGACCCGCCCCACGCGCGCGCAGCGCCGTGCGGTTGCGGCGGCGCCGCTTCTCGAACAGAGACATTCCCTTGGTCGACATCACTTCTTCTTCCCTTCCTTGCGGAAGATGAACTCGCCGCGATACTTGATGCCCTTGCCCTTATAGGGTTCGGGCTTGCGCCAGCGACGAATCTCCGCGGCCACCTGGCCAACCTTCTGCTTGTCCATGCCGCTGATCTCGACCGTGGTCTGATCGGGCGTCTTGATTTCGATCCCGTCGGGGATCGCATAGTTGACATGGTGGCTATAGCCGAGCTGCAGGTTCAGCGTGCGACCCTGCGACGCCGCGCGATAACCGACGCCGGTGATCTCCAGCACCTTGGTGAAACCCTCGGTCACGCCGGTGACCAGGTTTTGCACCATCGTGCGCTGCATCCCCCAAAACGCGCGCGCGCGCTTGGTGTCGTTCGCCGGCTTCACCGAAATCGCGCCATCCTCCAGCGCATAAGCGATGTCGTCGAACAGCGGCATCGAAAGCGTTCCCTTCGGCCCCTTGACCGAAATCTGCCCGCCATCGATAGTCGCGGTCACGCCCGACGGGATCGCGACCGATTTTTTCCCAATGCGGCTCATCAGAATACCTCCGCCAGAACTTCGCCGCCGACATTC
>DHHS01000123.1:14258-17390 GCA_002403415.1 Sphingomonas sp. UBA4766 | reverse complement strand
AGAACTTCGCCGCCGACATTCTGGTCGCGCGCTTCCGCGTCCGACAAAACGCCGCGGGGCGTCGAGACAATGGTAATGCCCAGCCCGTTCATCACGCGCGGCAAATCCTGCGCGCCCGAATAGACGCGGCGGCCGGGCTTTGACACACGCGCCACATGGCGGATCGCGGGCTGGCCCTCGAAATATTTAAGTTCGATCCGGATACCCTTGGCAGGGCCCATCTCTTCCTCGGAATAGCCGCGAATATAGCCTTCGCGCTGCAACACATCGAGCACGCGAACGCGCAGCTTTGACGCCGGCGACAGCACGCTGTCCTTGCGCGCGCGCTGGCCGTTGCGGATGCGGGTGAGCATGTCACCAATGGGATCGGTCAATGCCATGTCTTGTCCTTACCAGCTCGACTTTGTGACGCCGGGAATCAGGCCCTTATTGGCCAGTTCACGAAGCTGCACGCGGCAGAGGCGGAATTTGCGGTAATAAGCGCGGGGACGCCCCGTCAGCTCGCACCGGTTGCGGATGCGGGTCGGGTTGCCGTTGCGCGGCACCTCCGCCAGCTTCAATCGCGCGATCAGCCGCTCGGTATCGTCGAGCGCCGTGTCATTCGCGATTGCCTTCAGCTTCGCGTAACGACCGGCATATTTCTTCACCAGCTTCTTGCGACGCTCATTCTTGTTAATCGAACTCAGTTTCGCCATGGACTTAAGCTCTCTTCTTTTCCTTCACCGGCCGGGTATTTGGCCGCCAATTGCAGTTACGCGGCCTTTTTCTCAGCCGCTTCGATGGGGAACGGGAATCCGAACAGACGCAGCAGCTCGCGCGCTTCGTCGTCGGTCTTGGCCGTGGTCGTGACAATCACGTCCATGCCGCGGACCTTGTCGACCTTGTCATAGCTGATTTCCGGGAAGACCAGCTGTTCCTTGAGGCCGCAAGCATAGTTGCCACGCCCGTCGAACGACTTGGGGTTCAGCCCGCGAAAGTCACGGACGCGGGGCAGCGCGATCGTGATGAACCGGTCGAGAAACTCATACATCCGCTCCCGGCGCAGCGTCACCTTGCAGCCAATCGGCATGCCCTCGCGCAGCTTGAACGTCGCGATCGACTTCTTCGCCTTGGTGACGACCGGCTTTTGGCCCGCGATCAGTTCCATTTCGGCCGCCGCAGTCTCGACCTTCTTCTTGTCCTGCGTTGCTTCGCCCACACCCATGTTCAGGACGATCTTTTCAATCCTGGGCACTTCCATGTGATTCTTGTAACCGAATTTCTCGGTCATCGCCTTGATGATGGTCGCGTCATAAAGCGCCTTCATCCGCGGTACATAAACATCAGCCATTGATGACCTCCCCGGACTTCACGGCCACGCGGACCTTCTTGCCGTCGCGCTCTTCAAAGCGGACACGGGTGGGCGCGCCGGTCTTGGGGTCGGCAATCGCAACCTTTGAGACGTGGAGCGGCGCTTCGAACTTGGTCAGCCCCCCTTGCGGGTCGCTCTGGCTCGGCTTTTTGTGGCGCGTGGCGACATTGACGCCTGCAACCACGACCTTGCCATCCTTGGGCAGGGCGCGCGTGACTTCGCCGGTCTTGCCCTTGTCCTTGCCGGACAGGACAACGACGGTGTCACCCTTTTTGATCTTGGCAGCGGCCATTACAAAACCTCCGGCGCAAGGCTGATGATCTTCATATGCTTCTTGCCGCGCAGTTCGCGCACGACGGGCCCAAAGATACGGGTGCCGATCGGCTCCTCATTCTTGTTGACGAGCACAGCAGCGTTCGTGTCGAACCGGATCACCGAGCCATCGGCGCGGCGAATATCCTTTGCCGTGCGCACGATGACGGCGCGGTGCACGTCGCCCTTCTTCACCTTGCCACGGGGTTGTGCTTCCTTGATGCTGACGACAATGATGTCGCCGACACCGGCTGTGCGACGCTTTGAACCGCCCAGCACCTTAATGCACTGCACCCGCTTCGCGCCGCTGTTATCAGCGACTTCGAGATTGGATTGCATCTGGATCATTGATCCGCTTCCTTCTTCACCTTGGGGTCGGTTTCCGACCGAGCCCCGCCTCTATTCCCGTCTTTGATCGCCCGCGCTCAGGCGTCAACATCGACCCGCTCGGGCGTCGCATGGGTGTTGACCCGCTCGATCACCTTCCACGTCTTCAGCTTGCTGATCGGTGCGGTCTCTTCGATCCGCACGACTTCGCCCGCCTTGAACTCATTGCCCTCGTCATGGGCATGATACTTTTTCGACCGACGGATGATCTTGCCATAGAGCGGGTGCTTGACCTTGCGCTCGACATTCACCACCACCGTCTTGTTGCCTTTGTCGGACACGATTTGCCCGGTCAGCACGCGCTTTGGCATGGGTATAATCCTTACTTCGCAGCCGAGCGCGCACGCTCGGACTGAAGGGTTTTGATGCGCGCGATGTCGCGGCGCACTTCCTTGACGCGAGCCGGCTTTTCGAGCTGGCTGGTCGCTGCCTGAAAGCGCAGGTTGAACGCCTCCCGCTTCAGCTGACCGAGAGCCTCGGTCATCTGATCGTCACTCTTGGTGCGCAGGTCGGCGACGTGGTTCTTGGTCTTGCTCATGTCCCTCAACCTTCCAGATGCGAGGTATCGCCGAGCCGGGCGACAACCTTCACCTTGATCGGCAGCTTCATTGCGGCGCGTTCGAACGCGACGGCAGCGACCGGCCCCGGCACGCCGTCCAGCTCGAACAGGATGCGGCCCGGCTTCACCCGCGCGGCCCAAAACTCAGGCGAACCCTTGCCCGAACCCATGCGAACTTCGGCGGGCTTTGACGACACCGGCACGTCGGGGAACACGCGGATCCAGAGGCGACCCTGGCGCTTAATGTGGCGGGTGATCGCGCGACGCGCCGCTTCGATCTGGCGCGCGGTAATCCGGTCCGGCTCCATTGCCTTCAGCCCATAAGAGCCAAAGTTCAGGTCCGACCCGCCGGTCGCTTTGCCGTGAATCCGGCCCTTAAAGGCCTTACGGAACTTGGTGCGTTTTGGTTGCAACATTGCCTGTTCCTCAGCGAGCCGGGCGGACGCCGGAAGTTTGCGCTTCCATCATCAGCCGGTCTTGCGCCATCGGGTCGTGACCCAAAATTTCGCCCTTGAAAATCCAC
>DHHS01000123.1:4155-13956 GCA_002403415.1 Sphingomonas sp. UBA4766 | reverse complement strand
CGCCCTTGAAAATCCACACCTTCACACCGCACACGCCATAAGCAGTGTGCGCCTGCGCCTCGGCATAATCGACATTCGCGCGCAGCGTGTGCAGCGGCACCCGCCCTTCGCGATACCATTCAGTCCGCGCGATCTCTGCACCGCCCAAACGGCCGCCGCAGGTGATCCGAATCCCTTCCGCACCCAGCCGCAGTGCCGATTGCACTGCGCGCTTCATCGCGCGACGAAACGCGATCCGGCGCTCAAGCTGATCGGCAACGCCTTGCGCGACGAGCTTGGCGTCGATTTCGGGCTTGCGGATTTCGACGATGTTCAGCGACACATCCGACGACGTCATCGCCGCCAACTTCTTGCGCAGCTTTTCGATATCGGCGCCCTTCTTGCCGATAATCACGCCGGGGCGCGCGGCAAAGATCGAGATGCGGCACAGTTTCGCGGGGCGATCGATCACCACCTTGGAAATCGCCGCCTGCGGCAACGTCTTCACGATGAACTCGCGGATGCGCAGATCCTCGAGCAGCAAGCGGCCATAATCGGCACCGTCGGCATACCAACGGCTGTCCCAGGTGCGGTTGATCTGAAGCCGAAGCCCGATCGGATTGCTCTTCTGCCCCATTACGCTTCCTCTGCCTGCTCACGCACCACGATCCGCAGCCGCGAAAACGGCTTGAGGATGCGGGTCGACTTGCCGCGACCGCGCGTGGCGAACCGCTTCATCACCATGCCCTTGCCGACGCTTGCTTCGGCCACGACCAGCGCATCGACGTCGAGATTGTGGTTGTTTTCCGCATTGGCGATGGCCGATGCCAACACCTTGCGCGCCTCAACCGCCATGGCCTTGGTCGAAAATTGCAGGATGTTCATCGCCTCGCCCGCAGGCTTGTTGCGGATGAGTGCCGCCACCAGGCCCAGCTTCTGCGCCGAGCCCCGGATCTGCGTGCCCACCGACAAGGCTTCGTTGTCGGCCACGCGGCGCCCGGCCTTTTCCTTACCCATCAGCGCTTGCCCTTCTTGTCGGCAGCATGGCCGGGGAAGAAGCGGGTCGGCGCGAATTCGCCGAGCTTCATGCCCACCATGTCCTCGTTGACAGACACCGGCACGAACTTGCGGCCGTTATAGACGTTAAAGGTCAGACCGACGAAATCCGGCAGGATCGTCGAGCGGCGCGACCAGGTCTTAATCGGCGCGCGACCGCCCGATTCCTGGGCGGTCTGCGCCTTTTTCAGCAAGTGGAGGTCCACAAACGGACCTTTCCAGACGGAACGAGCCATGTGCGTTTAGCCCTTCTTCTTCGCGTGACGCGACCGGATAATCATCTTGTCCGTCGCCTTGTTATGACGGGTGCGCGCACCCTTGGTCGGCTTGCCCCATGGCGTCACCGGATGACGACCGCCCGAGGTGCGGCCTTCACCGCCGCCATGCGGGTGATCGACCGGGTTCTTGGCCACGCCGCGCGTCAGCGGGCGCTTGCCGAGCCAGCGGTTGCGGCCGGCCTTGGCCAGATTGGTGTTGGCGTTGTCGGGGTTCGAAACCGCGCCCACCGTGCCCATGCAATCGCTGCGCAGGTAACGCTGCTCGCCCGAATTGAGGCGGACCATCACCATGCCCTTGTCGCGACCGACGACCTGCACATAAGTGCCGGCCGACCGCGCGAGCTGACCGCCCTTGCCGGGCTTCATCTCGACATTGTGGATGATGGTGCCGACCGGCATCTGGCCGAGTTCCATCGCATTGCCCGGCTTCACGTCGGTCTTCTTGCCCGCGATCACCTTGTCACCCACCGCGAGCCGCTGGGGCGCCACGATATAAGCGAGCCGGTCCTGACCCTTGTCATCGGCGCCATAGTTGATGAGCGCGATGAACGCGGTGCGGTTCGGATCATACTCGATCCGCTCGACTGTTCCCTCGACGTCCCACAGGCGACGCTTGAAATCGACGATGCGATAGCGCTGCTTGTGACCGCCCGCGATGCCGCGCGAGGTGACATGGCCCTTGTTGTTGCGGCCACCGGTCTTGCGCTTGCCCTCGGTCAATGCCTTCACCGGCCCGCCCTTGTGCAGACCAGAACGGTCCACCAGGATCAGGCCACGGCGCGCCGGGCTGGTCGGGTTATAATGCTTGAGTGCCATGACTCTCAGATCCCCGTCGTCACATCAATCGACTGCCCGTCTTTCAGGGTGACGATCGCTTTTTTCACATCCGACCGGGTGTAGGGCTTGCCCTTCCACCGCTTGGTCTTGCCCTTTTGCACCATCGTGTTGACGCCGGTGACGGTCACATCGAAGAGCGCTTCGACGGCGGCCTTGATCTCCGGCTTGGTCGCGTCGCCCGCCACCTTAAACACCACCGCATTGTGTTCACTGAGCAGCGTTGCCTTTTCGGTGATGTGCGGCGCCACAATCACGTCATAATGACGCGCGTTGATGGCGGCGGTTGCTTTCTTGGCCATCAGTTAACCCCTCCCGGAAGGGCGAAGCGCGCTTCCAGCTTTTCAACCGCGGCGCGGCTGAGCACCAGCGTGTCGGCTTTCAGAATGTCATAGACGTTGGCGCCGACGGCCGGCATCACGTCGATGCTGCGAATGTTGCCCGCGGCAAGCGCAAAGCTCGCCTCGACCATATCGCCGTCGATGACGAGCGCACGCTTCGAACCCGTTTGCTCAAAGCTCTTAGCGAGCACCGCCGTCTTGGCATTGTCAATGACCAGCGTGTCGAGGACGACCAGCTTGCCCTCGCGGGCCTTCGCCGACAGCGCCATTTTCAAACCGAGCGCGCGAACCTTCTTGTTCAGGCTTGGGTTGAAATCACGCACGCGAGCGCCGTGCGCCTTACCACCGCCGATGAACACCGGTGCCCGACGATCGCCGTGCCGGGCCGTGCCGCCGCCCTTTTGCCGCCCGAACTTCTTGCCGGTACGGGCGACATCGGCGCGCTCCCGCGTGCCACGCGCAGTGCCGCGCCGCTTTTCAAGCTGCCAGGTGACAACGCGGTGCAGGATGTCGGCGCGCGGTTCGATGCCGAATACATCGTCGCGCAGTTCCAACTCGTCGGTGCCGGGCTCAAACCCGGCCGCAAGCGTGGAGATCTGAATCTTCATGATGCTCAGCCCTCCTGGCCGTCGGTGGCGTCGGCCACGGGCGCTTCATCAGCGGGCGTGTCGGCGGCCTGATTGCTGTTGGCAGCGACCTTGATCGCGGCCGGATATGGTGCCTCTGCGGGGCGCGCGATCTTGACCGCGTCCTTGACGATCAGCCAGCCGCCCTTCGATCCGGGCACCGAACCCTTGATGAAAATAAGGCCGCGCTCGACATCGGTAGAGACGATCTCAAGGTTCTGCTGCGTGCGCTGGCGGTCGCCCATGTGACCGGCCATCTTCTTGTTCTTGAACACCTTGCCCGGATCCTGGCGGTTGCCGGTCGAACCGTGCGAACGGTGCGAGACCGACACGCCGTGGGTTGCGCGAAGGCCCCCGAAGCCCCAGCGCTTCATCGCGCCGGCAAAGCCCTTGCCCTGCGTATAGCCCTGGACATCGACATATTGGCCGGGAATGAAGTGGTCAGCGGCGATTTCCGCGCCCACATCGAGCAGCGCATCTTCCGACACGCGAAACTCAACGAGCTTTGCCTTGGGCTCGACTTCGGCCTTGCCGAAATGGCCGCGCTGCGGCTTGGCGACGTTCTTTGCCTTCGCTGTGCCTGCGCCGAGTTGCAGCGCGACATAGCCGTCACGCTCGCTCTCGCGGCGCGCCACGACCTGAAGCTTCTCAAGCTGCAGGACCGTGACCGGCACGTGCCGACCATCATCCTGAAATAAGCGGGTCATCCCCATTTTTTTCGCGATCACGCCGGTGCGCATGACCATACTCCTTCAATACAGAGGCCCACTGCGAGACCATCCCGCAGCGGGCATATCAGCCCAAATGTCGTGCGTGCCCCGTCCCGGGCTGGTGCCCGGCGAACCGGGCGTGACGGGGGACGCGGCCCGGGCAAACCCGGCGGTATCCCTTATCTTATGAGCCTGCGCTCAAAGCCTTTATCGGCCAGCCCGGTCAAGCCGAACTCTCTACTTAGCCAGGTATCGAACCCGGAAGGCTAAAGACCCCGGCATTGGCCGGGGCGGCACTCTGCGCGAAGCCGCGCGAATCTCATACACCCCGCTGGGAAGCGCGGCCATTACGCCAACCCATTGCCAACGTCAACCGGCGATTCGGCCAATCGACGAGATCAATGGTAATATGCCCTCAGGCCAACTTGATCTCCACATCAACGCCCGCGGCGAGATCGAGCTTCATCAGCGCGTCCACCGTCTGCGGCGTCGGCTGCACAATGTCGAGCATCCGCTTATAGGTGCGGACCTCGAACTGCTCACGAGACTTTTTGTCGATGTGCGGTCCACGGTTGACCGTGAACTTCTCGATACGGGTGGGCAAAGGAATGGGACCACGAATGAGCGCGCCGGTGCGACGGGCGGTGTCGGCGATGTCGCCGGTCGCCTGATCGAGCACCCGGTGATCGAACGCCTTCAGGCGAATGCGGATATTGCTGTCCATAAGACGGTCTCTGGTCCCTACCAATGCGAAAGAGCTGGAACGGCCCGGAGGCCGATCGAAAAAACGCTTACATAAAATAGCAACCGCCCAACTCCCCCGAAAGGGAGCCGAGCGGACGCAGTCGATTTATTACTTTTCGATGGCGCTGACAACACCTGCGCCGACGGTGCGCCCGCCTTCGCGAATGGTGAAGCGCTGGCCGACGTCCATTGCGATCGGCGCGATCAGCTTGATGCCAAGCGCGACTTCATCGCCGGGCATAACCATTTCAGTGCCCTCGGGCAGCTCGATGGTGCCGGTAACGTCGGTCGTACGGAAATAGAATTGCGGGCGATAGTTGGCGAAGAACGGCGTGTGACGACCACCTTCGTCTTTCGACAGCACATAGACGCTCGACTGGAAGTCGGTGTGCGGCTTGATCGAGCCGGGCTTGCAGAGCACCTGGCCACGCTCGACTTCGTCGCGTGCCACACCGCGGATCAGCGCGCCGACGTTATCGCCAGCCTGACCCTGATCGAGCAGCTTGCGGAACATTTCCACGCCGGTCACGGTCGTCTTGCGGATTTCGGGGTGGATGCCGACGATTTCGACTTCTTCGCCAACCTTGATGATGCCGGTTTCGACACGACCGGTCACCACGGTGCCACGACCGGAAATCGAGAACACGTCTTCGATCGGCATCATGAACGGCTTGTCGAGCGGACGCTCTGGCTGCGGGATCGATTCGTCGACCGCCTTCATCAGCGCGAGCACGGCGTCACGGCCGAGCTTGTCATCGGTGCCGTTGAGCGCACAGGTCGCCGAACCGCGGATGATCGGGATATTGTCGCCGTCAAATTCGCGACGCGACAGTTCTTCGCGGATTTCGAGTTCGACGAGTTCGAGAATTTCCTCGTCATCGACCAGATCGACCTTGTTCAAGAACACGACCATCGTCGGCACGCCCACCTGACGCGCAAGCAGGATGTGCTCCTTCGTCTGCGGCATCGGGCCGTCGGTTGCCGCGACCACCAGAATCGCACCGTCCATCTGCGCGGCACCGGTGATCATGTTCTTCACATAGTCGGCGTGGCCAGGGCAATCGACGTGCGCATAGTGGCGATTTTCGGTTTCATATTCGACGTGCGCGGTCGAAATGGTGATGCCGCGAGCGCGCTCTTCCGGCGCCTTGTCGATGTTTTCGAAGTCCACCTTTTCCGACAGACCTTCTTCGGCCAGCACCTTGGTGATGGCGGCCGTCAGCGAAGTCTTGCCATGGTCGACGTGACCGATGGTGCCGATGTTGAGGTGCGGTTTGCTCCGATCGAATTTTGCTTTCGCCATGTCTTCCTCTGTCTATCAAACCAAACCGCCGCCTGGCGGACGGCGCAATGAACCCGTCTTCGTCGTGAATAGAACCCGAAAGGCCCCAAACAAAACCACCGACCCGTCTCGCGGGTCGGCGATGAAGCGGGGCCTTTAGCCCAAGCGCGACGCGATGGCTAGAGCGAAAATCACTTCTGCCACCGCTGCACGCTGGCGTGCGCTATGGCCCCGCTGCGCGCCCTTGTCTAGCGCCGAATCAAGCGCGTGTCCGACATCATTTCTTGTCCGTGCCAAAGGTGACGGCGGCGCTGGTCCTGCCCTCGCTGACCGTTGCCTGAATCGAAACGCTGCGCCCGGTCGCCTTGTCCTTTGCCGCGAAAATCTTCGCGCCGTTGATGTCGATGTTGGATACATCGCCCAGCCCCGCGCTTGCCGCCTGCGCCTTGTAAAACTCCACGACCTTGTCCGGCGAATCGCTGGTGGTGAACGTCACCATCCCGCCCGATGCCTCCTTCGAGCTGCCCGCAAAGCTCGCGGTAACGACACCCCCCGGATAGGGCGGGACATAACCTGCCGCAGCCGTCGGCCATTGGCCCGCGCCGCCGGTGGTCATGGTCGCCGAGCCCTCGGCGTTGGTCGCGGTGATCTTGGCCTCGCCTGCGCGATCACCCTTCTTCACCGACAGCGTCGAGCCGTCGCTGGTCGTGATCGTCCGCTCCGCCTTTTCGCCCCCGCACGCCGCAAGCGCCAGTAACGCGGCAAAGCCCGTGACCTGTTTAAACATGTGCTGCTGTCCCATCATTGCAAACGGACCAATTCCACGCGGCGATTTGCCGCACGCCCTTCAATGGTATCATTGGGCGCGCGCGGACGAGATTCACCGAAACCGGTTGATGTGAAGCGGCCCGCATCAAAGCCCGACTCCGCCAGCGCGCGCAGCACAGCCTCCGCGCGCGCCCGTGACAAGCCAAGATTGGCGGCATCGCCGCCGATGGCATCGGTATGTCCTTCAATCGCCAGCCGCCAACTCGGATTGCTGCGCAGCACTGCGCCTGCGGCATCGATCGCAGCACGCGATTGCGGGAGCAACGTCGCCTTGGCTGTCTCGAAATAAATGCCGGGGAGCTCCGCACGTGCCCCCTTTCCCGCCAGCGCTTGCTCAAGCGTTGCCCCCGTCGCCTTCGGATCGTCGATCCGCACAACGCGCACCTTCGCTTCGCCGTTCGCCCCGATCGCCAGGCTAAGCATCAGCGGATTGGCGGGATCGTCCAGAAACAAGCCGCGGACCATATCCGCCCCGCTGCCGCCAATCACATCGATAACGGGCATCATCACTGAACGATCGCCGACCAGCACGGCAACAGCGCGCACCGGATTGCTGGCCAGGCGGATCGACACGGTGCGGATCGATCCGCCGTAATCAAAACGGAGATCGACGGGGCGGCCAGCCTTCAGATCGTTGAACACGCCGCGCGAAATGCCGATTGCGGTTGATCCGGCGATGGTTTCGGGGTCGCCTTCCCAAAAGCGCGCCTTGTAATACCGGCCATTCCTGGCATCAGCGCCGAGCACGCGCCGCCCGAACGTCCTGACGACCCCGCGCTGCCGTTGAGTATAGCTGAGTTGGTAGCCGCCATCGCCGTCAACACTGACGACGCGCTTGAACGATTCGTAATCGCCCTCCGCTTCGGCCGCAGCCGTGACGATGGTCACTCCCGGACGCAGGGCCACAACAGGCGAAGTTGCGGGCTTTGGGATAGGCGGTGCGACCGGCCCCGCGACCGGCACACCGCCTGGCCTAGCCGCCTTTGGCGAAGCTTTTCCCGCTTGCGCACCTGGCGCTGAATCAGCCGATGTGCCGCATCCGCCCGCAAGCAGCAATGCCGCCAGAATCATCGAACGCTTCACGCCCTGTCTCCCCGCCTCCCCTGCCGAATACGACCGCAGGGGCGGGAGGGTCAACGACAGTTTGGTGACAAGTGCAGGTCCCGATCTTAAATCAGGCCAGCTTCGCCTTCACTTCGTCGGCGACGTTGGCCGGCACTTCGTCATAGTGCGAGAATTGCATCGAATATTGCGCGCGCCCTTGCGTGAACGAGCGCAACTGATTGACATAGCCGAACATATTGGCAAGCGGCACCATCGCTTCGACCGTCTGCGCATTGCCGCGGCTGTCGGTGCCCTGGATCTGGCCGCGACGGCTGTTCATGTCACCAATCACATCGCCCAGATAATCCTCCGGCGTCACCACTTCGACCTTCATGATCGGCTCAAGCAGCTTGATCCCCGCCTTTTGCGCGGCCTCACGCATGCAACCGCGTGCGCAGATTTCAAATGCCAGTGCCGACGAGTCGACGTCGTGATATTTGCCGTCGATCAGTTCGACCGAGAAATCGATGATCGGGAAGCCGATGAGCGAGCCGCTTTCGGCCGTCTCACGCATGCCCTTTTCAACCGAAGGGATATATTCCTTCGGCACGTTGCCGCCCTTCACCGAATCGATGAAGACAAAGCCCGAACCGCGCTCGCCGGGGGCCACCTTCACCTTGATTTCGCCGAACTGGCCCGAGCCGCCCGACTGCTTCTTGTGGGTGTAGGTCAGCTCAACTGGCTTGGCGAGATATTCACGATACGCCACCTGCGGCGCGCCGACATTCGCCTCGACCTTGAACTCGCGCTTCATGCGATCGACCAGGATTTCGAGGTGAAGCTCGCCCATGCCCTTGATGATTGTCTGACCGCTTTCGGCGTCCGACGACACGCGGAACGACGGGTCTTCGCGGGCAAGGCGATTGAGCGCGACGCCCATTTTTTCCTGATCTGCCTTGGTCTTGGGCTCCACCGAAAGCTCGATCACGGGCTCGGGGAATTCCATCCGCTCAAGAATGATCGGGTTCGCGATCGCGCACAGCGTGTCGCCCGTGGTGGTGTCCTTCAGCCCGGCAAGCGCAACGATATCACCGGCATAGGCTTCTTGAATATCCTCCCGGCTATTCGCATGCATCAGCAGCATGCGGCCGACCTTTTCTTTCTTGTCCTTGACCGAATTGGTCACCTGACTCGCGGTTTCGAGCTTACCCGAATAGATGCGCGCAAAGGTGAGCGTGCCGACGAACGGGTCGTTCATGATCTTGAACGCGAGCGCCGAAAACGGCTCGCTGTCAGACGAGGGGCGCTCGTCCGGCGTTTCACCGTCGAGCTTGACACCCTTGATCGCGGGGACGTCGAGCGGGCTGGGCAGGTAATCAACCACCGCGTCGAGCAAAGGCTGCACACCCTTGTTCTTGAATGCCGAGCCGCAGATGATCGGCACAAACGCCATTTTCAAAGTGCCTTGACGGATCAACCGCTTCAGATCGGCAACGCTTGGCTCATTGCCTTCGAGATAGGCCTCCATCAGCGAGTCATCGAGTTCGACCGCCATTTCGATCAGCTCGCTGCGATATTTGGCGGCCTTTTCAGCCAGATCTGCCGGGATTTCCTGATATTCAAACTTCGCGCCCAGGCTTTCTTCGAGCCAGATGATCGCGCGGTTTTCAACCAGATCGACCAGCCCCTTGAAATCACCTTCGATCCCGATCGGCAAATACAGGACCGCCGGACGCGCGCCCAAACGCTCGATGATCGAATTCACGCAGAAATAGAAATCGGCGCCGGTGCGGTCGAGCTTGTTGATGAAGCACATCCGCGGCACGCCATATTTGTCGGCCTGACGCCACACCGTCTCCGATTGCGGTTCCACGCCCGCAACCCCGTCGAAACACGCGACCGCACCGTCGAGCACACGCAGCGACCGTTCGACTTCGATGGTGAAATCGACGTGGCCGGGTGTGTCGATGATGTTGATGCGGTGCTCTTCGCCCTTGCCCTCGGCCGCGCGCCAGAAGCAGGTCGTCGCCGCCGAGGTGATCGTGATCCCGCGCTCTTGCTCCTGCTCCATCCAGTCCA
>DHHS01000123.1:0-3852 GCA_002403415.1 Sphingomonas sp. UBA4766 | reverse complement strand
GCTCCTGCTCCATCCAGTCCATGGTCGCGGTGCCTTCATGCACTTCGCCGATCTTATAGGACTTGCCGGTGTAATACAGGATGCGCTCGGTCGTGGTCGTCTTGCCGGCATCAATATGAGCCATGATGCCGATGTTGCGATAGCGTTCGAGCGGATGGCTGCGGGCCATGACGTGGTTCCTCGGAAAAAATATGGAAGTGGCCGGGGCGCACACCCCGGCCTCTGCCCGTTTATAGGATCATCGGCGCGGCAGCGAAAGCCCAATGGGCCCCACCGCCAAGCCGAGGCGCCCTTAGCAGGCGGTTGTTACCAGCGATAGTGGCTGAACGCGCGGTTCGCCTCTGCCATGCGATGCGTGTCTTCGCGCTTCTTGACAGCGTTGCCACGGTTGTTGGCCGCATCCATCAATTCGCCCGAAAGGCGGCCCGCCATGGTGTGCTCGCTGCGGTTGCGCGCTGCATTGATGAGCCAGCGGATCGCGAGCGCCTGTGCACGTTCCGGCCGCACCTCGACTGGCACCTGATACGTCGCACCGCCGACGCGGCGGCTGCGCACTTCGATGCCCGGTTTCACATTGACGAGCGCATCATGGAACACGCCCAGCGGGTCCTTCTTGGCACGCGCTTCAATGGTTTCGAGCGCACCATAGACGATGCCTTCGGCCACAGACTTTTTGCCGTCCAGCATGATGTTGTTCATGAACTTCGACAGCACCTCATCCCCGAATTTGGGATCAGGCAGGATTTCCCGCTTTTCGGGACGACGACGACGAGACATTTGTTTTTCCTTTGTACTTCAGCCGTGATGACGGGACAGGCCCGTCGGCTTACTTCGGACGCTTGGCGCCGTATTTGGAACGAGACTGGCGGCGATCCTTCACCCCTTGCGTATCGAGCACACCGCGCAGCACGTGGTAACGCACGCCCGGCAAGTCGCGCACGCGCCCGCCGCGGATCAGCACGACCGAGTGCTCTTGCAAGTTATGCCCTTCACCCGGGATGTAGGAAATCACTTCGCGGCTGTTGGTCAGCCGGACCTTGGCCACCTTGCGCAGTGCGGAGTTCGGCTTTTTCGGGGTCGTAGTGTACACGCGCGTGCACACGCCGCGCTTTTGCGGATTTGCTTCCATCGCAGGGACCTTTGACTTGGCCTTCTGCGGGTCGCGGCCCATACGGACCAGCTGGTTAATCGTCGGCATGAAGCCCTTCACCTTTATGTTACCGGCAAGTTCCGGCGGTTACTTTGTCGGTCGCGCGTTTCGTCCCCAGAGCATGATGCTCCAAAGAAAAAAGGGACCGCGTCTGGAGGTCTGGCGACCGCCACGGCCCTTGGTTCGTGCATCCGGCAATGTTCAAGCAGCAACGCGAGGGACCATGGGTGCCCCACAAAGCAGCGCGCTCATTAGCGAGGTGGCAAGCCATCGTCAATGGGGGGTGTCAATAGCCGGGCAACACGCCCCACGCGTGCTCTTTACCCCACGCTAACCATCGCGTCGCTATCCCGCGTCTCATGCACCATAGCGTCATCACGCCCGCCGCCCTGCCGCCGCCCGCGCGGTTGCTGGCGGCGGCATGGTTGGCCGCGATCAGCCTGCAAATCGCGGTTATTCAGCTAACAACCCCCGATCTGATCGTCTACAACATCCCCTGGTTCGATCACGTCGCCGCATCCGGGCCCGTCGCCGCCTTTGCCGCGCCGTTCGGCAATTATTCACCGCCCTATTATTATCTGCTGGTGGGAGCATTGCCGCTGCACGGGCTGATCCCGGCGGCGTTGGCTGTCAAGCTGGTATCTTTTGCCTGCACCGGCTTGCTCGCACTGGCGGTCTGGCGGTTGCTGGTGGCGATGGGCGTCGCGCATGCCGCGAGCTGGGCGCTGGCGGTCCCGCTGTTACCGAGCGTGATGATCTCTGGCGCGATCCTGGGCCAGTGCGACGCCCTTTATGCTGCACCCTGCGTGATGGCCGTCGCATCGGCAATCAAGCGGCGACACGCGGCGATGTTTTTGTGGTGCGGGGTCGCCTTTGCAATAAAGGCGCAGGCGGTGTTCGGCGCGCCGTTCGTGCTCGCTATTGTCATCGCGCGCCAGATCCCGGTGCGGCTTTGGCTGTTTGCGCCGTTGGGCTATGCCGCGATGCTGGCACCCGCCGCGCTGGCGGGATGGCCGATCGCCAACCTGCTCACGATCTACTTGCATCAGTCGGAGACATTTGCCGACATTTCGCGCAACGCGCCCAACATCTGGATGGTGGCGCAGCTTGCCGGGGTGACAACGCCGCTGGTCGGGCTGGCGTTCGCGACGGCGGCTGGCGTAATTGCCGCCTATGCGGCGCGGCTTGGCGCGACTGCACGGCATTTCGCTGCCCCCCTGCTCTTGCGTTCAGCCCTGCTTGCGCCGCTGATCGTGGCTGGATTGTTACCAAAAATGCATGACCGGTATTTCTTCCTCGCCGATGTGCTGAGCCTTGCGCTCGCGATTGCCGCGCCTGGGCGCGATACTTGGCGGATTCAGGCGCATGTCCAGCTCGGCTCGGTGCTCGCGCTGGTAGCCTATCTCACCGGACTACCCTGGCTGGCGGCGCTGGGCGCGGTGCCGATGATAAGCGCCACTATCCTGGTTGCGCGCCCGCTCTTGTGGCGTGGGGCGAACGACAATCCGTTGCTGATGCGCGTTGCCTGACGCCGACGCGCGCTCGCGCGAGCGACGCCGCTTGTGCTAGCACCCTAACCGAGTCGGGGCAGGTCCCGACAGCCTTTTCCAGCGGAGTGAGCCATCGATGTTCAATAACAAGCCCAGCCGCGACACCGGCCATACCGCGCCATCGACGGCCGCCAGCGGCACCGCCAGCAATGGCAAGCGCGGGATGTTTTCGGTGCTGGGCGCTGATGTGACGATTGTCGGCAATGTCCGTGCGACCGCCGACCTGCACATCGACGGCCATATCGAGGGTGATGTCGATGCCGCCAACGTCGTGCAAGGATCCGAAAGCCGCATCACCGGCAATGTCCGGGCCGAAACCGCACGGATCACCGGCACCATCGACGGCCGCGTCGTTGTGCGCCAATTGGTGATTGAGCGCACCGCGCGGATTACGGGTGATGTCGACTACGAATCGATCTCGATCGAAAATGGCGCCGCCCTTGACGGCCATTTGCGCCACCGCTCGCCGGGCACACTAAAAATCGACGACGCGCCCGCTGCACCCGCCAAGGCTCCCGATCAATTGCTGCTGAAGAGCGACGCCGCGTAAGGCCAGGATGGGCGTTCGCGCATCGCGAGCCGTCTCCTATATATGCAGCGCTTGCCCATAAGCGGCGAGCACGCTCTCGTGCATCATCTCGCTGAGCGTGGGGTGCGGGAAAACGGTGTGCATGAAATCTGCCTCGACCAGCTCCGCCGTCTTGCCCACGGTATAGCCCTGGATCAGTTCGGTCACTTCGGCGCCGATCATGTGCGCGCCCAGCAATTCGCCGGTCGCTGCATCGAACACTGTTTTGATGAACCCCTCCGCCTCGCCCAGCGCAATCGCCTTGCCGTTGCCGATGAAGGGGAAAGTGCCGACCTTCACCGCATAGCCCGCCTCGCGCGCCTTGGCCTCGGTCAAGCCGACGCTGGCGATCTGCGGATGGCAATAGGTGCAGCCAGGGATGTTGCGCGGGTCCATGGGATGCGGATGACCGCCCGCAATCGCCTCTGCTGCAATCACGCCTTCATGGCTTGCCTTGTGCGCGAGCCAGGGCGGCGCGGTGATGTCGCCGATCGCCCATAGCCCGGCGACATTTGTGCGGCACATCGCATCGGTTTTCACAAAGCCCCGGTCCATCTCGACGCCCAGCGCCTCCAGCATTTCGG
>DHHS01000170.1:37348-49651 GCA_002403415.1 Sphingomonas sp. UBA4766 | reverse complement strand
CCGAGGCGCTTGAAATCGACCTGGCGCCCTTCATCGCGCTGAACGACGCAAGCATGGGCATGACTTCGCACATCGTGTTTGAGGCATGGGACGCCGAGCGGCCCGCCACGCTGTCGCCGGTGATTGTGGAGGAGATTATCCGCCGCCGCATCGGCTTTGACGGGCTGCTGATCACCGATGACATCGACATGAAGGCGCTGAGCGGTACGGCGGGCGAAAAGGCGGTCGGCGCGCTGGCGGCGGGGTGCGACATCGTGCTCGATTGCTGGGCACGGATGGCAGAGATGGAGGATATTGCCGGAAGGATCGGCGACATTTCGCCGCAGTCGCGCGCGCGGCTCGATCGGGCGCTCGCGGCAATGGTTCCGCCTGCGGGCAATGCGGCTGAACTGAGCGCGAAGCGGGACGCGTTGCTCGCGCTGGCGTGATTGGCATGGCCGGCGCGTTTGCTTGTCGCGCAACTGTGGTTAAGCTTCCGCCGATGGAGGATCAGGGCGACACGCTGACGTTGGATATTGACGGGTGGGAGGGGCCGCTCGACCTGTTGCTTGCGCTCGCGCGCAGCCAAAAGGTCGATTTGCGGCAATTGTCGATCCTGCAACTGGTCGAGCAATATCTGGCGTTCATCGAGCGGGCGCGCGCGCTCAAGCTGGAGATCGCCGCCGATTATCTGGTGATGGCGGCGTGGCTGGCGTATCTTAAATCCGCGCTGCTGCTGCCCCATGATCCCGAAATTGAGCCAAGCCCTGAAGAGCTTGCGCTGCGGCTGCAATTTCGCCTGGAGCGGCTGAACGCCATGCGCGAGGCGGGCGCGCGATTGATGGCGCGCGACCGGTTGGGCCGCGATGTGTTCCTGCGCGCAGCCCCCGAAGGATTGGAGACCGTCCGGCAGGCTGCGTGGCAGGCCGATCTTTTCGACCTCATCGCTGCCTATGGCCGGGTGTCGGCGCGCACGCGCCCGGTGATGCACATGGTCGCGAGCCGCCCGGTCATGACGCTGGAGACCGCGCTGGACCGGGTGGCGCTGCTGTTGGGCGAGGCGGTGGACTGGGCGACGATCGATGCGTTTTTGCCCGTCGGCGCAGGCGGGGTGTTTCGAAAATCGGCGCTCGCGTCGTCGTTTCTGGCGGCGCTGGAGCTGGCCCGGCAGGGGCGGGCAGAGCTGCGGCAGCAGGCGCCCTTTGCCCCGCTTTACCTGAGGCGACCGGCATGATCGATGCCTATACCCGCGCGGTCGAGGCGGTGTTGTTCGCCGCCGACGCGCCGCTGAGCATCGACGCCATCCGTGCGCATGCGGGCGAGGGTGATGTGCGTGCGGCCCTTGCCGAGCTGGCCGATCATTATGCGGGGCGCGGTATTGAGTTGGTGCGGCGTGGCGAGCGCTGGCATTTTCAAACCGCGGCTGACCTTGCCCATCTGCTCCGCCGCGACCGTGAGGAACAACGTAGGCTCAGCCGTGCTGCCGTCGAGACGCTCGCGATTATTGCCTATCACGAACCCGCCACCCGTGCGGAGATTGAAGCAATCCGGGGGGTGCAGATTTCGGCGGGCACGCTCGACGTGTTGATGGCGGCGGGATGGGTGCGCCCGGCGGGGCGTCGCGAATCGCCCGGCCGCCCGCTCACTTATGCGACAACACCTGATTTTCTTGCCCATTTCGGGCTGTCGAGCCGCCGCGACTTGCCCGGAATCGATGATTTGCGTGCCGCTGGCTTGCTCGATCCGGTCGATGTCGCTTTCGATCAAGCCGAGGTGGCAAATTCGGATGAGAGCGCCTAAATAGCCGCTAACGGTCCAAGGAGAATGATGATGGGTGGTTTCAGCCTGATGCATTGGCTGCTGTTTGGCGGTGTCGCGATTTTGGTGCTGGGCGGCGGTCGCTTCTCCGCCATGATGGGCGATGTCGCCAAGGGCGTGAAGCAGTTCAAAAAGGGTCTGGCTGACGAAGACGATGCCAAGCCCACCAGCCGCATCGACGCCAAGGCAGAGGCAGAGCCCGCCGCCAAGGACGGCTAATCCGCGCCGATGTTCGATGTTGCGCCGTCCGAATTGCTGTTGGTGGCCCTTGTCGCCCTGTTGGTGATCGGCCCGAAAGATTTGCCAAAGGCGATGCGCGTGGTCGGCTATTGGGTCGGTCGCGCGCGTAATGTGATGGGGCAGGTTCGCTCGGGCTTTGATTCGATGATGCGCGAGGCCGAGCTGAAAGAGCTTGAGCAGCAATGGGCGAAGGAAAATGAACGGATCATGCGCGAAACCGCGCTTGCCGATCCCGCCCCGGCGCTCGCGCTCGACCCGCCGCCGGTGATGACGGCGCCACCGGTGATCCATGCGCCAGTGATCCAGGCGGAAACCGACGAAGCGACGTCCACACCGCTCCACACGCTGCCGCCGACGCTGGACGAAATCGACGCCGCCATCGGCATGGCGCCGCCGAACGAGCCGCATCCTGAGTCACTGCGATGAACGCCCCGGTTAACGACCCCAGCGAGATCGACGCATCGCGCGCGCCGTTGCTGGATCATCTGGTCGAACTGCGTCGGCGGTTGCTTTATTGTGTCGTGGCGGTCGCGATTGCCTTTGCTGCGTGTTTCGGTTTCGCTCGGCAGATATTGGAAGTGCTGGTCCATCCGCTCGCGGTCGCCGGACAGAAAACGATCATCAACACTGATGTGTTCGGTGGCTTTTTCGTGCAATTGAAGGTGGCCTTCTTCGCCGCAATGATGATTGGCTTTCCAGTGATCGCGACACAGCTTTGGCAGTTTGTTGCGCCGGGGCTGTATCGCAATGAAAAGCGGGCGCTGTTGCCGTTCCTGCTTGCAACACCAGTATTGTTCAGCATTGGCGCAGCACTCGCCTATTACATTGCGATTCCGATCGCGCTCCAATTTCTGTTGGGATTCCAGGGGGATTTGAACGGGGTGCAGCAACAGGCGCTGCCCGATGTCAATAATTACCTTGGCTTTGTGATGCAGTTCATGTTCGGCTTTGGCATTTCGTTCCTGTTGCCCGTGCTTCTGATGCTGTTGGAGCGGGCCGGGATTGTCACGCGCCAACAGCTGATCGGCGCACGGCGCTATGCGATTGTGGCGGCGGTGGGGATCGCGGCGGTGCTGACACCGCCCGATATCGGGTCGCAGTTATTACTCGCGATTCCGCTTATCATCCTGTATGAATTGGCGATTATCGGTATCTGGTTCACCGAAAAGCGGCGCGCCAAGGTGCCTGCCGATGCCGGATGATATGGCGCGGGTTCGCCGCGCGACCTGACACGCGACACCGCGCGCAGTATGGAGGCGGGGCGAAATGCCCGAAGCGTTGATCGCGGTCGATCCGGCTCACCTCACCGGTGCGGTGGAGCGGGCGCGTGCTCATGCGCCGTTCCTGGCCCATCTGCTCGACCAGGAACCGGATCTCGCGCGCGGCTTTGCGCAAGGGCAATTGCCCGAACCGGTGTCGCTATGGGGCGAAGGAGATGACTTGCCCGTCGCGCAGTCGCTGCGGCTCGCGCGGCGACGGCTCGCGCTGGTGGTAGCGATTGGCGACTTGGCGGGTGCGTTTGACCTGACGGCAGTCACGGGCGCCTTGTCGCGCTTTGCCGATCATGCGCTCGACCGGGCGATCCGCGCCGCGATTGCCGAACGCGCACCGGGTTCCGAACCAACGGGTTTTGCCGCGCTCGCGCTCGGCAAGCAAGGCAGTTTTGAGCTGAATTATTCGTCCGACATCGACCCGATCCTGATCTTTGATCCTGACACTCTGCCCCGCCGCTTGCGCGAGGAACCGGCGGAGGCCGCCGTGCGGATTGGCCGCCGTGTGGTCGAATTGCTGCAAGCGCGCGATGCCAATGGCTATGTGCTGCGGGTTGACTTGCGGCTGCGCCCGTCGCCCGAAGTGACGCCGATCGTCCTGCCGGTGGAGGCGGCAATCTCGCACTATGAATCAGCCGCGTTGGCGTGGGAGCGAGCAGCCTTTATCCGCGCGCGGGCAGCGGCGGGTGATCTCGCGCTTGGTCGGCGGTTTCTGACGGCGGTGCAGCCCTTTGTCTGGCGGCGTGCGCTTGATTTCGGCGCGATCCGAGAGATTCGCGCGATTTCGGCACGAATCCGCGATCACCATGCCGAGGGGCAGGCCTTGGCGCCGGGCTATGACCTGAAGCGCGGGCGCGGCGGTATTCGCGAGGTCGAGTTTTTCGCCCAGATCCATCAGTTGATCCATGGCGGACGTGCCGAGACCCTGCGTGCTCCCGCGACGCGCGACGCGCTGGCGGCGCTTGCTGCACATGGGGTGATCGATCCCGCCGATGCCGCCGCGCTGAGCGAGGCATATGCTTTCTATCGGACGATCGAACACCGCGTGCAGATGATCGATGACCGCCAGACGCACGTGTTGCCGAAGGGGGAAGGGCTGGCGGCGGTTGCCGGGTTGTGCGGGCTTGCCGGGGGATCTGCGCTGATCGACCAGCTTGCGCCGCATGTTGCGCGGACCGAACAGATTTATGCTGCGCTTGAGCCTGAACAGAGCCGGGGCCTGGCGATCGATCCGCACGGGTTGGTGCAGCATTTGGAGGAGGCTGGATTCGGCGAAGCGGCGGCGCGGCGCGCGGTGGAGTGCATCACGCACTGGCGCAGTCGTGCTTATCCCGCCCTGCGCAGCGTCGCGGCCCAATCGGCGCTTGAGGCGGTGCTGCCCGGCTTGGCGCAGGCATTTGCGCAGGCGGCGGACCCGGCGGCGGCAGTGCTGCGGCTCGACCGGATGCTGGCGCGGCTACCCAGTGCGATCAATTTCTTTCGGCTCCTGGAAGCGCAACCCGCGCTTGCAATGCTGTTGGGGACGATCCTGAGCCATGCGCCGCTTCTGGCCGACGCGCTGGGAACGAGGCCCGAGCTGTTCGACGCATTGATTGATGCGAGCGCGCTTGATCCGGTGGGCGATGTCGATGCGCTGGCTGCTCGCATGACGCCGCGTGATGCGGACGGTCCCTATGAAGCGCTGCTCGATCATGTGCGGCGGGTGGTCGGGGAGCAACGCTTTGCACTCGGCGTGCAGATTGTGGCGCACGCCGCCGATCCGATGGCGGTGGCGGCGGGCTATGCGCGGGTGGCAGAGGCGGCGATTGGCGTGCTCGCGCGCGCGACCATCGCGACCTTTGCGCACGCGCATGGCCGCGTGCCGGGGAGCGAGCTGGTGATATTGGCGCTGGGGCGACTGGGCGGCGGCGCACTGACGCCCGCGTCTGACCTTGACCTGATTTACCTGTTCACGGGTGACCATCAGGCCGAATCCGACGGCGCAAAGCCGTTGGGCGCGGTGCATTACTATAACCGCCTGGCGCAGCGGTTGACGGCGGCGCTGTCGGTGCCGACGCCTGCCGGCACGCTGTATGACGTCGATACCCGGCTACGGCCCTCGGGCGGCGACGGGCCGCTGGTGGTGTCGATGGCAGGTTTTGATCGGTATCAGCGCGAATCGGCCTGGACCTGGGAACATATGGCGCTGGCGCGTGCGCGGCCGGTGTTCGGGTCTGCCACGGCGCAGGCGGAGGCACAGCGTATCATCGACGCGGTGCTGCGCGGCGCCCGGCCAGTCCGCGATCTCGCCGCCGATGCCGTCAAGATGCGCGGGGAGATGGCGCGGCTCAAGCCGCCGTCAGGGCCGCTGGATGTCAAGCTTTTGCCCGGTGGGCTGGTCGATCTGGAGTTCGCCGTCCACGTGACTCAACTGCGCCACGGCACGGGTCTTAACCCCGATCTGGGGCAAGCGATCGATGCGCTCACTGCCCAATCGCTGTTGTCGTCGACTTTGCGGCGCGCGCATGACGTGCTGACCCGGCTGCTCGTGATTGCCCGGCTGGTCGCGCCGGACGGCGCGGAGCCGGGGGCAGCGACGCAGGCGCTGATGGCTGCCGCAATGGGGCTGGCGGATTGGCCCGCGCTGGTTGCGCTGCTGGACGCAACACGGCAAGAAGTGGCGCGCGGTTGGGCGCATGCCAGCGCGCAGGTGGCAGGCGAAGGGAAATAACCAATGGCACTGAGTGAAGGCGCAATGATCCCCAATGTCATGCTGACCGCGGCCGATGGCAACGCGCTTTCGCTCCAAAGTCTGGTCGGTGCGCCGCTGGTGCTTTATTTTTATCCCAAGGACGACACCCCCGGTTGCACGCGCGAGGCGCAGGATTTCAGCGCGCTTGCTCCCGATTTTGCCGCGCTTGGCGCGCGCATTCTGGGCGTGTCGAAGGACGAACCCGCCAAGCACCAGAAGTTTGCCGCCAAATATGAGTTGAAAGTCATGCTGGCGACCGATGCCGATGGTCATGTGCTCGAAGCGTTCGGCGCCTGGGTCGAAAAGTCGATGTATGGCAAGAAATATATGGGGATCGAGCGATCGACGTTCCTGTTCGACGCCGATGGTCGACTTGTGCGCACTTGGCCCAAGGTGAAGGTGCCCGGCCATGCCGCCGATGTGCTGGCGGCGGCCCGTGCGCTTGGGTGAGCAAGGCGTCGAATCGCGTCGAATCCGGCGTCAACTGATAATCTTTGCCAAAAACCTAACGTCGTTAATTTTTGGAACGCTTCGGGAATATTGCCCGGAGATGAACGACTCGCCGTGCCAAGTGATCAGCTTATCCCGCTACGATGACGGCGCTATTGCTGTCGTGGGGCGGAGTCGGTCATGCAGGCTGTGGAAGCGCGGCGGAGGGGCTGTTCGTGCGACAATCAGGCGTCGGGGCGACTCCGCATCCAATTTTGGGGACTAATTGTGAGGTTTTCCACCCAGTCGATTGCGGATTCGATTGCCCGCGTGCGCGCCAGCTTCAAGACACGTGATTTCATTTTCCATGACGGCCGCGATCTGCGCCGGTTCAGCATTTCGGGTCGGGCCCAAGGGGTGGCGGCGGGCGTCGCAGGAGTAACCCTGTGCTTTTCGGCTTTTGGTCTGGTGCAGGCAACCGTCGGCGCGGTGGCGATGACGGGCATGTTGCAATCGGATGTCTCACCTGAGTCCAAGCTTGCCCGGATGGAAGCGCAAGTCGCCGAGCTTCAGGGCCGGGTCTCGCGGATCAAGCATGCCGCACAAGTCCATGCCGCGCGGATCGAGCAGCGACAGGCATTGATCACCGCCGTGCTCGCGGGCAAGAGCGGCGCGAAACTCGCGCTCGATACGCCCACCATCGATGCCGCGACCGCATCGCTTGCCGCCGATGTGGTGGCGCCACTGGCGCGGGCTGAAGCGCGTCAGGCAGGGGTTGCCGCCCAATTGCGGTTGGTGGCGGAACAACGTTATGCGCGCGCCACGCAATATGTCCGTCGCCTTGGGCTGTCCCCAGAGCGTATCGTCGCGCGGCCGGGCGTCGGCGGCCCGTATGAGCCGGTTGCAACGACCACCAAAACCGGGACCGACGCCAATACCGATGCGCAATTCCGGTCGCTGTTCGTGAGCTGGAAAAAGCTTGAGACACTGGAAAAGGCCGTCATCGCCATTCCCGCGACGCAACCCGTCGACAATATGACCTTTACCAGCCTGTTCGGGGTGCGCAGCGATCCGTTCCGGGGTTCAGCCGCGATGCACGCCGGCGTCGATATCCCGGGCGCAAAGGGCACGCCGATTTACGCAACCGCCGACGGGATTGTCGCGCGCGCCGAACGCGCGGGTGGCTATGGCAATCTGGTCGAGGTCAACCATGGTCGCGGCATCACGACGCGTTATGGCCATTTGTCTAAGATTTTGGTTGCACCCAATGCGCGGGTGACGCGCGGGCAACTCATCGCCCTGATGGGGTCGACGGGCCGGTCCACGGGCAGCCACCTTCATTATGAAGTGCGTGTCGATGGCCAGGCCGTCAATCCGCTGCCGTTCCTGCAGACCGCCGACTATCTCTCCCCCGCACGGGAGATCAAGCCCGTGCAGGTGGTGCCGGGTGCGAGCGATATTGCCAACTGACGACCCCTATTCTCCGGCGTTGCCGTTGGGCGCCCGTTGCCCTATTTGAGTGGTGATGACTGAGATACCCTACGCCGAAATTTCGCTGACTGCCGCCGCCGCTGCGCGCGTGGCCGTCATTGCCGAGCGGCAGCAAAAGCCCGCGATTCTGCGCCTGTCGGTCGATGGGGGGGGCTGTTCGGGCTTTCAATATCGGTTCGGCCTTGCAGACGCGGTTGCCGCCGATGACGTGGCGGTCGAAACCGATGGCGTGCGGCTGGTAGTTGACTCGATCAGCCTTGACCTAGTGCGCGGGGCCGCGGTCGATTTTGTCGAAACGTTGGGCGGCACGGCATTTCGGGTCGAGAATCCGCAGGCCGCCTCTGGCTGCGGTTGCGGCGCCAGCTTTTCGGTTTGATCTGAAGCGCGGGTGAAGATCGTCAGCTTCAACGTCAATGGCATCAAGGCCCGACTGCCACGCTTGCTGGAGTATCTGGCCGAAGAAGCGCCCGATGTGGTTTGCCTTCAGGAGCTGAAATCGGCGGACGACGGCCTGCCGATGCGCGATATCGACGCGGCGGGCTATGGCGCCGTGTGGCATGGGCAAAAGGGGTTTAACGGCGTTGCGATCCTGGCGCGCGACGCTGTGCCGAGCCTGCGGCAAAAGGGCCTGGCCGGGGAGGTCGGGGATGACCAGAGCCGCTATATCGAGGCGGACGTTTGCGGCGTGATTGTCGCGTCAATCTATCTGCCCAATGGCAATCCGCAACCGGGCCCGAAATTCGACTATAAGCTGCGCTGGTTCGACAGGTTACGCGCGCATGCCGCCGCGCTGCTGAGCGAAGAGCGCGCGGTGGTGCTGGCCGGTGATTACAATGTGATCCCCAATGACGATGACACTTATTCGGTGCCGGCAATGGCTGAAGATGCGTTGATGCAGCCGGAAAGCCGGGCGGCCTATCGCGCGTTGCTGGCGCAGGGGTGGACCGACGCGCTGCGCACGCGCCACCCGCACGGCGGGGTGTGGACCTTTTGGGATTATCAGGCGGGCGCATGGCAACGCGATGCCGGTTTTCGCATCGATCACCTGCTGCTCAGCCCTGTTGCGGCCGATCGCCTGACCGATGCCGGGGTCGACAAGGCGCATCGCGGGCGCGAAAAGGCGAGCGATCATGCGCCGACCTGGGTAAGGCTGCGCAGAGGCTGACACCCAGCCGGGGGAGGGGGAATGGCAGCAATGTTCCGCGCGGTGCTGGCCATGGCGCTCGCCCTGCTTAGCGTGAACCCGGCATGGGGGCAGGCGCGCGATTACTGCCCCGCACGGCCGGGACTGGGGACGCCCGCTTGCACCATCGCGCCGGGCCAGGTGTCGGTGGAGACCGGGCTGTTCGGCTGGACACGCGACGATAGCGCTGACAGCCGCACCGACACGCTAACATTGGGTGAAACGCTGGTGCGCCTGGGCGTCAGCGATACGGTGGAGTTGCAAGCTGAATGGACACCCCATATCCGGGAGCGCTTGCGCGATCGCACCAGCGGCTTGGCGACGACCGGCGCGGGCGTGGGCGATCTTACGCTGGGGCTAAAGGCGAATTTGCGTAATCCGGATGGCGGCGGGTTTGCGGTGGCGGTGCAACCCTTTGTGAGCGTGCCGGCGGCACCCGCACCCGGCGGGGCGGGCGATTGGGCGGCGGGGGTGCTGGTGCCGATAAGCTGGGATTTGGGAGGGGGTTTAAGCGCGCAAGTGACTCCCGAAGCCGGCGCCGCGGTCGATGCCGACGGGCGCGGGCGGCACTTGGCCTATAGCGCGGTCATCGGGCTCGGCTTTCCCGTGGCCGGGCGGCTGTCGGGGACGATCGAATACCAGATTACGCGCGACGATGACCCCGGTGGCGCGACAACCAAACATCTGGGGTCGGTGTCGTTCGGCTGGCTGGCTAGCCCCTCGTGGCAGTTTGATATGGGTGCGGTTTTTGGTTTGAACCCCGCCGCCGATGATGTTCAGCTTTACCTAGGCATATCGCGGCGCTTCTGACGATCGTCGCTGCTAAAGCGGCTTGGCATAGATTTGGTAAATGCGGTTGACCTTGCTGTCGATCGTCTCCGCAATCGCGTTCATCCCCTGATTATCGTCGAGCACCCAGCCGATTTCGCCGCGCGACGCCCCGTAATTCGCCACTGAAGCACGGCGGATGTACTCGATCATCATAAACGCAAGCTGGCTCGCCATCCGCGATGCCTGAAGCCGTTTGACGACACCCATCAGCGGCACCCGCATCGTCCGCACCCGCGGCCGCCGCAGCCATAGCAACAGCTTGGCCCAGCCAAATGGCAGCAGATTGCCGTTCAGCGGCGCAATGGCCTCGTTCAGATCGGGCAGCGTAATCATGAACGCGACCGGTTCGCCATCGAGCTCGGCAATGCGGATCAGATCGTTGAACACGATCGGTTTCAGCTTTTTGCCGACATCGGCGATTTCGGGTGGCGTTAACGGGACAAACCCCCAATTATCGGCCCAGGCATCGTTGAGGATTGCGAGAATGATCGCGGCTTCGCGGTCAAATTGGGTGCGGTCCACTTCGCGGATACGGATGCGCGCGTTCTTTTCGCCTGCCGCGACAATCCGTTGGACGATCGGGGGAAATTCCTTCGTGATGTCCAATTCATAGGTCATCAGCTGCTTTTCAGGGGCATAGCCCGCCGCTTCGATCCATCCCTGATACCGCGCCGGGTGGTGGCCCATCATGATCGTCGGCGCATGATCATGCCCCTTGATGAGCAGGCCCGGCTCTTCCCAGATCGACATGCTGACCGGGCCAAGCGCGCGCGTCATCCCTTCGCTGCGCAGCCACGCCTCGGCTTGCGCGATCAACGCATGCGCAACGCTTTCGTCGGTTGCATCGAACAGCCCCCAAAAGCCGACGCCGGGGCCGAAGCCGCGTCCGGCGGGCATCTCCAGCGCCAGCGTGTCGAGGTGCGCGCTGATCCGGCCCACGGCCGTGCCGCCCCGTTCAGCAATGAATAACTGCGCGCGAGCATGGCTGAACCAGCCATTTTTTTCAGGGGTAATTAGCCCCAAAGCTTCCTGTTTGAGCGGCGGCACCCAATGCGGATCATCGGCGTTCAGCTTGAAGCCGATGTCGATAAAGGCCTTGCGGTCGGCCCTGGTGCTGACGGTGCGGATGGTAAGCGCGTTCATGCCCAGCCCTGTTGTGATCGTTTGTCGTGTTTGGCCTGGCCGGGAGTCCGGTGTTCGGCCGGTGCTGTCAAGCGGTGAAGCGCGGGTGCCACGCTATCGCCATGTTTGGGCGGCAGGGAATGGGGCATGGAAAGCGTAACTCTAAGCCCCGCAGACGGCGCCGTTGCGGAGCCCGCGCGTCCGGCGCGCACCCGCATTGCCGATGATGCCGCAATGCTGCGCGCCGCTGCCGATCTGACGCGCGAATTGCACGCGCCCAACCCGCGCATTTACTGGACCGATTTTCTGGCGTCGGTCGTGTTGGGTTACGGCGCGCTGGCGGCCGCGATCGCACTGGCGTCGCCAGCGCTTGCGATTACCGTCGGTGTCGTGGCGATGCTCGCGCTGTATCGCGCGGAAAGCTTCATCCATGAAGTCAGCCATATGAAGCACAGCAGCCTTCCCGGATTTCGGCTGGCTTGGAATGCGCTGATCGGTATTCCGCTGCTGGTGCCGTCGTTCATGTATGAAGGGGTGCATAATCTGCATCACGCTCGCACGCGCTATGGCACGGCGGAGGATCCCGAATACCTGCCGCTCGCGCTGATGAAGCCGTGGACCTTACCCGCCTTTGTTGTCGCGTCGCTGTTTGCGCCGGTTGCTTTGATCTTCCGTTTTGCGGTGCTGGCGCCCTTGTCGGTGGTGATCCCGGCGCTGCGTCGGGCGGTGGTGGCGCGTTATTCGGGGTTGGCCATCAATCCAGCGTTTGAGCGCCGCCCGCCAGAGGGGAAGGCGCGCACGCTTTGGCACCGGTTGGAGCTGGTGACGAGCCTGTGGGCAGTGGCGCTGGTCGTGATGGTGGCGAGCGGGGTGATCCCGCTGCGCGCCTTTCTGATTTTCCTCGGCATTGTGTCGGCAGTCGCGGTCGTCAATCAGGTTCGCACGCTCGTTGCGCATCTGTGGGAAAATGAGGGAGAGCCAATGACGGTGACCGCGCAATATCTGGATTCGGTCAATGTGCCGCCGCCCGCGCTGTTGCCGGTGCTGTGGGCGCCGGTGGGGTTGCGCTATCACGCGCTGCACCACTTGATCCCCAGCGTGCCCTATCACGCGCTCGGCGAGGCGCATCGGCGGCTGAAGGCGCTGCTCGACGCAGACTCTCCCTATCACCGCGCGAATTATGCCGGGCTGCCAGGGTTGGTGGTGAA
>DHHS01000170.1:0-36932 GCA_002403415.1 Sphingomonas sp. UBA4766 | reverse complement strand
CCCAGGCCGCAAGGAGCGGCGGGTAAACCCCCAGATTGCCGAGCGCTAGCGCAAAATTATCGGCCATGAAATAGAGAAACCCGAGCAACATCCCAAGCACCGCGCGGATGAACAACTTGCCCGACCGCGCGAGCCCAAATGCGGCGACGGCACCCAATAGCGGCATCAGGACGGACGATAGCGGCCCCGCCAGTTTGTGCCATAGCGAGCCCTCCAGCGATTTTGTCGGTCGCCCGGCATCGCGCAGGTCGTCGATTGCCCGGCTGAGCGCGCGAAGCGAAAGACCATCGGCGTTGACCCTGCTCAGCGTGAACTGGTCGGGGCGCACCCCGCGGCTGATCGTAATCGTGCCCAGATGGGTGACGACGCCGGTCGTGACGTCGAAACGCTGCGCCGGACCGATTCGCCAGCCGCCACCTGCATGGGTGCCGCGCGGGGCCCGGATAATCGCCATCAGCGTGCCATTATCGCGGTCATACAGCGTCACATCGCGCAACTGTGCGGCATTGCCCCTGCCCGAAACCTTACGCACCGACAGCAAATCATCGCCGTCGCGCACCCACACATTCACGCGGTCGCCGCGATCCATCGGCAGCGGCGCGTAACTGATCTTCTTCCACTGATCGAGCGTCGCGCTGGCCCGAGACACAATCCGGTCGTTGAACGCGAACGACAGCAGTGCCACGCCAAAGGCCGCGAGGATCAGCGGCGCCAGCACCTGATGCGCAGACAGACCACCCGACTTCATCGCTATCACTTCGCTGTTGGCGTTCAACTGGCTCAGTGCGATGATGGTGCCAAGCAGCACCGAAAAGGGGAGGAAGTTGGCGATGATTTGCGGCGTACGCAGGCTGACATAGCGCCAAACTTCGCGATCGCCATTGCCGGGATACGCAAGGATGCGCCCCGATTCCCCGAGCAGGTCGAGCGTTTGGAGAATCAGCACCAGCCCCGCGAGCACGACGGCCGACCGCACCAAGAAGGTGCGCGCGAGATAAAGCGCCACGGTGGGTGAGGGGAACCAGGCAGCAAACATCATCCGCCCGTCGCCGCACGTCTGCCCGGGATCCGCGCCGACACCAGCTTGCCGATCCGCGCAGCACCACGTTCTAGCCAACCGATCGGCTGGCCTCCCGGCACATAAGCGATGGTGTAAAACATCCAGAATATCAGCGCCGCAAATACGACAAACGGTACCCATAGCGCCACAAACGGGTCGACTAGTCCCAGTGAGCCCAGCGACTGCGCATTTTCGTTGATTTTGTGATAGGTCACGATCATCACAATCGACAGGAAAATGCCGATGGCGGACGGCGACCGTTTTGGCGGCACGCCCAGCGCAATCGCGAGCATCGGCAGCAGGAAGATCGTTGCGACCTCAACCAGCCGGAAATGCAGCGCGGCAAGGCTGGTATTGCGCAGTTTATCGGGTGCGGCCCGGTCGCGGCCGTTCTTGACCAGTTCGGGCAACGTCAGCTCTAGATTGCCCTCGCCGCGCCCACGAAAACTCTCCGCTCGGGGCAATGGGATCGGCAAGTCGTGCGATGTGAAGGTCAGCACGCGCGGCGCCTTGAAACTCGGGTCGGCATTGACCAGCGTGCCGTTCGACAAGCGAAAGATGATCTCATCGGGATTGTCGGTCGCGAAAAAGCGCCCGCTCGCCGCCGTCACCGCGATCCAGCCGCCCCCCGGCGTATCCTTGTGCACAAAAATGCCGCGCAGATTGCGGCCCGCATCCTGGCTTTCCTCGATCCGCACCGTTGCGCCATTTGGGAAATTGGTGAATTCGCCGACCTTGATCGAGGCGCCAAGCGCGCCGGTGCGCAGTTCAAAATTCAGTTGTTCATAACCATAGCGCGCCCAAGGCTGCACATAGCCGACAATAGCAAGGTTGAGCACCGCCAGCCCGATCGCAAACATATAGGGCACGCGCAGCAGCCGCACATAACTGATCCCCACCGCCCGCAGTACGTCCAGCTCCGACGACATCGCCAGCCGCCGAAACGCGAGCAACACCCCCAGCAGCAGCCCAATCGGAATGCCAAGGCCGAGATATTCGGGTAGGAGATTGGCGAGCAATTGCCACACGACGCTCACCGGCCCACCCTCTGTCGCGACGAAATCGAACAGGATGCGCATCCGGTCGAGCGCGAGCAGCATCGACGCAATCGCCAGATTGGCGAGCAACGGCACCGCGATCAGCCGGGCCATGTAGCGGTCGATCGAAGTCATGCGGCGGGCTGACATTCAGGGGGCAGGGGGCATGACATCCGCTGACTGCTATAGCCGCGTGACACTGCGCCGTCAGCAGCGAAATTTGCGCCGCAGTGCCGTTATGCGATCGCGCCGACCGCGCGCCCCGCCGCTTGAAACAGCGCCAGGATCCGCGTCACCTGTTCGGTCGTATGTTCGGCGCACAGCGAACAGCGCAGGAGGAATGTTCCGGCCGGTGTTGCGGGCGGGCGCGCCATGTTGACGTAAAGGCCGTTGTCGAGCAGCGCCTGCCACATCGCCACAGCTTGTTCCTGATCGTTCAGGATGATCGCGATGATCGCCGATTGCGGCGTCGGCGTGCCGAGCTTGAACCCCATCGCCGTCAACCCGCCGTGAAGTTGCCGCGCATTTTCCCACAGATGCGCGCGCTTGTTGTGGGCGTGCATCAGTTTGCGGATCGATGTGGCGGCGGTGGCGACCACGCTCGGCGGCAAGCTTGCCGTAAAGATATAGGGGCGGCACGCAAGCCGGATCGCCTCGAACTTGGGATGGTTCGACACGCAGAAACCGCCGACGGTCCCGACCGATTTGGAGAAGGTGCCGATGATAAAATCAACATCATCCTCGCACCCTTGCGCCTCGTAAACGCCGCGGCCATGGGCCCCGAAAAAGCCCATCGAATGCGCTTCATCCGACAGAACCATCGCGCCGTGCTTTTTGGCGACGGCGACCATTTCCTTCAGCGGCGCGACATCGCCCAGCATCGAATACACGCCCTCCAGCACAACAAGCTTGCCGACGTCGGCGGGAAGGCGGCCGAGCCGCTTGTCGAGATCTTCGACACTATTGTGGCGGAAGCGGACGATTTCGGCATTGCCCTGTTGGCAGCCGTCATAGATGGACGCGTGGCTGTCCGCGTCCAGGATAATATATTCCCCTTTGCCGACCAGCGTCGAAATCATACCCAGATTGGCCATGTAGCCAGTGGAAAACACGATCGCGCCCGACATGCCGTAAAATTCACGCAGCGCAGTCTCGACCTCCATATGGTCGCGGAAGGTGCCGTTGAGCATCCGGCTGCCATTGGTGCCCGACCCGAACGTATCGAGTGCGTCTTTCCCGGCCTGAATAACATCGGGGTCAAAGGTCATGCCCATATAGTTATAGGTGCCGAGCAGGATGGTTTCCTTGCCCTTGATGACGGCCACGGTCGGTGACTTCACTTCATCCATCACAATCGCGAACGGATCGGTGACGCCGGTTTCGAGGAGCGCCTGACGTTCGGCAATGATCGGGTCGAACTTGCTCATCAGGTCGCGGGGTTCGGCGCCGGTCTCGGCAATCGCGGTGATGGTGTCCATGTCGGTCAACCCTTCAACTTGATGACGGCGTCAACCAATTGGCCGACATTCTCAATCTCTGCCTGCATATTCATGGTGATGATGATGTCGAATTCATCCTCGATATTGGCGACGAAATCCATGACGGTCAGGCTGTCCCATTCCAGATCGTGCTGAAAACTGGTCGCATCGCTCAGCATCACGCCCTTTTTGTTAAAAGGTTCGATCAGGCCGGTAACGGTTTCGAAAATGGGGGTGCGTTCGCTCAACTCGCAGTCCTTCGCGTCTGTGGGTCGCTATGCCCTGCCAAGCAAATGCGGCGTTAATCTGGCAGGGTTATAACAGACCCTGCGCGCGATACCATGCAGCGGTGGCGGCAAGCCCCTGCGCTGTTTCCACCTGCGGCACCCACAGTGCGGGCGGTGGGCGGCGGGCGGGGTCGATCGTCCAGTCGGGATGCGCGATGTAGCGCGCGCGGTCGAGCGTCAGCTTGGCGTTCGCACCCCGCATCGCCATGTCGGCCCGCGCGGCCAGCATCAGCGCGAGTTTGGGGATGGGGAGGGCCACCACGCGCTTGCCCATCGCCGCGCCAATCGCATGGGCAAATTCGGTGTGGGACCAGCCATTTGCGGCACCATCATCGACCTCGTAGATAGCGTGCGGCGGCGGCGTGCCCGTCGCGAGTGCGAGCAGTAACCGGCCCAGGTCGCTGACCTCGATCAGTGAAATCCGTCCCCCCGGCGCAATCGCGAGGCCCCGGCGGGCAAGGCGGAACAGGTCGAGAAATTCGGTATCGCCCGGCCCATAAACGCCCGGCGGGCGCAGCATCACCCAGTCGAGCGGGGACGCCTTGACCAGCACCTCCGCCGCTGCCTTGGACCAGCCATAATCGGACAGTTCCGGCTCACGCGCGGCGAGTGAAGAGACATGGACGAAGCGGCGGACCCGTGCGGCGTCGCTTGCGGCCAGCATCGCGGCGGTGCCATCGACATTGCCAGCGGCAAAGCCCGCGCGGTCGGGCGCGTTGACGACGCCTGCGACGTGGATCACCGCGTCTGCGCCTGCCACCAGCGCGGCGAGCGCGTCCGCTCGGTCGAGCGCCCCAGCCACCCAGATCAGCCCATCGCGAGGGTGTTGCGGCCGGCGGGTTAGCGCCCGCACCTCATGCCCCGCCGCCAGCGCGAGTGTCACCAGCGTCCCGCCGACAAAACCCGTCGCGCCAGTGATTGCCAGTTTCATAGCAGCGCCATGTGATTGCGGTGGACCAAGCAAGCGCGCGGTGTGTGGCCGAGGATCGCCGCCACTTCATCGCTGCGCCGCCCGGTAATGCGCGCGGCGTCGGCCGCGTCATATTCGCTTAGGCCCCGGGCGAGCGGACGACCATCAGGGCCGATGATGATGATGAGGTCGCCGCGCGAAAATGTGCCGCTGATCGCTTTAGCTCCGGCCGGCAACAAGCTTTTGCCGCTGGCAAGCGCCGTGGCGGCGCCTGCATCGATCCGCACTTCCCCGCGCGCGGTCAGCCCGCCGCCGATCCAGGCCTTTCGCGCACGCGGCGCGGCATCAGCGGTGAAGATCGTCGCCGGGCCGCCCTGCACCAGTCGGGCAAGCGGGTGATCGCAGCGGCCCGAGGCAATGACCAGTGTGATCCCGGCGGCCGTCGCGATGCGGGCCGCGGCCACTTTTGCCGCCATGCCGCCTGTGCCCATCCCCGATCCACTGCCGCCCGCCAGCCCCGCAATTGCGGGGGTGATGGCGTCGACCCGCGCGATCAACTTGGCTGCTGGATCGGTCGGGTGGCGGTCATAGAGCCCATCGACATCGCTCAGAAGGACGACCGCCTGCGCGCCCGCCGCCTGCGCCACCCGCGCCGCCAGCCGATCATTGTCGCCAAAGCGGATTTCTTCGGTCGCGACCGAATCATTCTCATTGATGATCGGCACCACGCCCAGCGCGAGCAACCGCGCAAGCGTGGCGGAGGCGTTCAGGTAACGCCGCCGGTCCTCCAGATCATCAAGCGTCAGCAGTATTTGCGCCGCTGTCAGCTCCTGTGCAGCAAGGGCGCTGGCCCATCCGTGCGCCAGTGCGATCTGCCCGGTCGCGGCGGCCGCCTGCGCATCCTCCAGCGTGGCGCGCCCGCCCTTGGTCAGCCCTAGCCGCCGTGCGCCCAGTGCAATCGCCCCCGACGATACCACCGCCACTCGCTGTCCGCTGCGCACCCGCGCGGCCAGGTCGGCGGCAAGTGTCGCCAGCCAGTCACTGCGCAGCGCCCCGGCATCGTCCACCAGCAGCGACGAGCCAATTTTCACGATCAGCCGGGGGCAAGCTGTGGCGTCGAGCACGTTCAGATCGGCGACCATTCGCCCGGCTCCTCATCCTCCGCCGCATCCGCGATGGCTGGCGACGCCTCGGCCGGGCCGATGATCTCCACCAGCCGGTCGAGCACCGCGTCAATCCCCGTGCCCGCAGCACCCGAAAGCAGCATCACCTCTGCCTTGGACGCGCGTTTCAGCTTGGTCGCAAGCTTTTTGACATCGGCAGGGTCGAGCGCGTCAACCTTGTTGAGCGCCACCACTTCGGGCTTGTCGATCAGCCCGGCGCCGTAGGCATCAAGTTCTCCACGCACGATCCGGTAGTTGTCCACAGGGTTATCCCCGGTTGCGTCCACCAGATGAAGCAATACCCGGCACCGCTCGATATGACCCAGGAACCGGTCGCCAATCCCCGCGCCATCGGCGGCCCCCTCGATCAGGCCGGGGATGTCGGCGATCACGAATTCGCGCGCGCGGTGGCTGACCACGCCAAGCTGTGGCCGGGTGGTGGTGAAGGGGTAATCGCCAACCTTGGCCTTCGCATTGGTGGTCGCGTTGATGAAGGTTGATTTGCCGGCATTGGGCAAGCCGACCAGCCCCGCGTCCGCCAGCAGCTTCAGCCGCAGCCACACCCACGCCTCTTCGCCGGGCCAGCCCGTGCCATGCTGGCGCGGGGCGCGATTGGTGCTCGACTTGTAGCTCGCATTGCCGCGCCCGCCATCGCCGCCGCGGAAGAACACACGGCGTTCGCCCGGCACGGTGAAATCGGCAAGCACGTCTTCCTTGTCGTCGCTCAGCACCTGCGTGCCGACGGGCACGCGGATGACGAGATCGCGCCCACCCGCGCCAGTGCGGTTCGATCCCGCGCCGCCCTTGCCACGGGCTGCGCGGAAATGCTGGGTATAGCGAAAGTCGATGAGGGTGTTCAGCCCTGCGACCGCTTCGAACACAATATCGCCGCCTTTGCCGCCATCGCCGCCATCGGGGCCACCATATTCGATGAATTTTTCGCGCCTAAAGCTGACGGCACCGGGGCCGCCCGCGCCCGACCGAACGAAGATCTTGGCTTGGTCAAGGAAATGCATCGCCGACTATCTAGCGAAACGGCACGATTTGGCTAGGGGGTTGGCACGGGATGGGCGGCGTTACCGGGCGCGCTCGGAGGGTCGCCGTTTGGATTGACCACCGTCTTATGCTGTTGAAATCTATTGACTTAGAACATTTTCATGTGAATTGTGGGGGGTGAGGAGGCTAGAGATGTCTGACGATGTTGTTGTCACGGCGATTAGACGTTCCGATGGTACGTTCTGGGCCTATGCACTTGAACAGCGTCCAGACTTTTTTGATTCGCCGATGTTGCTTCCCGAAACGGGGGGAGTGGACCGCCACAGCGAAGCTTTGAGGCGTTTGGCATAGACTGTACAAGCGCGGTCGGCGTTGCAAATGCCGTTTCAGACAAGCTGAGAAGCTTAAGCGCAGACGGCAATTCGCTGCCGCCTTTTGAATATTCAGGAACGATCGTTGTATCGGGGCGCAGTGCGTGAGTTCAAATACGCCGATAGGGTCGCGCTGGAAGCCCTTTCATCCGCAGCGAAGATCAGAGGCGATTTGCTTCCATCAAAGATTACCAGCAAAGATTGTGTGGGCAAGGTGTGATCCGATTATGGCTTACTACACTCCGTCTCAGTTCGATAACGAACTCGTGATAGCAATTGATCACAGCGTACCCATAAGTAATCGATATTTTGTACGGGCTGAATGCCCGAAAACAAAAATAAGACTTAATATTGATTTAGATAAAGATCAGAAAGTAAAAAGTTTCAAATTAAGAATAAATAATTACACATATAATGATAATAATCCAAAAAAAATAATTGAATTTTTAAAAAATAGAAAGTTAACGGGTTCTATAATAAGTTCTTGTGGGCGAGATATTCGAGAAGGAGGAATAAGTATAAAGCTATTTCCTGGAGAATTCGGAAAAGTTACAACTGTGTGGGTTTCGTTCAAAATTGTATCGAGTTTCAAGGAAAATAGGTGGATTCTCTATTCAATTTATGAAACTGCGTTTTGACTGGGCATTTTATCACTCACCCTCTGCGTCGCACTAAGTTGCCGCACCGCCACCGCCCGCGCCGTGCGCGAATTCAAATATGCGGACAGGGCGATCTACCAATCATTGACGGCTTCCGCCAAGCGGCAAGGGGAGTTGTTACCGGCGCAAATTAACACGCGAGATTGCGAACCGAAGTCATAGGTAATGATTATGCAGGACGCCGTGCGCCCCGAAACAGGTATTGCGTATGTGGTCGATGAGCGACCGCGGATCGCAAGTGAAGAGATCGTCAGGGCCAAATGCAGTCGACATAAGATTGTATTGAAGATATTATATGAAAATCCTCATAAAATCAGAGATATCACCATAATAGTAAATAAAAAACCAATTCAAAAAGAGGAAATTGAAAAGATTCGGATTCAATTGAAAGGTCGCAATCTAAATGGTGCTTCGATAAACTCATGCCGTCCTCCTTATCGCAGAGAATCGGTGGGCATGACGTTCTTTTAAGAGGTGTCTTTTAAGACGGTTCCAGTTGTTGCCGATCTTTTATTTAAAAAAGGCAAGTGGCGCGTTGGATGGGTTTCGGACAACCCGTTCGTGCCGACGTCGTTTATACGGTTTGACCCTCAATTACACGCTGCGCCGCAGTAAGTTGCCGCACCGCCAGCGCCCGCGCCGTGCCGCGCGGCACGCCGAGCGCTTTTGCCATCGGCCCGCCGAGCAGCGCATCGCCGAGTGCCGTCAGCACCAGCCCCAGCGTCTCGGCCGTCAGTGCCGCTGCGTCAAAATCATGATCGCGGGCAAGCTGATCGACCAGCCGCCGGATCGCGATGAGGATGGGGTCGAGCGCGTCTTCATTGCCCGACAGGATCATCCAGCTCGCAAGCGCGCCTGCGCCCTCGCGCCCGAACGCGTCAAAGGTGAGGTCGACGACTTCGCGCGGATCCTGGTCGGTCGCATGCGCGCGGCCGACCGCTTCGCCGATGGTGGCGACGATGGCGTCGGCCAGGCGTGCCATCAGCGCGCGCTGAAGCCCCTCAGCTGAACCGAAATGGTGGAGGACATTGGCGTGGGTGCGGCCAATGCGCGCTGCAACCGCCTTCAGGGTCACGGCCTGCGGCCCCGCTTCGATCAACAGCGCGCGAGCAGCCTCCAGCGCATTGTCGCGCGACTCTTCAGGGGACAGACGACGGCGTGCTATTGACATTTGTGTAAGTAGACCTATGTTCACGGTATTCACGCGGAGTGTTGGGAGGATTTTGTGGCGAAAGCAACTACCCCGGCTGATCTGGTCATCACCCCGCGCGATCAGCGTTTTGGCCGTGGGGCGGCGGTGTCGCGCTGGTGGGCGAATGGCGATCCGTTCGCGACCGCATTTTTCAACGCGTTGTCGGTGACTTTCCCCAAGGGCGAGGCATTCTTTATCGACGCCGTAAAGGCGCACCGTGACGGTGTGCCTGAGCGGCTCGCGCGCGAAATCCGTGCTTTCACAATGCAGGAAGTGATGCACAGTCGCGAGCATGTCGCGTTCAACAACCGCGTGGTTGAGGCGGGCTATGACGTTGCCCCGCTGGAGGCACGGGTGGATGAAATTCTGGCGATTGCCAATGCGCGTCCGGCGATTGTGCGGCTCGCGGCGACCATGGCGCTTGAACATTATACCGCGATCCTGGCGCAAATGATCCTGAAGCGCACCGATCTGTTCCCCGATACCGACGCGGCGAGTGCGGCGCTGTGGCGCTGGCACGCGATTGAGGAAATCGAGCATAAGGGCGTCGCCTATGACACCTGGCTGCACGCGACCCGCGGCTGGAGCCGAGGGAAGCGTTGGCGGATCAAGACGATCATGATGCTCATCATCACCGTCAATTTCTGGGCGCGCCGGATTGAGGGGATGCTGGAGCTGTTGCGGCAGGACGGCATTACCGGCTGGCGGGCGCGGGCGGGGCTGGCGCGCTATCTGCTCGTGCGGCCGGGGATTTTACGGCTGATCGCGTTGCCTTGGCTCAGCTTTTTCCTGCCCCGTTTTCACCCGTGGAACGACGACGACCGCGCGCTGATCGCTCGGCATGAGAGCGACTATGCCGCCGCCGTCATGCCGGATCGGACCCTCGCTGCCTGAGCGATCAGGCAGCGAGGCGCGGCCCGCCCGCACCGGTCGGCTTACGGTCTGCTGTTCCAGTCGGCTCCTCCGCCGCAAGGGTGAGCGCCAGCGTCGCGCACGGCTTGTCGACCCCTTGCGCCAGGCAGTGTCGGCTGACGACGCCGGTCGGGTGGAAGCCGAGTTTGGCCAGCACGCGCCCCGACGCCGGATTGTCGATGAAATGGCCCGAAGTCAGCCGCTTCAGTCCCATGGCGTAGCGCGCGATTCCCAGCATTGCGCGGGCGGCCTCGGTCGCATAGCCGCGCCCCCAGGCATCGGGCGTCAGCCAATAACCGATCTCGTGCGCGTCGCCATCGGGGTGGATGCCAATGCCGCCGACTAGCCGCGCCTCGCCGCCGTCATGCGCCAGAATGACCCGGCTGACTTCGCCCGACCGCGACTCTTGCGCGAGCCATTCGCGCGCGTGATCGATGGTATAGGGCCAGGGCAGTCGCGCGAGCCGGAACGCAACCGCCTCATGCGCGATCGCGGCGGTGAGCGCGGGCGCGTCCTCGGGCCAGCCGGGGCGCAGCGTCAATCTTTGGGTCCGGGCGAACATTGCTACTCTCCTCGTCGGGCGGTCGCGCCGTGCCATGCGGACATGACGGCGGGGCGACAGCATTGTTGAGGGAGCATGAAAAAAGGGAGCCTGGGTGACCCGGCTCCCTTGTGTGGTTCGGTTCCTGTGCGGAACCCCGGATCGCCCTGGTGGGCAACCCGGTTGGTTACCCGATGTTATTCAGCCGCAAGCGCCATTTCCGGCGCATCTACCGAGCAAAAGGTTCGGCCGAGTTTGCCCGCATGGAACGCAACGCGACCGTCGGTGAGCGCGAAAAGGGTGTGGTCCTTGCCAATGCCGACATTGCGACCGGGATAGAATTTCGTGCCGCGCTGACGCACCAGAATGTTGCCCGCAGTCACTTCCTGACCACCGAATTTCTTCACGCCAAGACGACGACCGGCCGAATCACGACCGTTGCGCGATGAACCGCCTGCTTTCTTATGTGCCATTTGCTCTGCTCCTCGCTATGCCGCTTATGCCTGCGCCGCCGAGGCGTCGGCCTCGACCGCCGCAGGGGCGGCGCCGATTGCCATGATCTTCAGGATCGTGTGCTGCTGCCGGTGACCGTTGCGGCGCCGATAATTATGCCGACGCCGCTTTTTGAAGACGATGACCTTTTCCGCCTTCGCCTGTGCGACAATTTCTGCCGACACGGTCAGCCCGTCGACCGGCGTCAGCTCGGCGCCTTCACCGGCCAACAGGATATCGCCCAGCGTAATGACCTCGCCAGCCTCGCCCGCGAGCTTTTCGACGACAATCCGATCTCCTGCGGCAACGCGATATTGCTTGCCGCCCGTGCGCACGACTGCGAACATGGCCTTATTCACTTTCCAATAACGAACCCCGCGCGCGGAGACCCGGCGCGGAAAGGATGCGTCGATAGGCGAGTGCCCCCGCGCTGTCAAGGCAGTTGCGCGGAACGCGTGTGTGTTGCGCTGCGGCAACAGCTGCATGACAATCGTGTTGCGGGCGGTTTTCGCACTATTGTTACGATATTGCTATTGTCTATGTTTTTTCCCTTCAATCCGGGTTGGGTTTGGAGATTTTTTAGGGGGCTTGTGATGAAGCGTTTGGTTGCTGGACTATTGTCGACATCGGTTTCGGTCGTCGCGTTGCTCATTGCTGCACCCGCGCAGGCGCAGAGCCAGCCCGCAGCGGCCCCGGATGCAGCCGAAGATGCGGAGACGCCCTCCGTCGTTGTCACCGGGAGCCGCTTTGCGCGGCGCACCGTGTCGGACAGCCCCGTGCCGATCGACGTGATCGGCGGCGAACAATTGGAAGTGTCGGGCGCGACCGAAACAAACAAGATCCTCAACCAGCTTGTGCCCTCATTCAACTTTCCCCAGCCCTCGCTGACCGACGGCACCGATTCGGTGCGCCCGGCGACGTTGCGCGGCCTGTCGCCTGACCAGACATTGGTGCTCATCAACGGCAAGCGGCGCCATAGCTCGGCGCTGCTCAACCTGAACGGGTCGGTCGGGCGCGGATCGTCCGCCGTCGACCTCAACCAGATTCCGCCGATCGCCATCGACCGGATCGAAATTTTGCGCGACGGCGCGGCATCGCAATATGGGTCGGATGCGATTGCAGGCGTCATCAACCTGCAATTGTCGCGCAAACCCGGCATCAGCGCGTCGGTAACCTATGGCGCATTCAACACCCGGCTAGATGGGGTGAGCCAGGTGACCGGGGTGGCCGTCGGCGCGAACGGGCTGCCGGTCGTCGCGACGCCGGGCGGCACGGCCAACGACATCTTGCAGCTCAACACCACGGGGCGGGACCGGGTGTTGAATGACGGTCACACGCTTACGCTGGCGACGCGGCTCGGCCTTAATCTCGGCGACCGGGGCTTTTTCGTGCTGTCGGCGCAGTTTCGCGATCGTAATCCGACCAACCGGTCCGGCCCCGACCCGCGGCGGCAATTCCCGACAGTGGGCGATCCGCGCGAGCTGACCATCGACCGGTACAACCACCGTTTCGGCGATGGCAAGGTGGTGGATTACAATCTGTTTTGGAACGCGGGCTATGAGTTGATGCCCGATCTGAATCTCTATTCCTTTGCGAGCTATGGCATCCGCGACGGCGACGGCGCGGGTTTCTTCCGCCGTGCCAATGACCCGCGCAACCGCGATTTTGCGGCATCGACGACGACGTTTGTGCCCTTTTACCCGACCGGTTTTCTGCCGCTGATCGTAAGCGATATCGAGGATATCTCAGCGGCCGGGGGCGTGAAGGCGACGCCGGGCGAATGGACCGTCGATTTGTCGCTGGTCTATGGCTCGAACGAGCTGAATTATGCGGTTGAAAACAGCTTCAACACCTCGCTGGGCGGGATCAACAGCCCGCGGCGGTTCGATGCGGGTGGGCTGTCGTCGAGCCAGCATGTCGTAAATCTGGATTTCACCCGCAAGCTGAACATTGGGTTTTTCAAGTCGTTGGGCCTTGCCTTTGGCGCGGAGTATCGCAGCGAGAACTTTCAGATCCGCGAGGGCAGCGTCGCCAGTTTCATCAACGGGCCGTTTTCGGTCGCACCCTTTAACGCGCCTGGTGGGTCGCAGGTCTTCCCCGGTTTTCGGCCCAATAACCGCATCAATGTCAATCGCGCCAACTGGTCGGGCTATGTCGAGCTTGAGTCAGAGATTAACGATCAACTGACGCTGCAACTGGCGGGTCGGTTCGAAAGCTATTCCGATTTCGGCAATACCGTGAACGGCAAGGCCGCGGCACGCTATGAACCGATCAAGGGGGTGGCGATCCGGGGTTCGGTGTCGACCGGCTTTCGCGCGCCAAGCCTTGCGCAGCAGTTTTTTGCCACCACCTCGACAAACAATGTCGTGATTAACGGCGTGGCGCAGTTGATTGAGGTCGGGACATTCCCGGTGAACGATCCGGTGGCGCGGGCGCTTGGCTCGCAACCGCTGCGCCCGGAAAATGCCACCAACTATGCCGGTGGCGTGGCGCTCGATTTCATTCCGGGCCTCAGCATCACTGCCGATTATTACAACATCGCGATCCGCAACCGGATCGTGCTAACCGAAAACCTCACCGGGGCGGCAGTGGTGGCCCAATTGCTGGCCAATGGGATCAGCAACGTGTCGTCGGCGCGCTTCTTTATCAATGGCGTCAATACGCGGACGCAAGGCGTTGATATTGTTGGAACCTATCGCTTTCCCGATTTCGGGCTGGGCAAGTTCCGTCTGACGGCCGGGTTCAATTATAACGATACACAGATCACCAGCCGTGCCGTGCTTGGGATACCGTCGCTTGCCAATTCGGTGCTGTTTGGCCGGACCGAGAGTTTCCGCCTGACCGATGGCCAGCCGCGCGACAAGCTCAACCTGGCGCTCGATTGGACGCTCGATGATCTGAGTGTGGCGCTGCGGACCAATCGCTTTGGCCGGGTTCGCAGCGCCGGGTCGGGCGGGGTCACGGTCACCAATGGCAACGTCAATATCCCTGCCTTTGGTTCGCAGCCGGGCGATCTGACGCTGACGCCAAAATGGATCACGGATATCCAGATCACCGCTAAGATATTCAAACATTATGAGCTGTCGGCCGGGATCGACAATGTGTTCGATGTTTACCCCGACCGCACGCCAACCGTGGCGGGCTTTACGCCGAACAGCTTTTTCCTGCCCTATTCCTCGCTCTCGCCCTTCGGGTTCAACGGCCGCTTTATCTATGTGCGCGGTGCCGTCAATTTCTGACGATTGCATGCATGGATGAAAAAGGGGGCTTTGCGGCCCCCTTTTTTGCATCCCTGAGCCGGCAGGATCAGTGGCGATGTTCGCGCCGCAGCCGGTATTTGCCCTGCTCATAGCCGGTGAACAAGCCAGGGATGGCAGGGTGGTCGATCGGCTCTTCGGTGTCGTCCATCACCAGATTTTGCTGGCTGACATAAGCGACATAAGTGCTGTCGGCATTTTCGGCGAGCAGATGGTAAAAGGGCTGATCCTTGCGCGGGCGAATATCGGCGGGGATCGCCGCATACCATTCCTCGCTATTGGCAAAGACCGGGTCGACATCGAAAATCACCCCGCGAAAATCGAACAGGCGGTGCCGCACGACATCGCCGATCGCAAAACTTGCATGTGCGACCGGCGGCATGGCAAGTGTGGTCGCGCTAGGTGTTGTCGCGGGGGGGCGGGCATCGGATGAATGGGTCATGCCATCAATTTAGTCGAGTTTGGGGCGTGCGCAAGGAGGTGCTTGTCACTACGTTTCGATTGCGCTAGTGCCGCGCGCTCGGTCGACACCGGCGGCGGTTCCCCCTTGCGGCAACCCCGTTTCCCCTCAGCGGAGAGGTGCCAGAGTGGTCGATTGGGACGGTCTCGAAAACCGTTGTGCCTTTACGGGTACCGTGGGTTCGAATCCCACCCTCTCCGCCACCTTGGAACAAAGCTGGGCACCGCGCCAGGCGGTGTTCCAGAACCCCCTGCGGCCGCGAGTGTCCGCAGTAGATCGGACTTCAATCCCAAGATGCGAATCTCGCCGTCGTTCACTTCGACCCGCTGCGCCAGCGCGCGGAGATGGTCACGGCGGTAGCCACCACCGGGGAGGCTCATCCGCTGGCGAGCGGTCTGCGCGAACTTGGCAAGCATGGGCGCGGTGATCGCTTTTTGGCCTGCGCTCTCCAGCATCGCCGAGGCGCGTTCTGCATCGACACGCGATTGGTCACGAATGGCCTTGAGGTTGGCGATGCGGTCCTTGAGGTCGGGATCGCCCAAGTCGGCAACGCCGCTCTCGATGGCATCGTAAAGCCGTTTGAGGCGCAGGTCTGTCTCCGTCGCCCGCTTGTTCAGCTCGGCGATGTGATCGCGGCGGCGCTGGGTGCGTTCCTGCCGCCTGTCGAGAACTGCGGCCAACACTTCCTCCAGTCGCGTGGGATCAAGCAAACGTTCCTCCAGATGCTTGGCCACCAGCGCGTCCAGTTTTTCCATCGGCACGGTCATGCCGCTGCAAGCGGTCGGCCCCTGCCGAGCCTTGCTCGAACAGGTATAATAGCGGTAGCGCCCGCCCTTGCCGGTGCGGATGGTCATGGCCCCGCCGCACTTGGCGCAGTGGATTAGACCGGTCAGCAGCGTGGGGCCGCCAACGACCTGCGGCGGGGTCACCTTGGGGTTGCGCGCCTTCATGCGCGCCTGCACCGCATCGAACGTGGCCTTATCAATGATTGGCGGCACCGCGACCGGGATCACTTCCTCGTCGGGCTTGTTTTCGCCGTTCTTGGTGCGGCGATTGAACTCGTGCCTTCCGATGTAGGTCTGGCGGGTCAACATGCGGTGCACGGTGCCGATGCCCCAGCGCCCGCCGTCACGGGTGAAGATGCGCCGCTCGTTGAGGTATTTGGTGATGGCCTTGACGCCCATTGAGCCGGATGTGCCGTCACCCTCCAGCGCGAGCCGGAACGCCAGTCGCACGGTGTCGGCATGGAGCGGATCGATCTCCAGCTTCTTTTTGATCTTGGCCCCGCGCTGCTCGGCGGCGACGACACGGTAGCCGATCGGCGGCAATGAGCCGTTCCAGAAGCCTTGGCGCGCGTTCTCCTTCAAGGCGCGAAGGACGTGCTTGGCATTTTCCTTGGACTGATACTCGTCAAACAGTGCCATGATCTGTCGCATCATGACGTGCATCGGGTCGTCGCCCATCTCCTGGGTGATCGACACGAGACGAATACCGTTCTTTGCGAGCTTGCGGACGTAGAACTCCAGCTCGAAGTGATCGCGGAAGAACCGGCTGAACGAATGGACGACGACGACCTCGAACGGCGCGGGCTTCGCGGTTCCTGCTTCGATCAGCTTCTGGAACTCGGGGCGGCGGTCGTTGGTGGCCGAAGCGCCCGCATCCACGAATGTCTCAACCAGCTGGTATCCGCGCGCAGCGCAATAGGCCTCGCCTTGCTTGCGCTGATCGGGGATCGATACGTCATGTTCGGCCTGACGCGCGGTCGACACGCGCAGATACAGAGCAGCGCGCAGCGGAACGGAGCTGGAGGCGGCGTCGGTCATGTTGCGCTCCTCAAAGCTCGTTGCACCGCTTCAGGGTCGCGGTCGATCACGAGAAGATAGGCGCGCGTTGGGCCCTCGGGCACGCGCTGCTTTTGCTCCCAATGCCGGAGCGTCTTGATCGAAAAGCCGAACCTTGCGGCAAACTCGTGCTGGGTTATGCCAAGCTTGGCGCGGATTGCTTTCACGTCGATCTCCTGCGGGATATGAACACCGAAGGAGCTGGCTTTCGACACGCCTTCAGCTTTAGTGATCTCTCCTGCCACCGTGTGCTCCTTGTCAGCCATGATGCGCCGCGCCGCAGCCAATATGTCGGGCGTGTTCATGAAGCTCGCATGGCAAAGCCTTGGTGTTACTCGATATACTCCGTTGAGGCACTCAGCGCAAGCTTCCACAAGCGAAAGATGGAATTCTGAGTGGTCAGACCGGGCCGAATAGCTCATCGAAGATATCGCCGAACCATGCCTCGAACACAGTGACCTCAGCATCGGCGACTGGAACCTGCGCCGGCCAATCGTCCTTCACGCACCAGCGCTCGACGTCGTGCTTGGGCGGACGGCCTCGGAACGGCCATGGCTCGCCGAGCAGTTCTTCAAGCTGCTCGGACGCGGTGGGTTCAATATGACGCAGCTTGCGGGGCATCGCACCAGAGTCGGCGATTCCAGGCACCAGCGGAACCACGCATGCCTACGCCGGACTTCGCTTCGTAGCAGCGCGCACAGATAGGGGCGATGGTCGGGCAACGGCGGACTATGGCGATAGGAGCGTAGCGCATAAGGCACTCTCCCAGCCCCCTTCTTTGGTTCGGTGCAGGAGCGTTCTTCCGTCCCGGCGCACAACTCGATTGCGGCGGATGGGCGGCGGCGGTCAAGACCGGCGCGACCAGCGCCGCCCGCAGGGCTTGGTCTTGAGGGGCGACGCGCGTCCGCCGATGCTGGTCGCTTATCAGCATCACAACGCCAGCCCCCGGCTGCGGCTCCGCCCAAGCGTCCAGTCGATGCCCCCGCCGGACATGGCGATACCGTCGATCTGTTGGCCAAGCCGCTTTCCGAGCGCGTCGTTCCACGGGAAGAGCTGGAACCCGAGACCATTGTCGATCATGGCGAACCGTCCACTGGCGAGCTGTGCCTGCCCAACAAGCTTGCCCGAGACCCGGTCACCGGTTTCGGTCGGCTGCCAGCTGAGCCCGCGCTCGGCGGCAAACTTCCTGCCCGCCCGGTTGACCTCGGCCTGCTCCAGTTGTCCGATCAGGTCGCTGGGCGCGCGGAACTTCCCGCCGCCAAGATCGTGGACATAGCCCATGTCGGCAAGCGCCTGTTTGCGTGCTTCCCAAGCGTTGCGGACATCGCCGCCGAGCCCAGTGTGCGGCATTGTCTCGCGTCCGCCTTCGAGCATCGTCCGGTCAAGCCAGGTTGCTCCCTCATGGCGCACCTGCCGGTTGAGCGGCAGGTACGATAGCTGGTCGATCCGCGGGCCTTTCCCGAACCGCTGACGGTCATAGGCAAGGCCGCGTTCCGGCAGGTCGTCGGGAACGCTCCAACGGTCAGCATCGAGGCGTTCGACTATCCCTGCGCGGCGCAAGGCTTCAAGCCTGCGAACGTGCGACTGGACATGTCGCGCGTGGTCGATCCGGGGCATGGTCTCGCGCACGGATTCCATGTGGGCCGATGGCCGATAGATGCCACTGGCGTCTACCTGCTGCAGGATGTTCTCATCTGCCGTGCGTGCGATGCTCGGTGGCGGATTGACCGCCACGATGCTGCCCCGACTGATGTGCTCTGCATTGGCTGCCGGGACCTCAAGGTAATGAACTCGCCCGTCCATCCCATCGATGGTAAGCCCCATCCGTTCACCCAGCTCGTCGCTGCCCAGTGCCTTGGCGACAACGCGCCCGACGATGCGTTCGGTCGGAGCGGCTTGGTGGACGGTGTAACCTGCATAGGCCCGCTGCTGCGCCAGCCCCTCGCGGTCCAGCGCCTGATGCATCGATTTGATGATGTCGCCGCGCGTGCCCATCTCGCGCAGTACCGCTTCTGCGCGGGGTGAGATGGTCCACACCCCCGGTGTTTGCTCGGTCGCCAGCCCCATCCGCTCCAGCTTGCGGGCACGGTCAATCATCAACGCCCGGTTCTGGCGCAAGGTCAGGGCCATATCCTTGTCGGGCCGAAGATCGGCAAACTCGCTCCCCGCGTCCTGCTCGGCTATCAGCATCCGGTCGAGCCGGGTAAACCGCTCAGCATCTACCTCGCGTTCAAGCTGGCTGCTGACCTCCTGCTCGGTCTGGCGACCCAGCTCCAGTGTGACGATGTCGCTCGCCCGTTCTCGGATGCCGTGGGCGATATAGTCCCCGGCGATGTCGAGCCGCTTGCCGTCATCAGTGATGCCGCGCACCAGAATATGGGTATGCGGATGGCCGGTGTTGTGGTGATCGACCGCGATCCAGTCGAGCCTGGTGCCAAGGTCTGCTTCCATCTGCGCCATAAGGTCGCGGGTGCTCTGCCGCAAATCGGACAGCTCTATGCCTTCCTCTGCTGACACGATGAAGCGGAACTGGTGGCGATCCTCGCGGCCCCGGTCGAGAAACCCAGTTCCATCCGCCACATCATTATCAGCTGAGTAGACCTGCCCCTTCTCGCCGTCGCGGGTGACGCCGTCGCGCTCCAGATAGCGCAGATGCGCATCCACCGCCTTGGCGCTCACGAACTGCCGCCCGCGCGTGCCCCCGCGCTGCGGATTGAGCTTCACGATCCGCGCCTTCACCGCCACCCGCCGCGCGCGGGTGCGAACCCCGCTTGGAACGCGGCTCCACCCGTTACGGCCCTTCAATCCGGCAGCAACCTTCGCACCGCGTCCGCGGGCATTGCACCTACCGCTTGCCTTCCTCGTTCCGGACAACTGGTTGGGGTTCCCGCCAGCGCGGCGGATCGCCAGACTGACCTGCGCCGTGAAGCTCTTGGGCCGATGGCGCACGGGGCGCGGGCGGGCCACTCGTGCCATGCCTGCGCCGCGATCGCGGACCTTGCCGGGACGGATTTGAAAGCTGTCGTCATCACCTGTCATGGGGTAAGGATTGGGAGTCGGAATTAGCTGCGCAAGACCGTAAATCGTGGTGTAGCAGCGTAGCGTGCAACGGCTTGCCGGCGGCGGCAAACGGCGGAGTGCCAGAAACCGGCCAATCCGAGTGCCACCCATATTAGTATTGATAAGAAACGGGAAAATGGCACGAGCGCCACCCGACCACTTCACCAAACCGGTCGCAGAGTGCCCAAAAACAATGTGCAGACAAATACTTAGGGGCAGCGCCCCGGCAGCGAGGAATCTCGCTTTATCTTGCCGTCTTATTTGGCTTCGTTTTTGAGCAAGTATTCGCCATCGTCGTTTCCTCTCTTTAGCACTAAAGGACCAACTATTCGACGCGCTTGTGCGCAGGTCTGCGAAGTCGTTGGACAGGTCTGATACGCCGTGCAGTCTTCCGTGCTCATCGAGGCCGGTATCGCTCTGCATCGAGGCGATACTTTGGCCTGCGCGGCACATGTCGCTATCGGAATTACGGGGCATCGTCACAGGCAATCGAGCGCGGTCCGCTGTGCGCGGCCGCAGGCAAGATATCGTGCTTCCCGTTTTCCTGGTCTGTATCATTCCTTTGCCGCCTCAGCGGACCTCCTTCATGTCGTCGAGCCGTCAGCCGGCTGCACCTGGTGTGTTCATGTTCATGACCGCGCGTAGCTCAGACGCCGCAGCTTCGAAGCGTTCACGCTGTCGATCTCGTGCGCATCCCGGTCGGGATCGCCGACATAGAACGTGCCGTCGCGCCACATTGCGTGCATCACGATGGCAAGCTTGCGGGCGACCGCGACACGCGCCTTGGCGTGGCACTTGGTCTTGGCGAGCTTCAGCCCCCAGCTCTTGATCGTATCGCGGCCCTTGAACCGGGTGAGCATCGCGGATGCAGCTTCATAGAGCGCGCGGCGCACATCGGGATCACCCGCCTTGCTGATCCGCCCCTTTACGTCGATCGAGCTACCCGACTGCCAGCGGCGCGAGGTGAGCCCAAAATAGGCAGCGACATTGCGCGACCGGCGGAACCGGGCGGGATCGTCGATCGCACTCTTGAAGCTCAGGGAGGTCACCGGGCCGACGCCGGGGATCGCCATGAACCTGCGGCACAGCTCGTCGCGCATCGCCAGCTGGGTGACCAGCTTGTGCAGGATGAGATACTCCTCCCACAGCGCTGCGCGGGCTCTGAGCATGCAGTCCATCAGCCCGGCGGTCATCGCATCGCCTGCAACCGCCTCGCGCACGGCCTTCTCCATCGATCCGCGGCCGACCTTGCCGAGACGGATCCCGAACACCTTCAATGAGTGGCGGATGGCGTTCTCGATATCGAGGAACTTGCGCTTCAGGTTGCGCCGCTGCACCAGCAGCAGGCGGATCCGGTAGCAGTCTTCCGTTTTAATATGCGCCTCGCGGAACCAGCCCGTGCGCATGATATGCGCGATGCCGAGTGCATCGGCGGCATCGGTCTTGTTGCGCTGGGCCGACAGCGCTGCGCGCACGTGGCGGGTCTCCAGACACACGGCCGGGAGCCCCAGCGCCAGCATCCCGGCATGCAGCCAGGGCGAGATCGATCCTGCTTCGTGACCGACCCGGCGCAGGCGTCCGGCATAGCGCTCCAGCGCATCGGCGATCTGCTGCGGATCGGTCGGGACTTCGGTCTCCAGCACCACCTTGCCGTCATCGCCAACCACACAGATCGCGGTCTCCTCGATCGACACATCGAGCCCTGCAAAGTACTCCATCACCCGACTCCTTCGCTTCCGTTTAACCGGAGCGGAGGAAGCGCCGAGCGCCGCAGAGGTGCAAGCAAGATCAGCAACGGACGCAGGCGGCGCACCCTTCGTGCGCGCCGCCAAGTCCTCGCCAAATACAGCGGCAGTCACCTTCTTCACTCTGGTAACGGTCCGAAGTTCGCACCTTGCTCGCCGCTTCTGTGGATGCGCGACTACGAACCTCGGGTGAAAACTTGTTCGTTGTTTTGCTCATATCGGCTCCGCTTTCTCAGGCATTGGAGCCTCCGACAATCCCTTGGCGGTTCGAAGAAGTCTGTGGTGTGGGTCGCGACGGTAGACAATATGGCCTATGCTGGCCCCAGCTCTCTGACGAAGGCAAGGATGCGCTGATGACGATGACATTGCATATCTTCAAGGCTGCGTGGGGCGGAATGCAGCCCAGCAATCTTTGCCTCAAGGTCGATGTTTGGCTGCAATTGGCCGGGCTGGAGTTTGAGCGCGTCGCGAGCAACCTTGCGTCGCGTGCGCCCCGCCGACGGGTTCCCTTTGTCAGATTAGACGACGGCAGCTGGATCGACGATAGTGAGGTGATCATCGCTACGCTGAGCGCGCGTCACGGGATCGATGTTGATGTCGGGCTGAGCGATGCCGAGCGCGGCCTGAGCCGCGCGGTGCAGCAGATGATCGACGAACATATGTTCTTCATGCTGATCGACAGCCGATGGAACGACGATGCGGTGTGGCCCCATGTTCGCGACAATTTTCTGGGGCCGTGGCCCTGGCCGCTGCGCCTGCTGGTGGGGATGATCTTTCGTCGGGGGGTGCGCAGGCGCATTCGCCTGCAGGGCTATGGGCGCTATACGGTTGCTGAACGTCAGCAAAAGGCAGAGGCCAATCTGCTCGCGCTCGATCAGATATTGGGCGACAAGCCCTTCATGCTGGGCGATGTCCCGCGCAGCATCGACGCGGCGGCCTATGGTATGCTGGCCTCCATCCATTTTGCCAATCTGGAGACGTCACTCGCGGCGATATTGCGGCGCTTTCCCAGGCTAGTTGCGCACACGCAGCGGATGGAGGCCCGTTTTGGCCGCGGCATCGCCGTGCCCAAGGGGAAGGCTTAGTATCTTTCTCATTTAAAATGAGGCATAAATTCGTACCTCATCTCCGAACACTTGCCGATTTCTGCCAATTCCCCCGCCGCCGATGCAGGTGACGATTACTTTGGCGGCAGCCCCAAAGGCCAAGCGATCTCAAGCGGCGGACGACGGTTATGACAGCATGATCACCGCAGCGCACATGCACGCTCTGCGCCGCGCAGAACGCCAGAGGGTTACGGCTGGCCTTCCAGTCGGTGACGGCACTTCAAACATGCGGCTGACGCTTGCAACGCTTTGGGCTTGCCGGCGGAGATTTGCGCAAGATCGTGCAGATCAAAGCGTCGCGCATCGATAGCTATTGTTGCAGTTACGGCGCCAAAGAATGTATGCAGTGTTAAATAATTGAAGCGAATCTGGGCTGAGGAGCGAAATATGGACAATCTGGCAATCGTACGCCGATTTACCACCGAATTTCTTGGCCGTGCCGATCTGGCGGCTGCAGATGCGACCATGCACCACGATATTCGAGGGTTTACCGGGCTGAAACCATCAGGGCCGATTGAAGGTATCGAGGAATATAAGGCGACGCTGACCGGCTTTGCCGACGCCTTTCCGGCGGAATCACCGGTCGAGATCATCGACCAGTTCGAATCCGCTGATGGCACGCGCGTGGTAACGCGCTTTCATTCGCGCCAATGCCACGCCAAGGACTATTACGGAGTCGCCGCGACCAACCGGATCATCCTGTTCGACGAAACCCATGTCGCGCGGCTTAAGGACGGCAAGATCATCGAGAATATCGTTTCGGCCACCAATCTTGAGTTCGAGATGCTGATGGCCCCCGTGCTGTCGCCGATGATCCTTGGATAGGCGGGTCGCAATATGACACAATCAAAAGGGCCAGCGATCATCATCGGCTATGGGCCGGGCGTAAGCGGTGCCGTCGCCGAGGCCTTCGCAAAAGAAGGTTATCCGCTGGCGCTGATTGCGCGTGACACCGCCAAGCTGGATGCGGCGGTGACGGCGTTTCACGCGAGCGGCATCGCGGCGCGCGGTTTTGCTGCCGATGCCGGTCATGCGACCGCGCTGACCACGGCACTCGATGCCGCGCGCGATGCGTTCGGAGATGCCGAGGTTTTGGTCTATAACGCGGCACTGTGGCGCCCGGGCCCGGTGCTGGCGACGACACCCGAAAGCTTTGATGCGGATTTCCAGCTGTGTGTGACCGGCGCGCTGGTCGCCGCGCGGGCGCTCGCCCCGGCGATGATTGCAGCAGGGCGCGGGACTTTGCTGTTCACCGGCGGCGGCCTTGCGCTTTACCCCTCCCCTCAGGCACCCTCGCTGTCGGTGGGCAAAGCCGGCATCCGCGCATTGGCGCTGATGCTGGCCGCAGAGCTGGCACCCAGTGGCATCCGCGTTGGCACGGTCACGATCGCTGGTGAGGTTGCAGCTGGCACCGCTTTTGCGCCGGAGAAGATCGCCGACGCCTTCCTCGCGCTGCACCGTTCGCCGCCTGACCCTGCGACAGCAGAGGTCGTTTTCCGCGGTTCAGGGTCTTGATCAAGAGCTTTGCGACTCGCCAATCGAGGCGTACGCTGTTGCAGGTTTCGGTCGTTTATCGCGGAATGCACCTTGAGTTTTGGATCCCATCGAGGCGCGATCTCGGGGTCGATTGCCGCGATCCACACCTCGCTGGCGCAGAAGCGCGAGGTCACACTGCTGCCATGACGTCCTCGGAACCCTTGTCGATGGACCGTCGAGATTTGGCTGGAGAATCCAATTGACCCCGAAACACCTTTATGCTGAACTGTTGTTCAGCTTTCGGCTCCGCCATGGTGTTCAGCGAGTCCTACAAATCACGTGCCTGTCCATCGTGTTCCAGCCAGCCGATTCCGACCATATTCGAGACAATTGATACGAGGAAAGCTTGCATGCGTAAGATCAAACCGCTCGCCTTTACCGCACTGCTGCTTGCGGTTGCCGGATGCGACAAGCCAGCCGCAACCACCGCCACCGGCCCGGTCGAGAAAGTGGCTGTCGACAGCGGCGCTGACGCTTCGGGCACCTTGCGGGTGCCGACCAATTATCGCGATACCTATCAGTATCTCGGAACCTGGGCTGTGGCAGACGACAAGGCAGCTGGATCGAAGGAGATGCACATCGTCTATGCCTCGCCCGGTGCCGCAGCCGGGCATCGCGCCAACGGCAAATTCGCGGACGGCACGACGCTGGTGAAAGAAGTATTCGAGGCGACGACAGGACCAATGACGACGGGCACGGTCAGCCATACCAAAACGCTGAAAGGCTGGTTCGTCATGGTCAAGGACAGCAAGAACAGCCATCCCGACAACAAATTGTGGGGCGAAGGCTGGGGCTGGGCATGGTTTGACCAGGGCGCGCCGACCAAGACAACATCGACCGATTACAAGGTAGATTGTCTGACCTGCCACGAGCCGGCCAAAGCCACCGACTGGACTTATGTCGATGGCTATCCGGTGCTGGAGAAATAAAGGGGAGCGGCACCCCTGTTGGAGTGCCGCACACCGCCTCGCCTTGCGCCGAGCGGGCTCGTTTTCATCGGCTGGTCGCTGTTGGCTGATGCTGCAAAAGCCAGAACGGAGAGGCATTGAGCTCTGTAAGGAAATTTCACCTGCCGACTGAATCACGGCGCTGAGGGCGTTGGTCCATAACCCAGATCGTGGAGCCACACGCCAGACGTGCCGTACCCTGCATGCCGCGACCGGGACATGCAGGGTGGCATTGTTGATAACAACAGTCGTGTCCTTGTTAGACGTGCTCAGGCAGCGGCGCTCTGCCGGATTGATGGGTCGGCACGCGCGGTAAAGGCAACCACCGCGAGCACGCCAGCCGCCATCACCGGATAATAGATTGATGCGAGGAAGCCGAAGCCGAGGACGAACGGCGCAACAATGAACGCCACCCCAGCCGCGAGATCGAGCAACAGGTGGAGGTCAAAAGACACCAGCTTGATTATACCGAACGCATAATCGGTGAGCAGGCTGTAGAGGATCAGGCCGGAACCGCCCGCGACGGACAGCCAGAGCTCAATGCCCTGAAGACCGAGCAGGAAGGGCAACACGATCAGCGCACCAGCGGCGATATAGTCCAAAGCGCCATGCAGCTTCGGGGTGAGGAATTGCAGGTTCATGGGTCGTGTTCCTTTCAAATCAGGTTGGGGCGCGGGCCGATGCGTTGCACCGGCCCGCAAGCAATACGATCAGGCCGCAATCGCCACATCGACGACCGGGAAGTCGATCTTGGTCTGGGCGACGTTGTTCATGAAGTTGGTCAGCACATTGTGCGCAACATTGCCGACGATTTCGACAATGCGGGCATCGTCAAGACCGGCGAGACGGGCTTCAGACAGATCGGCGTCGCTGACCTGACCGCGCGTTTCGACGATACGCAGCGCAAGCGTCGCAATGGCGTTGTCGATCGCGCTTTCGCCCTTGCCCTGACGGGCAGCGCGGATGGCAGCGGGCGACAGGCCGGCACCCTTGCCGAGCAGCGTGTGTGCCGACAGGCAATAGTGGCAGCTGTTATACTGGGCGACAGCGAGCGAAACGATTTCGCGCTGTGCGGCGGTCAGAACGCCCTTGGTCAGCGCATCGGCGAAAGCGAGGTTGCCGTTCAGCACGGCGGGGGCCTGAGCGAAGGTTGCAAACAGATTGGGGACCATGCCAATCTTCGCCTTGACAGCGCCGAGGGTTGCCTGGACGCCAGTGTCAGCGGTGGCGAGTTCTACGGGGTTGATACGGGGCATTTGAATTTCCTTTCATGATCGGTGCGGGGTTGCACAACAGCTATATGGGCTGCTATCGATGCAGATAGGTGCCAACTTCATTGCAGATCGTTCAAATGGATAACCTTGCCGCCCTGTTTGCGCACACCGCCCCGAGCGCGCGGGCGTTCTTCTCGGGCAATTTGTGCAACGCGGCGCAGTTTACCGAATGTGGCTATCTTCACCTCCTCAGAAAGGGGGAACTGACGTTAAGCCGCACTGGCGCGGCAGACATAAAGATCAGCGAACCCATGCTGGTTTTCTTCCCCCGCGGGCGGGCGCACAGCTTGACGGCGCCCCCAGAAGGAGGGGCTGATCTTGTGTGTGCCAAGGTCGATCTGGGCGGCGATGTCGGCAACCCGATTGGCGAAGGACTGCCCGAGCTTGTCTTGTTTCCGTTGGCCGAGCACCCGGCGATGGGGCCGGTCTGCGAACTGTTGCTTGCCGAAGGGTTTGGTGAGGACGACGGGCGGCAGGCCGCCATCGACCATCTGTTCGATTATCTTTTGATCCTGATCGTGCGGCATGTTGTGGCCAGTGGCACGGTAAGCGGTGGTGTGCTGGGCGGCCTTGCCGATCCCCGGCTGGCCAAGGCGTTGACGGCAATGCACGAACAGCCCCGGCGGTCATGGTCGCTCGATGATCTTGCCGAGGTGGCCGGTATGTCACGCACCCGCTTTGCCACGCATTTTCGCGCGTGTGTCGGGAGGACCCCGATGGACTATCTGACCCGCTGGCGAATGACGCTGGCGCGCGAACTTCTCGCCAAAGGCAAGCCGGTCAAGATCGTGGCCGGACGCGTCGGATATGACAGCGCGGCCGCCTTTTCGCGGGTGTTTGCCAGGGTCACCGGCGAGGCACCGCGTCAAGTGGCGCACGCATCGAAGAAGCGCGATCAGCCGGACAATATCTGAACCGTCACCAATGCGAGACCGGCTGGGCAAGGCTGGCGTGGCGGCATGGCCGCATGCTGCGCAATGATGCACGCTGCCGCACCCAACGCCAACGTCGCACGCCAGCCAGACCTGGACGACGGCTGCCCCCCTTCAACGCCTGTGCTTGTGCTGCGGAAATAGGCTGCAAGGGCGGATAGAACGAAGGTGAAAATCGCAATCATGACATGGGGCGCTCGCTTGGGACAGGCGCGCCCTTTGGCCGCGAATGGCGCACCGCTGGACCCGAAAATCTTGCCCTGCGTTCCAAAGGCGCGCCTCGCCGCAGCGCATTTCAGGCAGCCTGTCTGTCCTTTGTGCGAGGACCGTTGGCGGGTCAGGGCGCCGGTGGATATGCGATCAATCGGCAGCCATGCAGATCTTGACGATCAGCCGAGGCGTTGGCCCCAAATGCTCGCCACGGCCAATATGGCGCAATATCGTTCGGTCAATAGCAGCATTGCGCGCGCGGACTCTGTCACAAGCGGTTAGCTTGCCTGCAATCCAAACGCCTTTGGACAACTTGACTGCGCACCAACCAGCTAACCGGAGGGAGGCGGCCATCAAGACTCAAATCTCGCTCCCGGCTGATGGGCCTCGGGTGCATGATGACCGTTGCGCCTTCCGCGAATGCCATGCAGCCTTCGCGACGGTCGGCGTGTGCGCAAGGTTGCGTAACCCGCACCCTCATCTGATTGCAGGGCCTCAAGTCCGGATACGCGCTGTCTGTTCAAGCTCTCGTTCCTGCTGTTTTGGAGCTTTGGCCAAGCTTCGCAGCCACCAGGAACCGGGCGTCGGTCGCCTTCCCCACCACCGCCGACGCCCGCATTTTTCCTTTCAGCGCAACGCCTCGCACCGCAAGGGGCGACGCTGCAGGCAGTCAGGACTACGTGATCTCTCACTCAGGACCATGTCGGCTTTCGACCGGCGTCTGGACGTCGGCGCGTCTCGACCGGTGGATGCAATACCGAGCCAAATTCGCGCCCGGCACGAGGATGTATCTTGCAGCCTCCGATGCCGGGCAGCGAGCAAAGCTTGTCGCGTAGCTTCAGTGCGTTTTGGCGCCCGTCACAAAACGCTGAATCCGAGATCATAACAGTTGGTAAAGAGGAAATCATGATGACCAAAACTAGCTTCGCCGCATTTTCTTTGGGATGTTCTCTGCTTGTTCTTGCAGGCTGCAGCAAGTCAGAAGCAACAAAGGCTGGTCCGGTCGATGAAACTGCCGTGGCCAGCCCTGCCGTCGAGCGATACATGCCGGAATACACCGCTGCGGGCGAACTTGTGTTGCCCAAGAACTTCGAACGGTGGGTCTATATGGGCTCCCCGTTGACACCGCATGGGTTGAACAATGGCAAGGCCAATTTCCCCGAGTTCCACAACGTCTATATCCAGCCATGGGCCTATGACGAATACAAGAAGACCGGCGTGTTCCCGGAAGGAACAATCATGTTCAAGGAGCTTCAGTTGACCGTGAAAGGAACATATCCGGACGGGTCGCGCGACGAGGCATCAGGGCGCGGATATTTCCCCGGCAAGCTCAATGGCGCGGATGTTTCGGTCAAGGACAGCAAGCGTTATGCGGACACTCAAAACTGGGGATATTATAACTTCAATCATGGCGAGCCGAAATTTGAGACTGCCAAATTGAGGCCGATCGGTGAGTGCGCGCAATGTCATATCGATGGTGCCAAGAAAGATATGGTGTGGACGCAGTTCTATCCGCGGCTGGATCAATAGAGATGCTGCCCCGTGGTGCCACAGTTGTCGGGTTGCGAGCGTTATCGTTGGCCGGTGCCCTGATCGTGACGGCCTGTGCGCCGCAACCGAAATCAAGTGCCGTTGTTGACAGCGTTGCTGTCGACAGTGGCGCTGACGCCTCGGGCACCCTGCGGGTACCGGCCAATTATCGTGATACCTATCAGTATCTCGGCACTTGGGCCGTGGCGGACGACAAGGCAGCAGGATCGAAGGAGATGCACATCGTCTATGCGTCACCCGGTGCCGCAGCCGGGCATCGCGCCACTGGCAAGTTCCCGGACGGCGCGACGCTGGTAAAAGAGGTTTTCGAGGCGACGACAGGGCCTATGACAACGGGCACGGTCAGCCATACGAAAACGCTGAAAGGCTGGTTCGTGATGGTCAAGGACAGCAAGAACAGCCATCCCGACAACAAATTGTGGGGCGAAGGCTGGGGCTGGGCGTGGTTTGACCAGGGCGCACCGACCAAGACAACATCGACCGATTACAAGACCGACTGTCTGACGTGCCATGTGCCGGCCAAAGCCACCGACTGGACCTATGTAGAAGGCTATCCGGTTCTGAAAAAATAAGGCTGAACCCGTGATAGGCTTTAACCTGGCATCGGCATTGAAACGGGCGCCATGACGCGCGGAAAACTATTGGAGACATTGGTTATGCGTTTCAAGCTCGCCCTGGTCGCCTTGATATTGTTCGGTATCGGTGTAGCGCAGACCGCGAAAGTAGCGGCTCTCACGCTCACCGTTGCTGCGCTGCAGCAGCCGACGCCCACGTCGGCAAAGGTGGTCGGCCACCTTTACATGCAGTCCAACACCATCGCCAACGAGATCGTGCATTTCGCGCGTCGTGCCGACGGCACGCTGGCCGAGGTTGAGCGCGTCGCCACGGGCGGTGCCGGGTCGGGCGTATTCAAGCCAGTCAGCGGGCAAGCCAGCGCACCCAATGCCTTCGAAGGTGCCGGCAGCGTCATCCTGGCCCCGGGCAATAAGCTGCTGTTTGCCACCAATGGCGGCGACAATACGGTGTAGAGCTTTCGTGTTGCGGCCGGTGGTCGCCTTACGCTGCTCGATCGCCAGAGCACTGGCGAACCGGTAACCGGCAAAAGCGGCACGGCCAAGTCGCTCGCCTATAGCCCGGCGAGCCATACGCTGTTCGTGCTCCATGCCTTCGGACCCAACCATATTCGCGCGTTTTCGGAAAAGGCCGGCAAACTGACGTTGCGCGACGCGCGCTACAGCGTCAACAACGCCACCAAGACCGACCGAATCCCCACCCAGTTGGTTCTGTCGCCCGATCAGAAGTTTCTTCTCGTCGACATATTGTTTGATTTTCGCCCGGCGGAAAATGCCGATGGATCGGCAAAGCTGGTTGTTGCCAACGCGCCCGACAAAGACGGGCTGGTCGTCTTCCCGATCGATTCGCGGGGCGCCTTGCGTGAACCGATCTTCAATGATGCGGGGGGAGCCGGCCCCTTCTACATCGGTTTCGTAAAAGGTCGACCGGGCACCTTCATCAACGGCTATGCGGTGTCCGACGGGATCGCGATCAGCCATATCGACGCGAAGGGGCACGTTACCAGTGGAGCAGCGGTCCAGATCAATACCGCTGCTGGCAAGCCCTCGGAGCTTTGCTGGCTGGCGATATCCGCCGACGGCAAGCGCGTTTATGCGACCAATTTCGGATATGGCAGCTTGACCAGCTTCGCGCTCGACGGGGCTACGCTGCGGATTCTCAAAGATCCTGCGAACGATCCAATCCCCGGCGATGGCACCTTCCGCGCCGTCAATGGCCTGGTCAGCAGTGGCCCAAGCGACAGCTGGTTGAGCCCCGACGACGCTTTTCTGTACCAGATATTTGGCAACGCCTCGACGCTGATTGCCTATCGTGTGGTCAAGAATGGCAGCTTGGCCGAAGTGTCGCGCCATCCAATTGCCTATAACAGCCCGCAGGGTTTAGCCGGCTTTTGATCGCCCTCGACAATGGCGGCCCAGGCTGGCGACTTTCTCCAACGGTCGCCGTCTGATCCATAACGGCGAATGCAGCGGAGCGACCAGCGACGAGCACAGAGATGCCGATGTCCTCGGTTGCGAACTCGGTCAGGTGTTCCGTGCGCGGCGATGTTACGTTCTGAAAACATCAAAAATGTGCTATCAACAGGTCAATAGCGAATCGCTGGCGATGTTGACTGTCTTTAGCAACTCCCCGATTGCTTGTGACCTTGGGGGTAGCTTGTGGCAACAGTACCCGACCGAACGGGCGACCAGCACGAGACAGCATCCGGTCGGCATAGCCCGGACCGGACAGAGGCGATTTATGCGAAGCAAACCATAGCCAAGGGCCTCGGCTCCCTGGGTGTGTCAGCGGCACTTTGGCAAACGGAAATCTTCGCGGGTTTCGATCACAATATCCCCGCCTGCCAGCATACCCATGCGATTTCGACCTGCCTTAACGGCGGGGGCGAGAGTAGCTCTTTCATCAATGGTCGTTTTCGTTATCGTCGGCAGATCGTTCCTGGCAGTACGGGCATTCTTCGGGCGGGAGACACGGCACGTGCCGTCACCCACGCCGGCTGGGGTCACTGTCTGCATCTCTATCTGCCAGACAGTCTGTTGCAACAAAGTGCGGAAGATGGCTTTGGGCAAAATGCTCAGGTCGAGCTGCTGCCAAGCGATCTCAGAGTCGATCCGGCCATCACCCAGTTGGGAAAGATTGTTGCGCAAGAAATTCGGATTCCGAGCTGCGGCAGCCGGATGATGCTGGACAGCGTTTCTTTGGCCCTGGTCGTCCACGTGCTGCGGTCCTGGTCGAGCCTGTCAGCACCCACCGAACTGCATCGGTCAGGCCTTGCGCCCTGGCAGCAACAGCGCGCCATTGAGCAGCTTCAAAGTCGCTATCACGAGAATTTGTCGATCGACGATCTTGCAGCGGAGGCGCGGCTTTCCCCGTTTCATTTCATCCGCAGTTTCAAGGCGTCCGTTGGTGTTCCGCCGCATCAATATCTGACGCAGATAAGGATGGAACGCGCCCGTGTACTGCTGGAGACTACCGATTTGGCCATCACGGATGTTGCCTTCGAAACTGGTTACCAATCTCCAGCCCATTTTGCGCGGCTCTTTCGCCGACATTACGGGATGACGCCGACAGCCTATCGGCGCGAACGGAACAGGTGATTGGGTCGCGCAACGTGATCCCCATCATTCGGCAAGCGACCGCCAGGGTACGACAGGTATTGCCGTGCAAGAAAGCGGGTAGGCCGAAGGGAGGGTTCAACCCCGCGCCGTTCCTGTTCGAGTTGGGCGCCGAACACCGCCAGTGTGCTATGGGCCAAGCGAGAAGTGGGATAGCTTGTGTCAACAGTGTCTGATCCGACCGGCAGTCTGCCCGGGACTGAAACCGGTCCGCTCAACGCAGATCGGATAGAGCTTTCCTACAGCCAAACGCCCATAGCCAAGGGTTTTGGCTCATTGGGCATGTCGGCTGCACTTTGGCAATCTGATGTTTTCGCCAATAGCGAAGCGTCACGCCCTGCCTGCCCGCACACGCACATGATCGAGACTTGCCTTTTCGGCGGGGGCGAGAGCAGCCTCTTTATCGATGGCCGCCACGTCTTCCATCGGCGCATTGCTCCGGGCAGCACGGCCCTGGTGCGAGCAGGAGAAGCGCCGCGTTCCGTCACCTACTCTGCCTGTGGTCAGTGCATGCATCTCTATCTTCCCGACAAATTGTTGCAGCAGAGCGCGACGGAGGAATTCAATTGTCCCGGGTCGGTCGAATTGCAGCAGCGCGGTCTCCAGGACGATCCAATGATCGCCCGGATGGGCCGACTGGTTGCTCAGGAAATCCAGGCTCCGAGCGGCGGCAGCCAGATGATGCTGGACAGCGTTTCGCTGGCCCTGACCGTAAGAATGCTTCGGACATGGTCGAGATTAACAGAATGCTCCGATCTTCTCACCTCAGGTCTTGCTCCCTGGCAGCAAAAACGTACAATTGAAGTGCTCCAAAGTCGCTACGCAGATGATTTGTCGATCGCCGATCTTGCGGCGGAAGCGCGACTTTCGCCCTTTCATTTCATCCGCAGTTTCAAGCGCTCCGTTGGTGTTCCGCCGCACCAATATCTGACGAAGATTAGGTTGGAGCGAGCCTGTGTGCTGCTGGAAACGACCAATTTGGCCATCACGGATGTTGCCTTCGAAACAGGTTATCAATCTCCAGCCCATTTTGCGCGGCTCTTTCGCCGACACTACGGGCTCACCCCGACAGCCTATCGACGCAAAGCCCGCACCTGACAGGAGTCAGCTGACTGCAACCCCGCCTGCATATGAGCGAGCGCCGGATCGCGCCAGAGCGGCGCGCAGTGCAGGATTGTCGAGGCTGAGTGACTGCTTGACTGTCAAATGCCAGAGGTGGGATGCGTTGTGCTCGGTTTCGTGGCTACCGAGACAAGGTGTTTTATAGAAGCGCAGTGCATGGATGCACCGGGCGGTTGAGGCGCCCGCAGGCGCCGACCGCGCGACCTGACCCATGATGGTGGCGCGATCGGTGATCGCCGACAAGGTCGCTGCTGGCCAGTTCATCACCGCGGCGCACGAAGTGCCTCGCATCTGGACCGCTGCGGGGGGCTGGATGTCGCTGCAATGATCTGACGACGGACAGCAGCGACGGAATTGTCCCGCGCATCGGTGACAGATTACGCAAGATAGCGGTTCGGCCAGGGGGTCATCAGAGAGCTATGGCGTAATCGTAGTGATCATCACTATCGTCCGTGGCCCGCCACCGCGTCCGCTTGGGCGCCACCCGGCTGACTTTGCGGTTGGAAGCTGATAGGCGGCGGGGATGGCGGCTCCCAACATTACCCTGCGCCAATTGCACTATCTGGTTGCGCTGGCTGATACCGGCCATTTTCGTCGTGCGGCGGAGCGGGTAGGGGTGGCCCAGCCATCGTTGTCGGCGCAGATCGCGCAGCTTGAGACGCGGCTTGGCGTGCGGATCGTCGAGCGCGGCACGACCACGGCCACGCTGACGCCGATTGGCCGCGACATCGTGCAGCGCGCGCAGGCGATCCTGGTCGATGTCGCCGCACTTGAGGAATCGGCGCTCGATGATCCGATGGGCTTGTCGGGCACGATCCGGCTGGGGGTGTCCCCCACACTCGGGCCCTATTTGATGCCGCGGGTGGTGGCGCGGCTCCACCGCGATCACCGCGCGCTGCGCCTGCACGTGCGCGAGGGTGCCCCCGACGACTTGCTGCGCGACCTGGCGGCAGGCACGCATGACGCGGTGCTGGTGCAGATGCCGGTGATCGGTCGCGAATTCACGGTCGAGCGGCTGTTTCGCGAGGAATTGTTACTGGCGATGGCGGCCGATGATCCGTTGGGCGACGGGCAGGTGATCGACCCGACCGCACTCGCGGGGCGCGGGTTGCTTACCCTGTCCCCGCACTACAAGATGACCGAGCAGATCGTCGCGCTGGGCGAAGCGGTCGGCGCGCCGGTGCTGCGCGCCTATGAGGGGACCAGTCTCGACGCGATCCGGCAGATGGCGGGGCTGGGCATGGGGCTGGCGCTGTTGCCGTCGCTCTACATCCGGTCGGAAATCCGCGATGGCGACGATGTAATCGTGCGGTCGGTGCGCGGCAAGCCGATGTATCGCGAACTGGCGATGGCGTGGCGGCGCCGCGCGGGGCGGGCGAGTGCGTATCACCAATTGGCCGACATCGTTCGCGATGTCGAGCGGTCGATCCTTTCAATAGGATAATCCTATCAATAATTGTCATGGATGTGTGTTGAAACTATTGAAATGCGCGCTATTTATTGCGGCGCAACATCGGCGATCAGTGCCGTTCAGGGAGTGACGCATGGCGGGTGAAGTGCATCAAACGGTGAGGTTGCGCGATTTCATTCGCTGGGCCGCGCCGATTCTGGGGCCGGACCGCGCCTTTTTCACTTTGGCGGTCGTCTATGGCGTCGGGATCAGCCTGTTGTCGCTGGCAACGCCGATTTCGGTGCAGTTGCTGATCAACAGCGTCGCCAATACGGCATTGCCCGCACCGCTATTCACGCTGGCGGGATTATTATTTGCGCTGCTGATGTTGTCGGCAGTGTTGAGCGCATTTCGCGTGCATTTGATGGAAGTATTCCGCCAGCGCATCTTTGCTCAACTGGTTGCGGAAATCACGCTGCGTGCAGTCCATTCGCGCGATCCGTTTTTCGGGGATGCGCGCAAAGGTGATTTGTTCAATCGCTATTTCGAAGTGATGAACATTCAAAAATCGGTGCCGTCGCTGTTGATCGGGCTGTTCACGATTTTGCTGCAGTCGGCGGTCGGTTTTGTAGTGACCTCATTTTACCACCCGTTTTTCCTGGGCTTCAATCTGTTGTTCATCCTGATCGCCTGGTTGATCTGGCGCATCTGGTCGCGCGGTGCAATGACGTCGGCGGTTGCGGTCAGCCATGCAAAGTATGATACCGCGCACTGGCTTGAAAGCGTTGGCGCATCGAATGGTTTCTATAAATCAGGCCGCCATATCAGCTATGCGATCGATAAATCAGAGGCAATGACTGCACGCTATATCAAAGCGTATCGGCGGCATTTCAACTATAGCTTTACCCAGACGGTTGCGTATCTGGTGCTTTATGCGGTGGCAAGTGCTGGTTTGCTGGCAATGGGCGGGTGGCTTGTCATCCAAGGTCAGCTTTCGATCGGACAATTGGTTGCAGCAGAACTGATCCTGTCGAGCATCTTTTTCGGCTTTGCGCAAATCGGGCCCTATCTCGACATTTTCTATGATCTGGTGACGGCGGTGGAGGAATTGGGCTTGCTCTATGCAATCCCTCAGGAAGTGCCGGGGCGCGTCACCGGTACGGGCGAGGCGGCGGGCGATCTGGTTTTCGCGGACGTGCGGCTGGGCGACATCCGGCTCGACTGCGCGATACCGCACCGCGCCAAGCTGGTCGCCGCCGCCGACCCCGAGACGCAGCGCGCCTTTGCCCTGCTGCTGAAGCGCCACCGGCCGCCCGATGCCGGGTTCATCACCCTGGGCGGCGCAGAGCTGAGCGTGCTCGACGCCTATCGCTTGCGCAGCGACGTAATCGTGCTCGATCGGCCGACGATCGTTGAATGTTCGGTGCGCGATTATCTCGAACTCTGTTCGCCCGATGATGATCCGGGCAAGATGATGGCCGCCCTAAAGCTGCTCGGCATCGACCGGCGGATTGGGCAATTGCCCGAAGGGCTAGACACGGTGCTGGCGTCGACCGGGTGGCCGCTGTCGCTGCCAGAGATGATGCGGCTGAAGCTGGCGGGCGCGTTCCTCTCGCAGCCGAAATTGCTGCTGCTGTCGCCGCTGTTCGACATGGTGCCCGCCGATGAGATGAACCGGATTTTGGAGGCGTTTAAACCGTTGCCGACGACATTGCTCTATTTCACGCACCGCAATAATCCGCCCGTGCTCGACGGGCATTTGTGGCTCGGCCGCGATCGGCAGTGGATCGAGGCAGATCGCGTGACGTTCGACACGCTGCGCCATGCCGCATCGGGGGAGGCGCGCAATGCAGACGCACGCTGAACAACTCGCCCAGTTCAAGACGCTGGCGCGGCTGCGCACGCCCCGCGCATTGCGCGCGATCGCGATTATCCTGGGCATCGCGATTGTGCTGTCGTTGGCAGGGCTGGTCTATGTGCCCTGGGTGCAAACGGCGCAGGGTACCGGCTCGGTCATCGCGCTCGACCCGCGCGACCGGGTGCAGAACATCACGGCGCTGGTGCCGGGGCGGATCGAGCGTTGGTATGTCACCGACGGCACGCTGGTGAAACAGGGCGATCCGATTGCGCGCATCGTCGACAACGACCCGCAATTGCTCGACCGGCTGCGGGCTGAGCGGGCGCAGAAACAGGCAGAGATTGCCGCCGCCGAAAT
>DHHS01000144.1 GCA_002403415.1 Sphingomonas sp. UBA4766 | reverse complement strand
CTAACCGCACCCCCACACCAGACTCCACCCGAAAGTCCCCCTTATGTCCCGTCCCGTCCGTGTCCGTATTGCTCCCTCGCCAACGGGCGAGCCGCATGTCGGCACGCTTTATACCGCGCTCATCAACGAAGCCTTTGCCCGCCGGCATGGCGGCAAGTTCATCCTGCGGATCGAGGATACCGACCAGAGCCGATCCACTCCCGACAGCGAGGCCAAGATCATGGAGGCGTTCGCCTGGATGGGGCTCGAATGGGATGAAGGCCCCGACAAAGGCGGCCCCCACGCCCCCTATCGCCAGAGCGAGCGCAAGCGCATCTACGCGGGCTATGCCGACAAGCTGCTGGCCGACGGCAATGCCTTTCGCTGCTTCTGTTCGGCCGAGCGGCTGGAGGAAGTGCGCAACGCCCAGCGCCGCGCCAACATTCCCCCGCAATATGACGGCCACTGCCTGACCCTCGACCCCGCCGAGGCCGAGGCCCGCGTGGCGGCGGGCGAGCCGCATGTGCTACGCATGAAAGTCCCGCGCGAGGGCGCTTGCGACTTTACCGATGGCGTTTACGGTCCCGTGTCGATGCCATGGGCGAGCGTCGACATGCAGGTGCTCGTCAAATCGGACGGAATGCCGACTTACCACCTCGCCAATGTCGTCGACGATACCGAAATGGCGATCAGCCATGTGATCCGGGGTGAGGAGTGGATGGCCTCCACCCCCAAGCACATCCTGCTCTATCGCCAGCTTGGGCTGACCCCGCCGGAGTTCATCCATTTGCCGCTGATGCGCGCGCTCGACCGGTCGAAACTGTCGAAACGGCGCAACCCGACCTCGACCTCCTGGTTCCAGGCGCAGGGGTATCTGCCTGAGGCGATGGTCAATTTCCTTGGCCTGTTGTTTGTGCGCCCGGCGGAGGGCGAGGAAGAATTGATGACCAAGGCCGAGTTTATCGACCGGTTCGACATCGGGTCGGTGTCGAAAGCGGGCGCGGTGTTTGATCTGGCAAAGCTCGACTGGCTGAACGGGCGCTGGCTGCGCGAGCGTTTGGCGCCGGAGGCGTTCCTGCCCCGCGTCATTGACTGGGCAAATCCCGATGACAAATTCGTGCGCGCGCTCGAACTTGCGCGGACGCGGGTGGACAAGCTGGCCGATCTTGCCCCGCTGATGGCGTTTCTGTTCTCGGCGCAGGTGACTGTGACGCGCGACGATTTCCCGATGGAAAAGCTGAGCGCGAGTCAGGTGGCGCAAGTGCTCGCCGCGACCTTTGCGCTCGTGGAAAAGCTGCCCGAATGGAGCGAGACCGCGCTGTTCGACGCGGTCAAGGCAATGTCGGTCGAGCTGGGGCTGAAGGCGCGCGATACCACGCCGGTGCTGTTCGTTGCGATCACGGGGTCGCGCCGCTCGCTGCCGCTGTTCGGGTCGATGGCGCTGTTGGGTCGCTCGGTCTGCCGCGAGCGGCTCCGCGCCGCTGTCCGTCTGTTCGAAGCGGTACCTGAGGACGCTGACGACGATCCGGACAGCGCGCCGGGTAATTAATCGCCCCTGGGCCGCCCGCCCGCAATCAATTGCTTGCGCTTGTGCAATGCAGCGCGCAAGATTGGTCCACGGCACGGAGGGCGGCCTTTGGCGGAAACGGCGTTTGACGAGATGCAGGGTGACGGATCGGCGATCCGCGATCCCTATGCGCGAATCGCGCATTGGCTCGACACCGCCCCCGCCGACTTGCTCCAGACGCGCCGCGCGCAGGCCGAGCTGTTCTTCCGCCGCATCGGCATTACCTTTGCCGTTTATGGTGATGCGGACGCCGCCGAACGGCTGATCCCGTTCGACATCATCCCGCGCATCGTGTCGCGCCGCGAATGGCAAAGGTTGGAGGCGGGGCTGATCCAGCGGGTGCGCGCGCTAAACATGTTCCTGAACGACATTTACGGCCCGCGCGAGATTTTGCGGGCGGGGATCCTGCCCGACGCGCTGGTGCTGCAAAACCCGCAATTCTGCCTCGCGGCCACCACGCTGCGGCCCGCGCACGGCGTGTACACGCATATCGCCGGGATCGATATTGTCCGCACCGGCGCGGATCAGTTTTACGTGCTGGAGGATAATGCCCGCACCCCGTCCGGCGTGTCTTACATGTTGGAAAACCGAGAAGTCATGCTGCGGTTGCTGCCCGAATTGTTCAACAAGCACCGGGTTGCGCCAGTAGAGGATTATCCGGAAACCCTGCTCGCCACGCTGCGCTCGGTTGCGCCGCCACGATGCGCGCGCGAGCCGACAGTCGCGGTGCTGACGCCGGGCTATCACAATTCCGCCTATTATGAGCACAGCTTTCTGGCCGACAAGCTTGGGGTCGAGCTGGTCGAGGGCAGCGACCTGAGCGTGCGCGACGATGTGCTATATATGCGCACGACCGAGGGGCCAAAACGGATCGACGTGCTCTATCGCCGGGTCGATGATGATTATCTTGATCCGCTCGCTTTTCGCGCCGAATCGATGCTGGGCGTGTCGGGGATCGTGGCCGCGCACGCCGCCGGCAATCTCACCATCGCCAATGCCATCGGCACCGGTATCGCCGACGACAAGGCGATTTACAGCTATATGCCCGAAATTGTGCGATTTTATACCGGACAAGATGCCCTGCTCGAAAATGTGCCGACCTGGCGATGCCGCGAGGCGGACGCGCTTTCCTATGTGCTCGATCATCTCGCCGAGCTGGTGGTGAAGGAAGTGGACGGGTCGGGCGGTTACGGGATGCTGGTCGGCCCGCACGCAAGCACAAGTGAGATTGAGGCATTTCGTGCAAAACTGACCACCAGTCCTGACAAGTTCATTGCCCAGCCAACGCTGGCGCTGTCGACCTGCCCGACGCTGGGGCAGAGCGGGATTGTGCCGCGCCATGTCGATCTGCGGCCGTTTGTGCTGACCGGGGCCAAGGGATCGACGATCGTGCCCGGCGGGCTCACCCGCGTCGCGCTGAAAGAAGGGTCGCTGGTGGTCAATTCGAGCCAGGGCGGCGGCACCAAAGACACTTGGGTGCTCGATGATTAGGGGGGGCTGTTAAGTGTTATCGCGCACCGCCAGTGCCCTGTTCTGGACCGGCCGCTATATCGAGCGCGCGGATTTCGTCTCGCGACTTATCGACGCGACCATCCGGCTGGCGGCGCTCCCGTCGAGCTATGGCGGCGATGTAGCTGCGTGGAGCGGCGCGCTGGCGGCCGCCGGTGCGCGCGATAGTTTCAAGGCGACGCACCCGACGCTGAGCGAGGAAGCCGCGTTGCAGTTTCTGTCGCTTGACCCGAACAACCCCTCGTCGATGCGCAGTTGCATCGAACGCGCCCGCACCAATGCCCGCGCGGTGCGCACCGCGATGACGGCGGAGGGGTGGGAAGCGATCAACGGCGCATGGCTCGACATGCAACGCTTTGGCACCGCACTCGACAGCCGACCGACGCTCACCCGGCTGCTCGATTCGGTGAAGGCCGCAGCATTGTCCTTCGACGGCGCGACGCACCGCACGATGCTCCGCGACGAAGCCTATTGGTTCCTGCGCATGGGCGCAACAATCGAACGGGCAGACAATACCGCGCGGCTGCTCGACGTGAAATATCACTTGCTGCTCCCGCGTGACGAGCCGGTGGGCGGCAGCCTCGACTATTTCCAATGGACGACGATTTTGCGGACGGTCTCGGCGCTCACCGCCTATCGCCATGTTTACCGCGACAATGTGAAGCCGTGGCTGGTCGCTGACTTGCTGATCCTCAACGAACGGATGCCGCGTTCGCTGGCCGCATGTGCGGGGGATATGGTGCGATATCTCGACCTGCTCGGCACGATGACCGGACGGCGTGGCCCCGCGCACCGGCAAGCGGTCGCAATGGCGACGACCTTTGGCAAGGCGCGAATCGAAACCATCTTCTCAAGCGGTCTGCATCAGGCGATCCTGGGCTTCTTATCGGAAAATAACCGGCTGGGAGTGCTCATCAGCGAGCAATATCTGTTCTAATGCGCCTTAGAATCCATCACACCACCCATTATCGCTATGACGTGCCCGCCACCGACGTGATTCAGGCGCTGCGACTGTCGCCCACCAACCATGATGGGCAGCATGTAATCGGCTGGCGGATCGACGCGGATATCGATGGCAGCTTTCGCGAGAGCACCGACGCTTTCGGGAATCGCGTGACGATGTTTTACGCTGATGGGCCGACATCCGATGTAACGATCACCGTCACGGGCGAGGCGGAGACTGCCGATACAGCCGGGATCGTGCGCGCGCCCGAAGTGTTGCCGTCGGCAGTGTTTTTGCGCCAGACACCACTCACCAAGCCCGACCCGGCGATTGGCGCGCTGGCCGAGCGGTTTGCCGATCGCGAGCCGCTCGCCGCTCTGCACGCGCTGTGCACGACACTTTATGCCGAAATGCGCTTTGAGGTCGGGGCGACGACCGCGCGCACCAGTGCCGCCGAAGCGCTGATCGCGGGCCACGGTGTTTGTCAGGATTTTGCGCACATCTTCATCAGTGCGGCACGGATATTGGGGATCCCCGCACGCTATGTTTCTGGCCATCTGGCGCGCACCGCGCCGCAGAGCGCCGCTCATGCCTGGGCAGAGGCGCTGGTGCCGGGTCTGGGGTGGGTTGCTTTTGATCCAGCAAACGGAATTTGTCCCACCACATCCTATTTGCGCGTCGCCACTGGCCTGGACTATCGTGACGCCGCGCCGCTTCGCGGTGCGCGCCGCGGCGGCGGCGGCGAGGTGTTAAACGTGACGGTGGATGCCAGCGACGCGATGCGCCAATCGCAAAACTAACGAGCGGCGGGGAGGCGACGAGTGACCTATTGTGTCGGTATTCTGGTCCGTGAAGGGCTGGCTATGCTGGCGGACACCCGCACCAATGCCGGGGTCGATAACATCTCCACTTATCGCAAGCTGCGGCTGTTCGGGAATGACGGCGAACGGCTCATCATGATCGCGTCGGCGGGCAGCCTCTCGACCACACAGGCTGCGCTCCAGCGGCTGAACCACGGCATCCTGCACCCGGAAACCGGCCAGCTTGAGACGCTCGCTACCGTACCGGACATTTTTTCGGCAGCCCTTGCGGCGGGGCGCGCGATCCGCACCTCGCGCGATGCGCTGGAAGGGCTGGCGCAGGCGGATATAAATTTCAACACGACTTTTCTGGTCGGCGGGTCAATCAACGGGGAGCCGACACGGCTGTTCCTGGTGTACGGCGCGGGCAATGCGATCGAATGTCACGCCGACACGCCCTATCTCCAGATTGGCGAGAACAAATATGGCAAGCCGATTCTCGACCGAGCGCTCGATTACGAGACACCGCTGAGCCAGGCGGTCAAGGTGGCGCTGATTTCGTTCGATTCGACCATCCGGTCCAACCTGGCGGTCGGCCTCCCCATCGACATCGCGGTGACCCCAAACCGACAGGGCACGGCCATCACGCGGCGGATCGACGCCGATGATCCCTATTTCACCGATTTGTCGCACCGATGGTCAACCGCACTCTCGAGTGCACTCGCAACCATCCCCGCCCCGCCCTATGCGGATGCAAGTGTGCCCGCCTAACCGTCGCTAAGGCTCTTGAGCGGCACCGCCGGGTCGGCGAGCGCTGCCGCGTCCGCGCGCACTGCGCCTGCCACGAGCGCGCGTCCCGCGACATAATCCTTCACCGCATTGACGCAATCGAGCGCGATCACCGCGCCATCGCGTCGATAAACCACTGAAAAACTGCGGGTCGCCGGATCACCACGCAAAATCGCTTCGTCATGGCCAGTCGAAAGGCCCACCGTCTGGAGCTTCAGATCATATTGGTTCGACCAGAACCAGGGCACCGCGTCATAAGGTGTCGGCGTGCCCATAATGGCGCGCGCTGCGGTTGATGCCTGATCGTTCGCATTCTGCACCGATTCGAGCCGAATTTCGGCACCGCCCGCGTAACGATTAGCATGGAGCGCGCAGTCCCCGATCGCGAACACATCGCTCACGCTAGTGCGGCACTGCGCATCCACCCGCACGCCATTGCCGCCTTCGGCCCCTGCGGCAAGCAATGGCGCGACATTGGGGATAATGCCGATGCCGACAATCACCAGATCGGCGGCGACGACCGCGCCGTCCGCCAGCCGCACGCCAGCCGCGCACCCGCCCGCGACCTCGATCGCCGCCACCGATGCGCCAAGGTGGAGCGCGACACCATGCGCGCGGTGCTCAACTTCAAAGAAGCGTGACAGCGCTGCTCCAGCGACCCGCGCCAGCACCCGCTCCCCCGCTTCGAACAGCACGACCGACTTGCCCAGCTTGGCAAGCACGGCCGCGGCCTCCAGCCCGATATAGCCACCGCCGATCACCGCAATCGTCCGGGCAGTGCCGAGCTCGGCGATGACGCCATCAATATCGGCGCGGGTGCGGACATAATGCACGCCGCGCGCCTCCGCTCCGGGGCATGTCAACCGGCGCGGGGTGCCGCCCGCCCCCCAGATCAGCTGGCCGTAGCCGATTGAGCGCCCGCTTGCACATGTCAGCCGGTGCGCGCCCACCTCTACTGCCGTCACGCGCTCGCCCAGCGCAAAGTCGATCCCGCGTTCGGCCCAGAACTCGGCCTTGCGGATCAACAGCCGGTCAAACCCCTTGTCCCCGGCTAGATAATCTTTGGACAGCGGCGGCCGTTCATAGGGAAGCTCGGGTTCGTCGCCGACGACCAACACCGAACCCACAAAGCCGCCCTGGCGTAGTGCAATCGCAGCCTGTGCACCACCATGACCGGCGCCGACGATGACGACATCTGCTGCTTCCATGACCGGCTCCATCGTGCTTGACCGAGCAACCCTCGCCGATAACGCCGTCGAGGACAAGAAAGCAGTACCATAGCAACTGATTATGAATGCCATCGCCAGCGGGCATTGGGCTCGTCGCGATCCCGCTGGTAACGGCGCGGGCAGACCAACAGACAGGGATTTGCCATGAACCGCTTGATGATTGCCTCAGCGCTGATGTTTGCGAGCACGCCGCTCGCTGCCCAGACCCCGGTGGACCAGCCTCCCGTCGCCAGCGCCAGGGCACAAGGCGTGCTACGGCTGAAAAGCGCGAATGATTTCAATACCACGGTTGAACGGATCAAGGCCGATGTCGCCGCCAAGGGCGTAATGCTGTTCAACGTCATCGACCAACAGGCGCTGGGCGAAAAAGCAGGGATCAAGCTGCGCCGCTCAACGCTGATTCTGTTCGGCAATCCGCCGCTGGGCACGCAGTTTTTGACTGCCAATCCGGTCGCGGGCCTCGATTGGCCGGTACGGATGCTGGTCAGCGAAGATGTCGACGGCGCCGTGTGGATTTCGTGGAACGACTTTGGCTGGATCGCCAAGCGCTACTCGATCACCAACCGGACGGCCCAGTTTGAAATGGCCAAGATGGTGTCAGGTTCGGTTGCAAAGGCTGGCGCCACGCGCTGAGCCGCACCCCAGCGTTACCAGCCCGCCCTGCCCCGCCCCATGGCTTTCCTTCGGCGATCGCGCTAATGCCGTCGCCGGGAATGCCGTTGGGCAGGGCGGGTGAGTTATGGAAATGCAGCAGGTCCGCTATTTTCTGGCGGTTGCAAAGACGTTGAATTTCACGCGCGCGGCGGAGGAATGCCATGTCAGCCAGCCCGCGCTGACCCGCGCGATCAAGCTGCTCGAGGATGAGCTGGGGGGCGAGCTGATCCGCCGCGAGGGGCGACTGTCGCACCTGAGCGATTTGGGCCAGCGCATGCTGCCCTTGTTGCGCCAATGTTATGAAAGCGCACTGACCGCAAAGGCGCTCGCCAAATCGGTGAGCGCGGGCGACATTGCCACATTGTCGCTGGCGGTTGCGCGCACCGTCGACGTTGCGCTGTTAATGCCGATTTTGAGCGAGATGTATCGCGCTTTCCCCGGCCTTCAGCTCAAGCTGAAGCGCGGCAGCGCGTGCATGATCGCGCAACTGCTCAAAAATGGCGATGTCGATCTGGCGGTCGGCGGCCCGCTCGACGAACATTGGGACCGGCTGGAGATCTGGCCGATGTTCACCGAAAGCTTCGACCTGCTGGTCAGTGCCGAGCACCCCTGGGCACAGCGCAATGCGGCTGAGATTGACGGCGAGCTTTTGCCCGAGGAACGCTTTCTGCTGCACGCGGGCGCCGATCTGAGCCAGGCGGATCTCGACCGTCTGGCGGCGGCAGGCATCAACCTGCACGGCGCGCACGAAGTGGAACATGACGCCGATCTGGCCGCGCTGCTCAATGCCGGGTTCGGCATCGGCGTCGCACCGTCGAGCACATTGCGGCACAGCGAACTGCGCCATATCGCCTATGCCACGCTTGATCTGAACCGCCGCGTTTCGGCCTATACCGTCGCGGGGCGGCCACGCGGGCGCGAGGGGGCAACGCTGCTCAATCTGCTGCGCGGTGCCGATTGGGCGCGCGCACTGACCTAAACCAAGCCCAGCCGCGCTTTCAGTTCGGGCAATTTCGGTTCAAGCGCAAAGCGTTGCCGGTAATCGGCATCGACATGACGTTCGATGATCATGCCATCGCGGTCGAGCACGAACACGCTGGGGATCGGCATCAGCCAACCGGGCTGCCCCTGATAGGCGGGCACATCCCACCCTGCTTGCTCGATCAGGCACGCCATCGCGTCATCGACCCAGATCGCCAGATTGAGCGACAGCGCATAACCATGGCCCAGATCGCTGAGTATCGGAAAAGTCGCGCCCACCTCATCCGCCATCGCAGCGGTATAGGCCTGCGTCTCTCCCGCGATCACCACCAGCTGGATTGGATGGGCGGTCGCCGCCGTGCGGACCAGATCAGCAACATTCAGGCGGCAATAGGGGCACCAGTGCCCTCGCACAAACACCACCGCCACTGGGCCGTCGCAAAGCAACGCATCGAGCGACACCAACCGGCCAGTTGAATCGGGAAGCATGAAACCTGGCAGCTTTTCGCCACATCCTGGCGCTGACTGTCCAGCCGAAACGGCGGCGAGCCGGGCGACAAAACGATCGACCTGATCGGCAAAGCCCGCGTCCATTGCCCGCACCGCATCCGCCACGTAACGCAGCTTGTCGGCGAGCGGCGCATCCATCGCGCGCGCATGGGCATAGGCGGCCTCAACCTGATCGACCGGCACCGGCGGCGCAGTTGGCGTCGTCACGAACATTACTCCCGCATGAGACCGTTCGTCAGCATAACGCACGATCGCGGCGTTTTACATGCCCCCAATCGGCGCCGTCATTTCCCCGCCGCACGCTTCGTGCAGTACAAAGCCCTCGTGTTCGGGAACGGGCGCTTCCCAGGGGCGCTTGTCGAGCATCTCGCGCGTGTGCGCATAGCCCGCATCGCGGCGTTCGGCGATGCCGCGCGGTGAAAAGTCGATGTCCTTTGAATGGTCCTCATTGTCGAGCGCGGGCACCAGCAGGCGCACGACATGCATCCTGGTGCGGCAGCCATAGCTGGCCAATTCGGCGACGCGATTGTCTTTGCGCAATTCGGGCGGAAGAAGATCGACCAGCTCCGACACAACCGAGCGCAGATTGTGAATCTGGCGCTGGCGTTGAACATGGCTGACCGCGCGGCTGGAGTATTGCAAGTCCTTCTGCCGGTTCATCACTTCCCAGATGGTTTCCGGCTCGCGGCCTTCGGCATTCCACAGATGCACCGCAAAGATCAACGCATTGCGGCGCGGATTATCGTCAAACACGGCCTCAACCGGCGTGTTCGACAAAATGCCGCCATCCCAGTAAAGATCGCCGTCGATCCGGACCGCGGGAAAAGCAGGCGGGAGAGCACCCGACGCCATCACATGCCGCACGTCGATTTTCATGTCGCGCGAATCGAAATATGTCATTTGGCCAGTGTTGACGTTCGACGCGCCCACCGTCAGCCGGGTCGGGCCGTTGTTGATCCGGTCGAAATCGACCAGATCGGTCAGCGTTTCCTTCAGCGGTGCAACCGAATAATAGCCCGCGTCTTCTGGCCCAAGCGGCGCGTGCTGGCTGAGGAAAGCGGCGGGCTGCGGCGTAAAGAAACTGGGCACGCCGGTGGTGACAGCCAGCATGTTGCGCGCCGCCGCCGTGATCCATGCCGGAAACGGGCCGGGCACATAGCTTAGCCGTTCGACGCGGCGCCAGAATTCGGTCATTTTCGCGAGCCGGTCCTCGGGCGCGGACCCGGCGATCAATGACGCATTGATCGCGCCAATCGACGTGCCGATCACCCAGTCAAGCACGACGCCAGCTTCGTGCAGCGCCTGAAACACGCCAACCTGATACGCACCCAGCGCGCCGCCACCCTGAAGCACCAGCACCGTCTGGCCGAATTTTTCCTTGTCGATCATGGTCATTCCTCGCCGGGGCGGTTGTCGCCCGTGATGATTATAGCGCGCGCGCTGGCCGCAACCCTTGCGGTGTCGCGTGCGCTTGCGTCCCTCAATGTGCCGTCCAGCCGCCGTCGACCGGGATCGCGGTGCCCGTTATCGAGCGCGCGAGGTCGCCTGACAGAAACACCGCCAGCGCCCCCAGCTCCTCAACTTCGGCGAAGCGCTTGGTCGGTTGCGCGGCGAGCAGCACGTCGCGGATCACCTGCTCACGGGTCAGCCCGCGCGCGCGCGCCGTATCGTCAACTTGGCCGTCGACCAGCGGGGTCCAGACATAGCCGGGGCAAATTGCATTCACCGTGACGCCATGCTCGGCCCCTTCAAGCGCGATGGTCTTGGTAAAGCCGACAATTCCGTGCTTGGCCGACACATAGGCGCTCTTGAACGGCGAGGCGATCAGGCCGTGCGCTGAGGCGATGTTGATGATCCGCCCCCAACCCGCCGCCTTCATCGCGCCGAACGCCGCCTTGGTGGTGTGAAACGCCGCCGACAGGTTGAGCGCGACGATCGCGTCCCATTTCTCCTCCGGGAAATTCTCAATCGGGCTTACGAACTGGATACCGGCATTGTTGACCAGAATATCCACGCGCCCGGCGGCTGCAATGGTGTTCGTCACCAGCGCCCGCGCGCCTTCCGGCGTAATCAGATTGGCACCGTCAAAGCGGATGGTGCGGCCGGTTTCGGCGGCAAGTGCTGCGCGCGTCGCCTCGATCACGTCGGCTTCGCCCAGGCCGTTCAGGACGACATCGGCGCCCGCGCTGGCCAACGCCCGCGCAATACCAAGGCCGATCCCGCTGGTGGACCCGGTCACAACCGCGACGCGGCCTTCAAGGGGGTGGGCATGAGTCATGACTAGGCTCCTGATGGGGTTTGATGGCTCCCGAATGACAAGATGGTCAACGCAAGGGAAATGCCGTTCCCATATGTGGACGATAACCAAAAGCTATGCGGCAACATCCATACGCTTTATGCATCGACCTGATAACAGCATTTGACTGTCTCTTACCGCACCATCGCGCGTAAGAGCCGCACGTCGCCGAGGCAGGATAGTCGCGGCGAATGACCTATGGGCGTCATGTGCAGATGTTATTGCAATGCAACAATACGTCGGCACCGGACGCCGTCATTCGGGAGATTGCCATGTTTATTCGTTCAAACCGTCAAGCATTGACCTTGATCGCCGCCATAGCCGCGCTGGGCGCAGCGACCCCCGCCGTGGCGGGAGATTGCCCGGCGGGCAAAGCGGGCACCAATCCGCTGACCGGTGCCGCCACCGCGCCCAAGGGCGTGACCGATGACGTTGTCGGTTCTATCGACCTGGGCAGCGAGTTGAAGTTCGATGGCCATGACCTGCGCACGCGCCGTCTGGTCGTGCAGCCCGGCGGCGTTGTGCCGCTCCACAGCCACAAGGGGCGCCCCGCGCTCATCCTGACCGCGCGCGGCGCGATCACCGAATATCGCAGCAGCTGCACGGTGCCGATCCAGCACAAGGCAGGCGATGTATCGCGCGAAGCCGATGGCATTTCGCACTGGTGGAAGAACAACGGCAAAGTGCCCGCCGTCCTTTATTCGTCAGACGTCAAGCCGCGCTGACTGACCGGCCTGGCGGTGTGGGAAACCCCCGCACCGCCAGCGCCCATGACCGGCATTGGGGGATATCAATGGCCAGCACCACGCGCCCGCAAATGGCAGCACAGCCGATTTTGCGCACGCTGATTATCGGCGTTATCGGCTTTTTGACGCTGGCTGATCTGTTTGCGACGCAAGCAATTCTGCCGGTACTGGCGACGCGGTTCGGGGTGACGCCGGGCGCGATCGGGGTTGCGGCCAATGCCGGCACGATCGGGATGGCGATTGCCGGGCTGCTCGCCGGGGTGCTGGCGGGGGACATTGACCGTCGGCGGGGCATCTGGGTCAGCCTCGCGCTGCTCGCGATCCCAACAACGCTGCTCGCCTTTGCTCCAAATCCGCTGATATTTGCGCTGCTGCGGATTGCGCAGGGGCTGTGCATGGCAACGGCTTTCACGCTCACCATCACCTATCTTGCCGAACAATGCAGCCCGGATGAAGCGGCCACCTCGCTTGCCGCCTATGTCACGGGCGTGGTCGCCAGCAACCTGATCGGGCGGTTGATTGCGTCCACCGCCGTCAGCCTGGCGGGCGTTGCCACCAGCTTTTATATATTCGCCGCACTCAATCTGGTCGGTGCCTTGCTCGTCCGGGCCAGCCTGAGCCGCAGCGCGCCGATGATGCGCATGCACGCACCAGGGCATTTCTGGAGCGCATGGGTAACCCATATTGGGGATGCGCGACTGCGGCGTTGCTACGCGATCGGGTTCCTTATCCTGTTCGCGTTCATCGGGGTGTTCACTTATGTCGGTTTTGTGCTGGCCGGGCCGCCGCTGTCGGTATCGATGCGCTCGATCGGCGTGATTTTCCTGTGCTTTGCCCCATCGATGCTGACGACGCCGTTCGCCGGGCAAGTCGCAAGCCGTTACGGCGCGGCGCGAGTGTTGCCGCTATCGCTGGTGCTGGCGGTCGGCGGGTTGGCGTTGATGCTCGTGGCCGATGTGGTCGCAGTGTTCATCGGGATGGTGCTGGTTGCGCTGGGCACGTTTTTCGCCCAAGCGATCGCGACGGGCTTTGTCGGGCGCGTTGCGACGACCGAGAAAGCGGCGGCGAGCGGGCTCTACCTGTTCTTTTACTATTCGGGCGGGCTGGTCGGCGCGGCCGTTGTCGGACAATTGTTCGATCAGCTGGGGTGGTTAGCAGCGGTCATTGCGAGCGGCATTGCGTTGCTGCTGGGTGCCGTGATCGGCCTCGGCCTCACCCTCAAGCCCAACGGCTTGACATCACAGGGAGCATCATCATGAGCCGTTCGATCCTGGTCTTTTTCGGCTCCTACCGCCGTGACCGTCAGGGCATCCGCCTCGCCGATTACATTGTGCGGCAGTTGATCGCGCGGGGCGACGCCGCCGAGCTGATCGATGCGAAGGCGGTCGACCTGCCGATGCTCGACCGGATGTTCAAGGAATATGCACCGGGCGAGGCCCCGCCCGCGATGACCGAACTTGCCGCCAAAATCCGCGCTGCCGACGCGTTTATCTTTGTGACCGGCGAATATAATTGGGGGGTTCAGCCCGGCCTGAAAAACCTGACCGACCACTTTCTCGAGGAATGGTTCTGGCGTCCCGCCGCGATTGCCAGCTATTCGGCCGGGCGGCTGATGGGCGTGCGCGGCAATCTGGCGTGGCACCCGACGCTTTCGGAAATGGGGATGGTGGTGATTTCGAGCGCACTGGCGGTAGGGCCGATTGGTCAGGCGCTTGACGAAAACGGCGCGACGACTGGCGACGTGGGTGCCGCGCTTGACGCAAGCTTCCCGCGCTTTGCCGATGACCTGATGTGGTGGGCAGACGCCGCAAAGGCTCAGCGCGCGCGGCAAGCCCCGCCCTATTGAGCGGGGCTTACCCCTCCCACTGCACCTGCGCGCCAAGGCTGACGAGATTGCCGACAAAGTCGGGATGCGCGCGACGGATCGGGTCGGCGTCAAGGATCATCGACTCGCCCTCGATGCTGGTCGCGATCATGAGCAGCGCAATCGCGACGCGGATGATATAGGGCGACGTGACGGTACCCGGCCGCAATTCCTTGCCGCCAAAGGTAATCAGCCGGTGCGGATCGCACATCAACGTGTGCGCACCGAACAGTGCGAGTTCAGTGTGCCAGCCAAGCGCGCCCTCATACACCTTGTTCCAGAACATCGTTTGCCCCTCTGCCCGTACGCCCAGCGCAATGAAGATCGGCAGCAAATCAGCAGGGACATAGGGCCAGGGGGCCGCCTCCACCTTCATGATGAGCGTATCGGTAAAGGGTTTGCGCACTTTGAGCGGCTGGCCACCGGCAATGCTCGAAACGCCGTTCTTATGCTCGATCTCGACGCCGAACTTGGCAAAGGTGCGGTCGATCAGCGGGAAAAACTCCGGGTGCTGGTTGCGCACCGCGATTGCCCCACCCGAGACGGCTCCCAGCGCCAGGAAGGTCGCGATTTCGTGGAAATCCTCCCAAAAGGTGTAATCGATGCCACTCAGCTCGCGCACGCCCTCAATCGTCAGGCTCGATGTCCCCGCGCCGCCGATCTTCGCGCCCATTGCAGTCAGGAAACCGCACAGTTCCTGCACATGCGGCTCGCACGCGGCATTGGTAAGGTGCGAGACACCATCGGCGACGACCGCGCAGAGGATGAAATTCTCACTGGTCGTGACGGATGCATATTCGAGCCACAGGTCGGCGGCGGGAAAACGCGCGGGCGCGCTCAGTGCGATCACCGCCGGGTCGCTGTCGTCGATGCGCGTGCCAAAGGCGCGAAACACCTCGATATGCGGATCAAGCTCGCGCGCACCCAGCGTGCAGCCCTTGGTCGCGCCCTGAAGCGCGGCGGTGCGCAGCCGGTGTAGAAAACCGGGGACCAGCAGCACGGCGGCCCGCATCGCCTCTGGCGAACGCGCAGTCACGCCCGCGCCAAGGTTACGATGTTCAAGCTGCATCACCCCCTGATCCATATCCCATTCGACCCGCGAGCCCAGTTCACGGAAAATCTCGACCAGGCGGCGCACATCGGTGATGTCGGGGACATTGCGCAGCGTAATCGGCGCTTCGGTCAGCAAAGTGGCGCACAGGATCGGCAACACGGCATTCTTGTTTGCCGACGGGCGAATATGGCCGTTCAACGCGCCCCCGCCCCGCACCAATAGCGACGTCACCCGCATTCTCCATTACATGAAACCAAGCGCTCACGGTTATCGGTCGGCGCGGTGGCTGTCCATCCCCGCGCACTGATCCGGTCCCCCCTTGGCGCGGACAGATTTGCCGCTAGACCATAGCAACGCAACCTTGTTGGGGGATGATGCATGAAATTTCGGCTGATGGCGATGAGCGTGGCTTTGCTCGGCTCTACTTCTTCCTTGGCGCAAACGGCCGCCCCCGCGCCCGATGCCGCCGCCGCCAAGGCCAAGCCGCCGAAATGGGACGTGAACGCCCCGCCCGGCATGACCACCCGGCAAGTGCCGATCGATGTGACCGAGGGAAGCTGGATGAATATCGACGTCGCTCCCGATGGGCGGACGATTGCGTTCGACTTGCTGGGCGACATCTATACCATGCCGATTACGGGCGGCACGCCAACGCGCATCGCCGAGGGTCTCGCGTTTGAACATCAGCCGCGCTTTTCCCCCGACGGCAAGCGAATCGCGTTCACTTCCGACCGGGGCGGCGGTGACAATATCTGGATCATGAATGTCGATGGCAGCGACAAACGGCAATTGTCGAAAGAGGATTTCCGCCTGCTCAACCAGCCAAGCTGGAGCCCCGACGGCCGCTTTATCATCGCGAAAAAGCATTTCACGACGCAGCGCTCGCTCGGCACCGGCGAAGTGTGGCTCTATCACGTGTCGGGCGGCGGCGGCGTGCCGCTGGTCAAGCGCGCCAGCGAAGTGCTGCAAAAGGAGTTGGGCGAGCCGATTTACGCGCCCGACGGCAAGAGCCTTTACTACACCCGCAACGTCAGCGCGGGGCCGATTTTCGAATATGCGCAGAATTCCAACACCGATTTGTTTCACATCGAACGCTATGAACTGGAAACCGGCGAGGTATCGACGACGGTATCGGGCGTTGGCGGGTCGGTGCGCCCCACCCCGTCGCCCGATGGCAAGCTGATCGCCTTTGTCCGCCGCGAGCGCGCCCGCTCAAAGCTTTATGTGAAGGATCTGACATCGGGGATGGAGCGCAAAATCTATGACGCGCTTGACCAGGATGTGCAGGAAACCTGGGCCATCACCGGCGTTTACCCCAATATGGCGTGGACGCCCGACAGCAAGTCGATCCTGTTCTGGGCAGGCGGCAAAATCCGCCGGGTCGGCGCCGATGGGCAGGGTGCGGCGGAAATCCCTTTCCGCATCAACGACACCCGCGTGGTGATTGACGCGACCCACCCGGTGGTGGAGGTCGCGCCCGCCAAATTCATGACCAGAATACCGCGCTGGGCCGAAGTATCGCCCGATGGCAAGACGGTGGTGTTCGAAACACTGGGCAAGCTATGGACCAAGCCCGTGGCGGGCGGCGCAGCCAAGCGGCTGACCAGCGGCGATGATGGGCTGGAGCTATGGCCAAGCTGGTCGCGCGATGGCCGCGCCATCGTGTTTGTCAGCTGGACCGATGCCGGGCTGGGCCAGATCCGCACCGTGGCAGCCAGCGGGGGTGCCGCGCGCACGCTAACCATGCAGCCCGGCCATTATGCCCGCCCCAAATTCTCGCCCGATGGCAAGACCATCGTGTTCGAGCGCGGCCGCGGCGGCGCGCTCACTGCTGATAGCTGGAGCGACGACCCCGGCATCTACCGGATTGCTGCCACCGGCGGCCCAGCAACTCGCATCACCAAGGAGGGCGGCGATCCGCAATTCGGCGCCGCCAGCGACCGGCTGTTCCTGATCGGCACCGACAAGGGCAAGCGCCAATTGTATAGCGTCAGCCTCGACGGTGAGGCAAAGCGCGTCCACGCCTCTGGCGAACTCGTCAACGACTATCGCGTGGCACCCGATGGCCGCCACGTCGCATTTCGCCAGAATTACGAGGCATTCGTAATGCCGATGCTGCCCGGCACGCAGGATGTCGGCGCCGATGCCAAGGGCAAGGCACTTCCCGTCACCCGCGTCAGCGGCGAGGGCGCGGACTTCATCCACTGGTCATCGGGCGGTGCGCAGTTGCATTGGAGCCTGGGGCCCGTGCTCTACACCGCGCCCACCGACGCGCTGTTTGCGACTGCGCCAGCAACGGGCGAAGCAGTGCCCTTTACAGCGCCCAAAACCGGCGTCTCGCTCTCGATGGAAGTCACCGCCGCCAAGCCGACCGGCACGGTGGTGCTAACCGGCGCACGGATCGTCACCATGGCCGACAAGACGGGCGGGATCATCGACGATGGTGTCATCGTTGTAACTGGCGACCGGATCACGGCCATCGGCAAGCGCGGATCGGTCGCGATTCCGGCGGGTGCGAAAACGATCGACATGACCGGCAAGACGATCATCCCCGGCCTGGTCGATGCCCATGCGCACGGGCCGCAAGCCGCCGACGATCTGGTGCCGCAGCAGAACTGGTCGGCGATTGCCAATCTCGCCTTTGGCACGACGACGATCCACGATCCCTCGGCGCGGCCGGGGCAAATTTTCGTCGCCGCCGAGCTGCAACAGGCGGGCAAGCTGCTCGCCCCGCGCACTTTTTCGACCGGGGAGATTGTTTACGGTGCGAAATCGCCCGATGTTTATGCCGAGATCAACAGCTATGAAGACGCGCTCGCGCATGTCCGCCGGCTGAAGGCGCAGGGTGCGCGCTCGATCAAAAACTATAACCAGCCGCGCCGCGAACAGCGCCAGATGGTCGTGAAGGCAGCCCAGGCCGAGGGGCTGGAAGTGGTGCCAGAGGGCGGCTCGCTCTACACTATGGACTTGAGCCTCATCCAGGACGGCAATTCGACGGTGGAACATAATGTGCCGCTATCGACCTTCTACGCCGACTTTGTCAGCCTGTGGACGCAGACCAAGACCAACTACACGCCAACGCTGGTCGTGACCTATGGCGGTCCGGCGGGTGATCCATATTGGCGCGCGCATACCGATGTGTGGCGGCACCCGCTGCTGACCAAGCACGCACCGCCGGGCCTGTTGGCGGCGCAGAATGTCCGCCGGGTGCTCGCGCCCGAAGAGGATTATGTCGACGGCCAAGCTGCACGAGAGGCGAAGAAACTCGCCGACAAGGGGATTCAGGTGTCAATCGGCGCGCATGGCCAGCAAGCCGGGTTGGGCTCGCACTGGGAAATGTGGAGCTTTGCGCGCGGCGGGTGGAGCAATGTCGAGGCACTGGCTGCGGGCACCATCATGCCCGCGACCTCGCTGGGCTATGCAAAGGATGTCGGCTCGCTCGAAGTGGGCAAACTCGCCGACCTGGTGGTGCTGACCGCCGACCCGACGGTCGACATCCGCAATTCGGACAAAATCGCGCAAGTGATGCTCGGCGGGCGGCTCTATGATGCTGCGACCATGGACGAAGTCGAGACGGGCACCGCCAAGCGCGCGCCCTATTGGTGGCAGGCGTCAGGCAAGGCCAGCGCGGGCACGGTGAGCGAAAGCCATAGCGACGGCGATAGTTGAGCTTAGTTGGGGAGGCGCTGCCCCTCCCCTTACACCGTCGACCGGAGTGAAAACCTCGTATCTACAGAGATTTGGAAATTACCGTCCTATCTATTGATTGCTCAGTGCGTAATAGAACTTAGCAAATAGCGAAAGTTACGAAACACCGCAGCCGGATTATTCCACAGCACGACGCGCTTTAATCTCGGTTGCCCTTTCAGCCATGCCTTCTTCAGCTTGATTTGTCCCCGAGCATTAAATGCGAATTCGTCAATTCCTTCAAACCTGGGCGCCTGAGGATCGGCAGGATCGCCAATCACCATCGTCCAACTTGCAAAGGCGCACTCACCCTCGACGATAATTTTTGGGTCTAAATAAGTATGCCTTCCCCCCAGGTCGAACTGACGGGCAAAGGCACGCCTTATGGCATTCTTGCCGCGATACTCGTCGCCGCACGTGCCCTTGCCAACGATGTCGCAATAAACAGCATCGTCTGCGATCAACGCCATGATGCCGTCAAGATCCTGGCTCGCAAACCCATCCACCATCGCCTCGACGGTTTGGCGGTTGCGCTGATTATCGCATTGGGCGACGATTGCGGACGTGTCCTTATGGTCGGGAAACACGGGAGATGGGGTTGTCATTTGAATATCCTTTGATCTACCGACAATAAACCGACTACGAGTCTGTATTTGCCGACTCATAGTCGGTATGTCAAACGAGAAGTAAATGACGAAGCAAGAAGTGCGACGAGAAGCAACGCGCAGCGCCATATTGGCCGCGGCGCAGGACCGCTTTGGCGCCCTTGGATATCAACATGTTACGGTCGATGACATCGCCGCCGATGCCAGAGTAGCCAAGGGAGCCATCTACCACCATTTTTCGACGAAGGCCGATTTGTTCGAAGCTGTCTTGCAATCAGTCGCATCACGGATTTTAGCGGACGTGCAGTCAGCCTCGACGCAGCAGCCGGATATTCTCGCTGCGATTTTCGCGGGAAACCGTGCATTTTTTGCCTCTTGCGCCAATCCGCAATTCGCTCAGATTTTCCTCAAGGACGGCCCTTCGGCCCTCGGTTGGCACCGTTGGCGCACGATCGATGAGAGCTATTTTGGCGGTATGGTTCGGAACGGGCTGCTTGCGGCAATCAGGGTCGGCGTCATCGCCGAACGTCCAATCAATCCCCTTACCCGCCTAATTCTAGGCGCCATTACAGAAGCTGCGATTGACTGTGCCAACAGCGACGACTTTGGTGCAACGGCCAAAGGCTATGTGGAGGGTCTAGAGGCGATTCTGAACGGATTAAGACCAACTCCTCCCTGTAAATAGCAATATTGCGGAGCCCCGATGGCACGAGCGTCAGGGGGTCTCGGTATTGTTAGGACAGCACGGCCCAACGAATGGCGAGATGATCGCCGAACGCACAACTCTCCCCTTACCCAAGCCTTAGTGGTTCCCCCCGATCAGGTCGCCCAGCCCGCCGAGCACCGATCCCTCGCCCCGGTTCTGCCCGCCGCCGGGCCCGGCGACCGCGATCACCCGGCCAGCCAGCCGCGAGAAGGGCAGCGACTGAATCCACACCTTGCCCGGCCCGCGCAGCCGCGCAAAAAACAGTCCTTCGCCGCCGAACACGATGCTTTTGACGCCGCGCACCATTTCCAGATCAAATTCGACGCTCGGCGTATAGGCGGCCAGGCAACCGGTATCGACGTGGAGCACTTCGCCCGGCCCAAGCGTGCGTTCGGTCACCGTCCCGCCCATCTGGACGAATACCCAGCCATCGCCGTCGAGCTTTTGCATGATAAAGCCCTCGCCACCGAACAGCCCGGTCATCACCCGGCGCTGAAACGCGATGCCGATCGACACACCCTTCGCGGCAGCCAGAAACGCATCCTTCTGGCAAATCAGCGTGCCGCCATAATCCGACAGTTTGAGCGGCAGGATCGCGCCCGGCGTGGGGGCGGCAAAGGCAACGCGCGCCTTGCCGCTGCCGCGGTGGGTGAACAGCGTGGTGAACAGGCTTTCGCCAGTCAGCAACCGCTTGCCCGCGCCGACCAGTGCGCTCATCAGGCCGCCACCACCCGACTGGCTGCCGGACCCATCGCCGAACACCGTGGTCATCTCGACGCTGGCATCCTTCCACACAAAGGCGCCTGCCTCCGCCACCGCGCTTTCGCCGGGATCAAGCTCGATTTCGACGAATTGCAGTTCCTGACCCTTGATTTCAAAGTCGATGTCATCGGCAACGCCAGCGGCGCGGCTGTGGGACCATGGGCTGTTGGGCATGGAGTGGCTCCTTTGAAAAGGTGATGCGGGTTCATAACACGGCCCCCGCCCCGGCGCGAGCGCAACCGTTGCGCGGGGCCCGTGAAACGCGGATAGAGCGAGGCCATGCGCGCTGCCCCCGCCCTGTTGCTGATCGCCGCCGCCTCGCCCGCGCTCGGCCGAACGCCGCCGCAGGAGGCACCCGAAGTCATCGTCATCGGCACCCCGCTAAAGGCACCCCCGGGCACGCCCGCTTACGGCTCGGTCGTCATCGCGCGCGACCGGCTGACATCGGATGCTTCGGGGCGGGTGGAGACGATCTTGCTCGACGTCGCCGGTTTTCAGCAATTCCGCCGCAGCGACAGCCGCTCCGCCAACCCATCGGCGCAAGGGGTGACGCTGCGCGCGCTCGGCGGCAATGCGACCAGCCGAGCGCTGGTGCTGCTCGATGGTGTGCCGATTTCCGATCCGTTTTTCGGCCATATCCCGTTCAACGCGATTGTGCCGGGACAGCTTGGCGCGGTGCGGGTGACGCGGGGCGGCGGCGCGGGCGCCTTTGGCGCGGGCGCGGTGGCGGGGACGATCGACCTGCAAAGCGCAGGGCGCGGCGATCTGCCCCGGCTGAACGCAGCGGCGGACTATGGCAGTTTCGACTCGGTGCGGGTTGAGGGAAGTGCCGGCCCCCGGCTGAGCGGCGGCTTTGTCGCGCTGAGTGGGCGATGGGAGACGAGCGGCGGCTTTTTCACGACCCCGCCCGAGCAGCGCGTGGCGGCCACCGCACGTGCAGCCTTCACCAATTGGTCGGCAAGCGCACGCGCCATTGCTCCCCTTGGCCCCGAGACCGAAATGCAGGCGCGGGTCACCCTCTATCGCGACGACCGCACGTTGCGCTTCACAGGCGCCGACAGTTTCGCGCAAGGCCAGGATGCCAGCGTCCGTCTCATCCATCGCGGTCGCTGGCAGGTCGATATACTGGCCTATGTGCAAGCGCGCGATTTCGGCAACAAGGTGGTGAGCGCGACCAGCTTTCGCCAAACGCTCGACCAGCGAAATACCCCGGCGATGGGGATTGGCGGCAAGGTTGAGCTGCGCCCGCCGGTCGGCGGCACCCATTTGCTGCGGATCGGCGGTGATTTACGGTATGCGGCCGGAACGCTGGCCGAGGATGCCTTTAGCGGCGCGACCGGGCTGCTCACCGCGCGGCGCGGCGCGGGCGGACGGATTATCAACGCCGGGCTCTTTGTGGAGGATGACTGGACGCTCGGACCGGTTGTGCTCACCGGCGGGGTGCGGCTTGACCGCTGGGCAATTGGCGGCGGATTTTTCCGTGAAGCCAATGCGGCGGGGGCAACCACCGTCGATCGCGCCTTTGCCGATCGCGAGGGCACCGAGATGACCGGGCGCGGCGGGCTTGTATGGCGGGTAGCAGCGGGCGCGGCGCTGCGCGGCGCAGGCTATACCGGCTATCGCTTACCGACACTTAACGAGCTTTATCGACCGTTTGTCGTGTTTCCGGTGACGACTCAGGCCAACGCCGCGCTTGCGCCTGAACGGTTGCACGGCGGGGAAATCGGCGTGGATTTGGCGCCGTGGCGGGGCGTTTCACTGAGCATCACCGCGTTCCACAACGTGCTGGCGGGTGCAATTGGCAATGTCACGCTCGGCCCCAATCTGCGCCAACGGCAAAACCTGACCGCGATTGTCGCGCGCGGCGTCGAGGTGACGGGCAACACCCAGCGCGGGGCCTGGTCGCTCACCGCAAGCTACGCCTATAGCGACAGCCGGGTGCGTCAGGACGGCGCAGTGAACGGCCTACGCCCCGCGCAAAGCCCGCAGCACAGCGCCAGCACCACGCTGCGCTGGGCACCCCGCGACGGACCAGCCCTGTCGGCGACGCTACGCCATGTCGGTGCGCAATTTGAGGATGACAGCCAGACCGACGCGCTGCCGGCCGCGACCACGGTTGATGCCGCCGCGCAACTCCCCGTCGGACGGCGTATCGCGCTGTCGTTGCGCGCCGAAAACATCGGCGACGCCCGCGTTGTCACCCGCAATGCCGGGGGCTCGATTGATCTGGGCACGCCGCGCACGCTATGGATTGGCGTTCGCCTGACGCCGTGAACGGCTTACAACTTGTTACCATTAATTGCTGGCCCATCTTTTAAGAATTTGGTTTCATCCTTCGCATTGATTTGGGTGCGGCTAGACAGGCCCGCAAACGAAGGGGGAGCGCGATGACCGATCAGCAAGAGGCACCCACACGCCTGAACGACCTGCCGACCGACGTCATGGATGAAGGCATCGCCGGGCCAGCCGCGATGCCGGGCGCATCCGTGCTCGCCCTGGCCGGGGCCACCTCGCTCGCCGCGTGCAGCGGCAGCACCAGCGGCGGCGGCACACCCATTGCGGGC
>DHHS01000107.1:1319-3312 GCA_002403415.1 Sphingomonas sp. UBA4766 | reverse complement strand
CGCGCCGTCGCTATAGGATCCACCGGGCGCCCCGCCGATCCGCTGGCGCGCGGGCGGCTGGCGCAGCAGCACCAGCAGCTGGCGTGGGGTCGCTTTTGACGTCGATCCGGTCGCCACATTTTGTTGGTCGAAGGCCGCCGCTGACAGGGAGGCATTCGCCTGGCGCGGCTCGGCGCCGACCAGCGACGGCCCGGCTGCAATCAGCAGGGGGGCAAGCAAGAGCGCGATCTTTTTCATCACGGCATATCCGAATTGACAGCTTCGGCTAGCGCCACCGCCGGTTGACGCCGCAGCTTGGCCAGCATCGCGCGTTGGTCCCCCGAGGGCAAGCGCAGAAGATAGGCCCGCCCCTCAGTCGGCCCATCGACGATGGTGGCGCCAACCGCGGTGAGCGCGCTCCGGATTGCGGCTTCTCGCGCGTCGGGGTGAAACATGACAATGCTGTTGGCATTCGCCGCCACGGGCGCGCCGCTCAGCCCGCGATAGGGCGATGCATCGCGAGGGACTGGGTTGGGCTGGCGGGCCGGGGTTGCAATCAACAGGCAGATCGCTGCTGCTTGAGCGCCAATCACAGCCGCGACTCGGCGATTTCGGCCAAGCGTGGTGGCTCCGCGCCGCATCATCGGCATCACCCGCCCTCGCCAAGGCCGGGGGGATGGCGCGACCAATTGTGCCTGCAGCGTCGCCCACGCAGCCTTCCCGCCCAACGCAGCGGGTTCGCCAAGATCGCGATACGCCGCGCGCAACGCCAGTTCGCTCGCATAATCCTCGGCGCAGGCGGCACAGCATTGCAAATGTGCGGCTACAAATGCCATCTCATCGTCGGTCAATTGCCCTGAGAGATACCAGGGCAATAACTCCTGCACCGAATGATCGCACTGTGTCGATTTCGGGGTGGTTTGATTAGAATCCGTCATATCATAACCAGTCTGATTTATCCCCATTCAGGCGCGCTTTCAAATGACGCCGGGCGTGGAACATACGGGTCTTTACTGTATCTACCGGGCAATTCATGATCTGTGCTATCTCGCGATAGCCCAAGTCCTGATAATATGTCAGCTCGATAACCAAGCGGTGATCATCAGATAATTCCGTGATCGCCTTATTCAGTAATTTCGTCTTTTTTGATGTCTCAATGCCATGATCTGGACCATCGGCGTTGTCTTCTACTTCATCCCGATCTTCCATGCTCACGGCGCTGTCGATACGTTTTGCCGCGCGCACCGCCGTTCGATATGCAATGGCGAAAATCCAGGTCGAAACTTTACTCTCTCCCTTGAAATCGGGCAAAGCGCGCCATGCCGCCAACATGGTCTCGTTGATGATGTCTTCCGCCAATTCGGGCCGTCGCGTCATGTTCAACACAAATCGCGCCAATCGCGGCCGCACTAGTTGGTACAGCTCTTCGAACGCGCGCAAATCCTGAGCGCGCAGTCGCGGCACCAGCGCTTCCTCCCGCACGCTGATCCGGTGTTTTGCTTCACCATCCGCCCTGGCCACTCGCGGCGCCAACGGCGACACTGATGCTTTGATGCTCACGTCCCGTTGGTGGCATGGATATTCAATATGGTTCAATCACGGCGGCCGATCCCTGCAAATAATTCTGAGGGCTGACGATCGCGGCTGGCCCTGCGTCGGCGCAGGGCGGCAACCTCCCGTCAAAACGGTCGCCCGTGCAACTGTTTAAGAAATAGTTTCAAGCTTGTTGAACCGCGCGCGCCGTCGCTGCCTCTCAAGGGGCAGAGCAGATCAGCACAGTGTTCCGGCATGGCGCATCGCCCGTGGTCCGCGTTTGTGGGCATGCGGGTTGGCGTCGGCCCGGCAATGCTGCGCTGCTCAACCGAAGTTCACCCGACCAAAGTCGCAATTCGCCATCTTATAAAGGAGCATCAGCATGACAACGAATTCGGATCGTCGAGCAAAGCGCGCTGCGGGTGCTCTGGCTGCGGCTGCCACGCTTGCAATGTTGAGCCAGCCGGGCGAGGCGGCCGCT
>DHHS01000107.1:706-1018 GCA_002403415.1 Sphingomonas sp. UBA4766 | reverse complement strand
GGGCGGCCGCTGCCGCCGCTAAACTGGTATCGCTGGACAAGATTGACGGCATCCAATCGAGCCGGGTGCTCGACAATGGCGATGTCGAAATCCGCATGAACGACGGTCGTGTGGTGCGGATCGCCGCGCAAGATGTGGTTGTGCAAAACGGCGCGATCATGGTGGAAGCATCGGCGCTTGCGGATGCTGGAATTTCTCTCGGTGGAGCGGGCGCGGGCGTATCTTCGACGCTGCTCTATGCCGGGGTCGGTGTTGCCGCTATCGGTGGCGGCATCGCAGCCGGGCTGTCGTCCGGCAGCGATGCGGTTGAGG
>DHHS01000107.1:0-315 GCA_002403415.1 Sphingomonas sp. UBA4766 | reverse complement strand
GGGATCACGCTGACTGCATCCGATCCGGATAATGATCAGGTTACTTTCTCCATCACCGGCGGTGCCGATGCGGCGCGCTTTGCGATCAATGGCGCGACGGGCGCACTGACCTTTGTCACGCCACCCAATTTCGAAGCGCCGTCAGATGCCAACGCAGACAACCAGTTCGAAGTAACGGTCACCGCCTCTGACGGGCGCTTGTCAACCGCTCAGACCATCATTGTCACGGTCACCAACGTCAATGACGTTGCGCCGGTGATTTCGTCGGCTGCTGCCGTTTCGGTGCAGGAGAACCGCACCACGGTGCTGACAGCC
>DHHS01000112.1 GCA_002403415.1 Sphingomonas sp. UBA4766 | reverse complement strand
TCGGGCTCGGCTGCGGCCCGGGCGGGTGCGAGCGCAATCGCGGCCACCGCGCCCGCCGCCAGCGCGACCGCTTCGCTATTATACGGCCGCCCGCGCAGTGTGGCGTCGATTTGTTCAGTCATGCCGATACGGGCACGCGCAAGCATCGCAGCGCTATCGGGGCGCTCGGTGGTGCAGCCAAGGTCGACGCGCGTTTCGCTTGCGCCGACGGGCAACAGCTTGGCCGTGCAGGCAATCACACCGCGCGGACCGCCCGCCCAACTGATCGCGTCCGGTTCGTCATCGGTCTTGATCGCGGGATAAGCGCCCAGCGGGCCGTCGCCATCGGTCGGAATCCGCATCGCCGCCAGGATCTGATGCACCTGATCGACGGGCATCGCGTAAACGTCGTTGGCGCGCGACAGACCCGGCGCAAGATACGCCGCCGCCACGAGCAGCGCGATACCGCCGCTCAGCACGAGCATCTTCATGACAAAATCCGCCGCATTGCGTCTCGATACGCGCGAATCGGTAAAGCAAGGGTTAGGCGCGCAATTGTCTTTTGCCCGATGTTCCGGCACCTTGATTGCGGATCAGTCAGGAGTCGCGCGCAATGGTCACCCTTACCCGTCCCGATGGCACCGAGCCGCAGGATCTTCACCTCACTCGCCGAGGCGCCGTCGCCAGCATGTTTTTTGCCGGCTATGCGCTCGCTGCGGTTGCCGCCGACGCCAAGCCCGTCACCACGCCCGAGGACGGGCTGACGATCGACGAAGTCCTGATCGCAAACGGCGCGGAAAAGCCGCTGCCCGCTTATGTCGCGCGGCCAAAGGGCAATGGACGCCACCCCTGCGTCATCGTCGTCAACGAGATTTTCGGCGTGCACGCCTATATCAAGGACACCTGCCGCCGCCTGGCCAAATTGGGCTATGTCGCGATCGCGCCCGAATTTTTCTATCGCTCGGGCGTGAACTTGCCCGCGCTGACCGATTTCAACGAAATCCGCAAAGTCGTGGCACAAGCAGGAAACGATCAAGTCGATAGCGATGTGCGCGCCGTGTCGGGCTGGCTGAAGGCGCAGAAATTTGCACGCGGCGACCGGATCGGCATCACCGGCTTTTGTTGGGGCGGGGCAGTCGTATGGCGCGCGGCGATGGTCGATCCCGATATCAAAGCGGGCGTGGCCTGGTATGGTCAGCTAAAACCGCTGATCGCGCGCGCAGGCGAGCTGAAAGCGCCGGTGCTCGGGCTTTACGGCGGGCTCGACCGGGGGATTCCGCTCACCGATGTCGAGGCGATGCGCGCCGCGCTGAAGGCGGCGGGCAAGACGGGGTCAGACATCCATGTCTATCCACAAGCGCAGCACGGCTTCCACGCCGATTACCGGCCAAGCTATAGCGAAGCTGACGCGCGCGACGGCTGGGCGCGGTTGCTCGCGCATTTCAAGGCGCACGGCGTTGCCTGATTAAGGGGTAGCCGGGTCGGGCGCGCTGCGCCCGGCCGCACGCATGAACTGAGCCGCCGCGAGCAGCGTCAGACCCGCTGCCAACAGATAAGGCGCGCCGGGCAATACCGGGCCCGCCTTGTCCGAAAACGCGATGAACACCCCGCTCATCACCGGCGGGCCGATGATCGAGCCGAGCGCCATGGTCGACGTGATCGCGCCCTGCAACTCGCCTTGCGCGTCCTCGGGCGTGGCGCGGCTCATCATCGCCTGCATCGCGGGCCAGGCGATATAGGTCAGCGCGCCGCCGCTGATGAGCATGAACAGCTGCACCGGGGTTTGGGCAAAAGCGATCAGCACATAATCGGCAACTCCGATCAGCAGCACCGCAACCCCGGCGCGCGCCTCCCCAAATCGGGCGAACAGCCACCCCGCCAGCACCCCTTGCGCGACCGCAATGCTGACCCCGAACATCGCCACCGACGCGCCAATTGCACCGGGCGTCCAGCCGAAATAGAGCGCGGTGTAATAGGGCCACACCGCGATATTGACTTGCGCCGCCACCTGCACCGTCAGGATCGTGACCAGAAACCCGCGCACCACCGGCGACACCCGAAACCGCATCAAGCTGCCAAAGGGACTTGCGCGACTCATTGAAAAGGCGCGGCGGCGCTCGGGCGGCAACGTTTCGCGCAGGACGGCGACGCTGGCAATTGCGGCGGCAAAAGCAAGGGCAGCCGCTGCCAGAAACGGCGCGCGCGGATCCAACCCGACCAGAAATCCGCCAATTGCCGGCCCCCCGACAAACCCCGCCGCGCCGCCCGCGCCCAAAATCCCGAAAGCGCGCCCCCGCTCCCCCTCCGGCACGGCGTCGGCGATGCAGCTATTGGCAGGTGCAAAGCTTGCCCCCATCGCGCCAGAGATGATCCGCCCGACAAGCAACCACCAGAAGCTGGGCGCAAACGCCATGACGACATAGTCAAACCCCAGCGCGACCAGCACCCAGATCAACACTGGCCGCCGTCCATAACGATCGCTCAGACCGCCGATCACCGGCGCAAACGCAAATTGCGCGGCAGCATAAGCCAGCAGCAACACCCCGCCCAGCACCGCCGCCTGATCGAGCGACGCCCCCGTCAAGCGCACCACCAGCGATGGGACAACCGGGATAATCAGACCAATCCCGCACAGGTCGATAAAAACGATAAACGCCAGCAGGAAAATCGGGGGACGGCGATCGGGCACCAATGCAGCCCCGTTCAGCGCCGCTGCGCCGCGATCCACGCATCGACCTGCGCGTCGAGCACGTCTAGCGGCACCGCCCCTTGCCCCAGCACGACATTGTGAAAGCCGCGCAAATCAAATTTTGTTCCCAGCGCCGCTTCCGCCCGCGCGCGCAGCGCGCGGATGCGCAACTCGCCGAGCTTATAGCCCAGCGCCTGCCCCGGCCAGCTGATATAGCGGTTCACCTCCGCCTCGATGTTGGCGGCGGTCAGTGCGGTATTGTCCCTCATGAACGCAACCGCCTGTTCCTTGGTCCAGCCCTTGGCATGGATGCCAGTGTCCACCACCAGCCGACACGCGCGCCACATTTCATAGGACAGCCGCCCCATATTCTTCTCCGGCGTATCATAGAGGCCCATTTCGATGCCCAGATGCTCGCTATAAAGCGCCCACCCCTCGACAAACGCGGTGAAGCCGACCGCATATTTTCGGAAATTTGGCAGATCGAGCTCCTGTTGCAGCGCGATTTGCAGATGATGGCCGGGCACGGCTTCGTGCGCGGTGAGCGCCGGGATTTCCCATAGCGGCCGCTGCGCCAGTTTCGACGTGTTCACGTAATAAGTGCCGGCAATCCCGGCGGGCGGCGATCCGGGGCCGTAATAGGCGGTTGTCGTCCCCTCCGCCGTCTCCGCCGGAATCGGTTTCAGGCCGTAGGGCAGGCGCGGCAAGCGACCGAAAAACTGTGGCAGCAACCCGTCATGCTTCTTCGCCTCCAGCGCAGCGGCGGCCAGCAATTGTTCGGGCGTGGTCGCATAATATTTGGGATTGGTGCGCAATTCGGCGATAAAAGCCTCGCGGCTGGCATAGCCCGACGATTTCGCCAGCGTCTCCATCTCAGCGCGGATGCGCGCGACTTCATCCAGCCCGATCTGGTGAATGGCATCGGGCGTCAGGTCGGTCGTCGTCTCCACCCGCACCCGGTGGGCATACCAGTCTGCCCCTTGCGGCAGTGCGGAGGCGGCCAAACTCTGGCGACATTGCGGCAAGTACTCGCGCCGGAAGTACTCGGCAAAGCGGGCATATTCGGGATTCAGCACCGTCGTGATGAGCTTTGCCGCGCGGCTCTTGAGCGCGCGCCACTGCGCGTCGGTTGCATCCGCCGGCTTCGCGCCCTTGAACGGCGCATAGAAGCGCGATTGCGCCGGGGTCGCCGCAATCACCCCGTCGATCGAGGTGTCAAACCCGGCCAGCACCGCACAAGGCAGCACAAAGCCGCTTGCGACGCCTGCGCGGGTAATCGCGATCGCCTCGCCATTTTGCTTGGGATATTGGGCAAGGCGCGTAAGGTAGCTTTCAAAATCGGCCAGAGCGCGAAACGGCAGGTTATCGGCCAGCCCCACAAACCCCTGATGCCAGCCATAATAGGTAGTGAACAGCATTTGCCGCGCGCCAAAGCCATTGCCCGCCACCCGTTCGCTGAGCACGCGCATCAGGATCGCCTTGTTCACGCGCTCGCTCGGGGTCAGGGCGTCGTCGGGGATGGCGCGCAGCCGATCGGCAAAGCTTTGCGCGGTCGCAGCCTCCCGGTCGGCCTGCGCGAGACTAAGGTCGGAAATCTGCGTGTCATAGCGCCGCTCGCCAAGCGCTGTTGCCGTCTCCGGGTTAATCGACAGATACCAGGCCCAGTGATCCTCGATCACCCGCGACAGATCATCGGATGGCCCCGCCATTGCCGGGGCGCTGATCGCCAGCGCCGCTCCGGCCAAAGCCCATTTCAGTGCGCGCATCCCATCCCCCTTTTTGCGATTACTTTGCTTCGGCAATCAGCGCGGCGGCCGCGGCCCCGCTCCAATCCTGTCCGCCGGAATAGCGCCACACCTCGTGCCCCGTCGAATCATAGAGGATCGTGGTCGGCAGATTGGCCTGATAGCCAATGCTGAGTGCCGCCTGATCGTCGAGATAGGGCTTGATCGCCTTGAAACCGCCTTTTGCGAAAAACGGGCCTACCTTGGCCGCACCCTCCAGATCCTGGCTGACGGTCAATACCGTCAGCTTGCCCGCCATCCGCGCGGCGAGCGCATCAAGCTGCGGCATTTCGGCGACGCACGGCGCGCACCATGTCGCCCAAAGGTTGAGCAGCACGGGCCCCCCGTGAAAATCGGCCAGCGTGACCCGTTTGCCATCGGGCGCAGCAAAGGCGGTAGCGGGCACCCCCTCCCCCCGGTGGCTGCGGTCGAGCACGCCCGCGCCGGGCCCGGTGGCCGGGGTCGCCACCGCCGCAGGCGCGACTTGCTCCGGCGGGGGGGATTGCCTATCGCAAGCGGCAACCAGCGTCACGGTCAGGAGAAGCGCGATCAGCGAACGGGACAATCCAGGCTCCAATGCCATGTGGGGCGGCCGCTTTGCCGAAGGACCGGCGGCGGTGATGCGCGAGATTAACGCGTCGATCCCGTTCGACAAGCGTTTGTGGCGCGAAGATGTTGCTGCCTCCAAAGCGCATGTCGCGATGTTGGGCATGGTCGGCATCGTCTCCGCCGACGACGCCGCCGCCATCGCGACTGGGCTGGACGCGGTGGCGGATGATTATGCCGCGCACGGCGTGGTCGATGATCTCGCACTCGAAGACATTCATATGCAAACCGAAGCGCGGCTCGCCGAGAAGATCGGCGCGGTCGCCGGCCGACTCCACACCGCGCGCAGCCGCAACGACCAGGTGGCGACCGATTTCCGCCTCTGGGTGCGCCGCGCGATTGATGAAGTCGATGCAAGCCTTGGCGCGTTTCAGGACGCGCTGATTGTCCGCGCCGCCGACCATGCCGATAGCGTCATGCCCGGCTTCACCCATTTGCAAAGCGCGCAGCCGGTCACGCTTGGCCACCATCTGATGGCCTATCACGAAATGATCGCGCGCGACCGCAGCCGCTTTGCCGACGCGCGGGTGCGGCTGAACCAGTGTCCGCTAGGCAGCGCGGCGCTGGCAGGCACGGGTTTTCCGATCGATCGAACGATGACGGCGGCGGCGCTTGGCTTTGGTGCGCCGACCCGCAACTCGCTTGATGCGGTATCCGACCGCGATTTCGCGCTCGACTATCTGATGGCCGCCACGCAGGCGAGCCTGCACCTGTCGCGGCTGGCGGAGGAATTTATCCTGTGGGCGTCGCAGCCCTTTGGCTTTGTGTCGCTCAGCGATCAATGGTCGACCGGCAGCTCGATCATGCCGCAAAAGCGCAACCCGGACGCCGCCGAGCTGGTGCGCGGCCATGCCGGGCGGATCGCGGGGTGCATGACCGCGCTTGTCACGACGATGAAGGGCCTGCCGCTTGCCTATTCAAAGGATATGCAGGACGACAAGCCGCCGGTGTTCGAGGCGCACGACTTGCTCGGCCTCTCGATCGCTGCGATGACCGGGATGGTTGCGTCCGCCACGTTCCGCACCGGACGAATGCGCGAAGCAGCCGAGCTGGGCTATGCGACCGCGACCGACCTGGCCGACTGGCTGGTGCGTGTTGCCGATATTCCGTTTCGCGAGGCGCATCACATTACCGGCCGCGCAGTGCGGCTGGCGGAGGAACGCGGGATCGCGCTCGACCAGCTGCCGCTTGCCGATTTGCAGGCGATTGATGCGCGGATCGATGCGCGGGTCTATGACGTGCTCAGCGTCGATGCGTCGGTCGCGGTGCGCGCAAGCTTTGGCGGGACCGCACCCGTCCGGGTGCGCGAAGCAATTGCGGTGGCGCGCGCGGCGCGGCAAAAGGAAATGCAATGAAACACGTTATCCTGCTTCCCATCCTGTTGCTCGGTGCCTGTGGTTCGGCCGCGACGCTAAAGCCGGTTACCGGCAAGGCTTTGCCGCCCAAACCCTATGGCGCAACCGCCACGCCCACCGCGCGCGAGCTTTCAACGCCAACCAATCAGGCGCGGCCAGAGCGCAGCGACGAATTGCTGCGCAGTTCAGAGGTCCGGCGCGGCGATGATTTCGACTTGCCCCCGTCCAGCTGAGCCGATCGCTGTCATGGATCATTTTTCGCTGAAGAACGGCGCGCTCCATTGCGAGGATGTGCCGCTAGCCCGGATTGCCGCCGAAGTCGGCACACCGGTTTATGTCTATTCGCAAGCCACGCTGACGCGCCATGCCGAGGTGTTTCGCAGCGGTCTTGGCAAGGTTTCGCGACCGCATTTGGCATTTGCTGTGAAGGCCAATCCTAACCTTGCGGTGCTGCGCGTGCTGGCACGGGCGGGCTATGGCGCCGACATCGTGTCGGGCGGCGAGCTGGCGCGCGCGCTGGCCGCAGGGATGGCACCCGGCGATATCGTGTTCTCCGGCGTCGGCAAGACGCGCGGCGAGCTTGAGGCAGCGCTGGCAGCGGGCATCGGCCAGGTCAATATCGAGCTGGAGGAGGAGGGGCACGTGCTTGGCGCGCTGGCCGCCGCGCGGGGCGAAACCGCCCACGCCGTGCTGCGCGTCAACCCCGATGTCGATGCGGGCACCCATGCCAAAATCTCCACTGGCAAGGCGGAAAACAAGTTCGGCGTGCCGATCGATCAGGCGCCTGCCATTTTCGCACGACTGGCGGGAACGCCGGGGCTGAACCTGCGCGGGGTCGCAATCCATATCGGCAGCCAGCTGAGCACGCTCGCCCCGCTGGCGGCCGCATACGAACGCATCGGCGCGCTGGTGGCGGAACTGCGCGGCGCGGGGCACGCGATCACCCATGTCGATCTCGGCGGCGGGCTCGGCGTGCCCTATCGTGCCGGGGATGTGGTCCCCAGCCCCGCCGATTATGGCGCGATGGTCGCGCGGGTAACGCAGGGCTGGGACGTCACGCTGATGTTCGAGCCGGGGCGCGTCATTTGCGGCAATGCAGGTGTGCTGCTGACCCAAGTGATCTGGGTCAAGCCCGGTGTTGTCCACCCACATATCATTGTCGACGCGGCGATGAACGATCTCGCTCGCCCCGCGCTTTACGATGCGTGGCATGATTTCGTGGCAGTCACCCCGAGCGGCGCGCGCATGACCGCCAATATCGCTGGCCCCGTGTGCGAGAGCGGCGACACATTCGCGACCGCACGCGACATTGACGCGATGGCAAGCGGCGACCTCGCGATTTTCCGCACTGCGGGCGCTTATGGTGCGACGATGGCGAGCACTTATAACAGCCGCGCGCTGGTGCCCGAAGTGATGGTCAACGGCGATCGCTATGCCGTGGTGGCCGACCGCATCGCCTCTGCCACTATCCTCAGCGCGGAGCGTGTGCCGGACTGGCTGGCGTGAGCCTGCACAGCCTGCCGCTGTTCATGCGCCTCAACGGTCGGGCGGTGATCGTGGTCGGCGATGGCGAACAGGCCGAACCCAAACGCCGCCTGCTCGAACGCAGCGGCGCGGTCGTGGTGGGCGAGGACGAGCCAGCCTCGCTCGCGATTGTCGCGATCGAGGATCACACCGAAGCCGAAGCCACCGTCGCGCGGTTGCGCGCACGGGGGGTGCTGGTCAATGCAGTCGACCGACCGGATCTGTGCGACTTTACGCTCCCCGCGATTGTCGATCGCGACCCCGTGCTGATCGCGATCGGTACCGGCGGCGCGTCAGCCGGGCTGGCGGCGGCTTTGCGCCAACGGCTGGAGGCGATGCTGCCCGCCGGATTGGGCACGTTGGCAACCGCGTTGCAAGCTGCGCGGGGTGCAATGCGGGCGCGCTTTCCCGATGGCGGTGAGCGGCGGCGCGCGCTGGGGGTCGCCCTTGCCCCCGGTGGCCCGCTCGACCCGCTGGCGCCCGCCGCCGACGATGCGGTCACGGCATGGCTGGGCGCCCCCCCCCGCGCCCCCGGCCCGCGC
>DHHS01000078.1:59693-66492 GCA_002403415.1 Sphingomonas sp. UBA4766 | reverse complement strand
GCGCGCGCGGGGTCATGCTGACGGGGCGGGACACGCCGAGCCGCGGCGATTCCCAGATCCATTGGTGCCGCTATGCCCGGCATTCGGCGCTGTTCCCGCGCAGCGCCGCCATCGTCCATCACGGTGGGGTTGGGACGACGGGGCAAGCGATGCGCGCGGGCAAGCCGCAGCTTGTTGTACCGCACATGGGCGATCAATTCGATCATGCCCGGCGGATTACCGAGCGCGGGCTGGGCCTCACCCTGCGCGACAGCGATTTTGCAGCGGATAGGGCGACGCCGCTGATGCGCGCTTTGCTCAACGATGCGGGCTATGCACAGCGCGCACGGACCGTCGCCACGGCGATGGCACAGGAATCGGGTGCGGAAGCGGCCGCGACCGCGATTGCCGAGGCGATCGACGCCCGCCAAGCGGGCAAGACTGACCAGTCCGACGGTGCCGGGGACGCGAGCCTCACCCCGCTTCCCCCGCAACGCGCCGCGATGGGTTAGGGCCGCTTTCAGTCAGGCTGAACCAGAAGCAGCGCCAGACCGCTAAAGCCGAACAAATGTTAGCGGCTACGCGGCGGGTGGCTCCCACAGCTCGATCGCATTGCCTTCCGGGTCGTGCAAGCGAGCGAACTGGCCGACTTCGGGTGAATTCCACTCGTCGCGTGTTTCCACCGCAATGCCCGCCACCGTAAGCGTGTCGATCATTTCGGCGAGATCGGCAACGCGCAGGTTGATCATGAATTGCTTATCGGCGGCGAAATAATCGGTGTCGGCCTTGAAGGGGGCAAACACCACCGGCCCCCCTTGCGTCTTCCACGTCCATTCATCGACCGGGCCGGTGTCCGCCGCCGCGCAGCCGGCGCCAATGCCCAGATGGGTGCGATACCAGGCGGAGAGTGCATCCGGATCCGTCGACCGGAAAAACAGCCCGCCAATGCCCAATACTGCCATATGCAATCCTCCCCTGTTGCGTCTGATAATCTGCTATGCCGCCGATTGCGCAGCGCTGGCCCAGTCGCCATCATTGTCCGCTGCGGCCAGCAACCGCCGCTCGATCGCGCGCAGCCGCTGCGTGCTGCCAATCTTGTCCCCCAGCAAATCGGTGAGGTAGAAGGTGTCCACCGCGCGCTCGCCATAGGTGGCGACATGCGCCGAATGGATCGTCACCTTTGACTGGAACAACGCCTGCGCCAGCCGGTTGAGCAGGGCCGGGCCATCGCGCGCGTTTACCTCCACCACGGTAAAGCGGTTGGACGCATTATTGTCAATCAGCACGACGGGGGCGATTTCAAACGCTTCGGCACGCGCACGCGGCAGTGGCTTGGCGCGCAGCCGATCGGCAAGGCGGGTCCGATTTGCAAGCGCATCCTCGATCGCCGCTTTCAGCCGCGCCAATTGGTCGGGCCGGTCGAATGGGCGCCCGAACGGATCCTGCACCAGGAAATTGTCGAGCGCCATGCCGTCGCGCGTGGTGTGGATGCGCGCGTCGATGATGTTGCCGCCCGCCAGATGGATCGCGCCCGCCGTGCGGTAGAAAAGCCCCGGATGGTCGGCGGCATAAAGCGTCACCAGTGTCGCGCCGCGGTCGGGATAGACTTGCGCTTCGATCGCGAGCGAAGACTCATCGGCGGTTGCGACGAGGCGGGCGTTGCTGATCAGCACATCGTCGGGCTCGGCGATCCAGTAGGCTTCGGGGAGGCGCGCGACGAAACGCGCAAACGCGACCTCGCTCCAGCCCAATTGCTGCGCCAGTCCGGCCTGTTTTGCGGCAATACGCTCGCCCCGCCCCTTTTGCTTGTGCCCCAGTCGCAGCAATTCCTCTGCAAGTTCATAGAGCTCGCTTAGCAATTGCCGTTTCCAGCTATTCCACACGCCGGGACCGACCGCGCGAATGTCCACGACCGTCAGCGCGAGCAACAGCCTCAGCCGTTCGGGGCTCTGCACGGCCGCCGCAAAGTCGATGATCGTCTTGTAATCGGCCAGATCGCGTTTGAAGGCCGTGGCCGACATCAGCAAATGCCAGCGCACCAGCCATGCCACCGTTTCCGTCTCGGCGCGCGACAGGCCAAGGCGCGGGCAAAGCCGCTCGGCTACCTCGGCGCCCAGCACTGAATGATCGCCGCCGCGCCCCTTCGCAATATCGTGCAGCAACACCGCAACATAGAGCACGCGCCGTGACACAATAGTGCGCAAGATGTTGGCGGCCAGCGGGTGATCCTCCCCCAGCTCGCCACGCTCGATCCGCGCGAGCAGGCCGATGGCGCGGATCGAATGCTCGTCGACCGTGTAGTGGTGATACATGTCGAACTGCATCTGGGCGACGACCCGGCCGAAATCGGGCACGAACCGGCCAAACACGCCTGCCTCGTTCATCCACCGCAGCACCGTTTCGGGATCGCGTTTCGAGGTGAGCACGTCGAGGAACAGCGCATTGGCGCGGGGATCATCACGGACATCATCAGCGAGCTTGGCGTCGCGCGCGGCGGTTCGCATTGTCAGCGGGTGGATTTCGAGGCCATGTTTGTCGGCCAGCGCAAATAGCTCGATCAGGCGAACCGGGTCGGCGGCAAAGAAATCGTCGCGCGGCAGCGTTAGCCGCCCGCGGTCGAGGATGAACCCGTTCAACCGGCGCGGCCGCCGCATCAGCATCGGGAAGCCAAAGCGCCGCCCGCGTGCGGCAAACGCTTCGTCCAGATGCGAGAGGAACACGCCGGTCAGGTCGCCGACGATCTTTGCCTGCAGGAAATAATGCCGCATGAAGCGTTCGACGCGCGACGCGCCGGGGCGATCAGCATAGCGCATCCGCTCGGCAATCTCGCGCTGCACGTCAAAGGTCAGCCGATCCTCGGCCCGTCCGGTGATGCAATGCAAATGGCACCGCACCGCCCACAGGAAGTTCTCCGCGCGGTGAAACTGGCGATATTCCGCCGAAGTTAACAGCCCGGCATCGACCAGTCCGGCGGCGCTGCCGACATTATGGACATATTTGCCGATCCAGAACAGCGTGTGGAGGTCGCGAAGCCCTCCTTTGCCTTCCTTCACATTCGGTTCAACGACATAGCGGCTGTCGCCCATCTTGTGGTGCCGCTCGTTCCGCTCGGCGAGTTTGTCGGCGATAAAGGCGCGCGCTGACCCCGCCTGCACTTCGGCGCGAAAGCGGCGTTCGGCTTCATCATACAGGCTGGTGTCGCCCCAGACATAGCGCGCTTCGAGCAGCGCGGTGCGGATCGTCTTGTCCGCTTTTGCCTGGCGCACCATTTCATCGAGTGAACGCGCGCTGTGCCCGACCTTCAGCCCCAGATCCCACAGCGCATAGAGCATCGATTCGATGACCTGTTCGGCCCATGGGCTCTGTTTCGACGGGGTCAGGAAGGCGATGTCGACGTCGGAATGCGGCGCCATTTCACCGCGGCCATAACCGCCGACCGCCATCAAGACGAGCCGCTCGGCGGTGGTCGCGCCCGTGCCGGGATACAGCCGGGTCGTGGCGAAATCGAAGAGCAGCCGTAAAATCTGGTCGATCAGAAACGCTTGCGCCGCCGCTGCCTCGAGCCCGCGCGACGGGTGCTGGATCAGCCGTTCGGCAATTTCCGCACGGCCCAGCGTCAGCGCCACCTTCAGCATCACCGTTGCGGACACACGCAGACCGGCCGGATCGGTCCCCTCGATTGCGGCGAGCCGGTCGGCCAGCAGCCGCCGGTCGATGATCGCGCGGCGCTGCGGGATGGCGGTAAAGCGTGTGCTCATGCAACGCCGGATATAGCCGCAATGGGCGAGCCCGTCACGCGGGTCAACGTTACCGCTTCATTCACCAATTCCGCATAGACCATCGGGCGATGGAGAGACATGGTCAGCAGGGTTGGAGTATGGCGTTGGGGAGCAATTTCTTCACGCGCGACCATCTTTTGCGCCTGGTTGGTATCGACGCACTGAGCCGCCCGGAGCGAATCCGGGTGACGATCAACCTCATTCGCGGCTTTGGCGCGGCCAATATCCTGCTGCCGATGGTGCTGTGTGGTGTTTATGCGATTCGCCTCAGTCGGCCCGACATCATTTTTTCGGTGCTACCGCTGTTCACCGCCGTCATAATGATCCGGCCGATGTTCGGACATAACCCGGCTGAGCGAGCCGCCTTGCCGCTCGCGGCGGCGAACCGACGTGTTTATGTTTATGCCGTAGCCAACGCGATTGGCTGGTTTGTGGTGATCTCCGCGCTGATGACTGCACCTTTTGTTGCTGACCGGATTGCTTTGCCATGTCTGACGGTGGCGTTGATTTGTGTTGGCGGGTCGATGTTTACCCTGGTTCCGGGGGCAGGGCTTGCGTTCATGCTGATTGTGGGCGTGCGGCTCTGGCTCAACCTTACGGCGCTGGTGGCTGTGCCCCATGCTTATGGTGCCGCGATTCTGGTGTTTATCGGGTCGCTGGCGGTGCTTAACTCAGGGCAGGCGCGGCTGTTCAGCGACCGGATTCGCGCCGCCGACGAGATTGAGACGCTGCAGCGCCGCCGCGCCGAGGAGGAAGCAAAAGCCAATGAGGCGCAGCGCGCGCTTGAACGTCGCCATGCCGAAGCACGCGCTGCCGAAGATGCACGTGCCGCCGCCGAACACCGCGCGCTGATGACCGAGCATGCGCAGCGTTTTGAGACCAGCGTGGTTGCCGTTGTGGATGCGCTGGGTGAGGCCGTGGGGCAGCTTGGCGGCTCGACCAAGCTGTTGATCCGCGTAGGCGACGCAAGCGCACGCCATGTCGGGTCGGTTCGCGAACGCGCGGTCAGCGCGGGGCAGGCGATGGCCGCTGTGCAAGCCGCCGCCGCCCGGCTGCGCACGTCGATCGAACAGATCAGCGCGCAGGTTGAAGGGCAGGTGGGCGCTGCCGCGACTGCTGAGGCAAATTCCGCGCGGGCGCGAGCGCGGGCGCAAGCGCTCGCTCAAAGCACGCAGATGGTGCGCGGCATTACGGCCGAAATTGAGCGGATTGCCGCGCGCACCAACACGCTTGCGCTCAATGCGCTGATTGAGGCGGCGCATTCTGGTGCGGCGGGGCGCGGCTTTGCAGTGGTGGCGGGCGAGGTCAAGGCGTTGGCGGCACAAACACGCGCGGCCGCCGTCGGCATCGCCCAACATATTGCCGATATGGACAATAATGCCGAAGAGGTTGCTGCCTCGATCGAGGCGATGGCGGACAGTGTCGAGCAAATCGCCAGCGGCGCAGGCGATATTGTGGATGCGATCGCGCATCAATCCGACGCAACCAACGGCATTTTCGCCAGCGTCGAGCGTGCAACCCAAAGCGGTCAGTCGGTACAGGCCGATTTGCACGCGCTTGCGACTCAGGCGGATAACGCGATCAATCTGGCCAAGACCATCGCTGATGTCACGGCCCATGTTCGTGCGCAATCAGGGGCGCTGGGCGATGCCAGCGCCGCCTTTGACACGCGTTTGCGGCGGGGGTGACGCGCGTTACCGCGTGTCGCCCAGCGCCTTGAGCTGATAGAGCGCCTCCAGCGCGTCGCGCGGGGAGAGCTGGTCGGGGTTTATCGCCGCCAGCGCCTCGCGCAGGGGATCGGCGGGTGGTGCGGCCTGAGCGGTCACTCCGGCGAACAGGGGCAGATCATCCAACCCTGCTGCCAGCCCGCCCGTTTTGGCGCGGCCCGCCTCCAGCTTGGCGAGCACGGTCTTTGCCCGCGCGATGGTTGCAGGCGGCAGACCCGCCAGCCGGGCTACCGCCAGCCCATAGCTGCGATCCGCCGGGCCGCTTGCCAGTTCGTGGAGCAGCACCAGCTCCCCCTGCCATTCCCGCGCGCGAACATGGTGGAGTGAGAGCGCATCACACCGTTCCGCGAGCCGGGTCAGTTCGTGATAATGGGTTGCGAAAAGGCAGCGACACCGATTGTCGTCATGAATCGCCTCTACTACTGCCCAGGCGATGGCGAGCCCGTCATAGGTGCTGGTGCCGCGCCCGACTTCGTCGAGGATGACCAGGCTTTGCGAGGTTGCCTGCGCCAGGATCGCTGCCGTTTCCACCATTTCGACCATGAAGGTCGATTGCCCGCGCGCTAGATTGTCGGACGCGCCCACCCGGCTGAACAGCCGGTCAACCAGGCCCAGCCGCGCTCGCGCGGCGGGCACATAGCTGCCCGCTTGCGCGAGCACTGCGATCAGCGCGTTCTGGCGCAGGAAAGTGGACTTGCCGCCCATATTGGGCCCGGTGACCAGCCAAAGCCGTGCGGCGGGGGTGAGCAGGCAGTCATTGGCGACAAACCGCCCGCCTGCGCGCGCGACGGCGGCCTCAACCACTGGATGCCGCCCGGCGCTGATCTCAAAACATGGCTCACCCGTCAATTCGGGTCGCGCCCAGTCCCCCTCCGTCGCCCGCTCGGCGAGTGCTGTGGCAACATCCAGCCGGGCGAGCGCATCGGCGGTGGCAGCAATTGCTTCGCGCCCGGCGAGTGCGGCGGCGCTCAGTTCCTCCAGATGTGCCGATTCGGCAGCGAGCGCATGGGCGCCCGCCTGAGTCACTTTCAGTGCTGCCTCATGCAGGTCAGGCGCGTTGAAGCGCACCGCGCCCGCCATGGTCTGGCGGTGGGTAAAGCCGCTGTCGGGGCGCATCAGCGCGTCGCCATGCCGCGCGGGCACTTCGATGTGATAGCCTAGCACCGCGTTGTGGCGCACTTTCAGCGCGGCAATGCCGGTCTGCTCGCGATACCGCGCCTCCAGAGCGGCGATCGCGCGCCTACCGCCGGCACCCGCCTGGCGCAGATCATCGAGTGCAGGGTCATAGCCATCGGCGATGTAGCCGCCCGCACT
>DHHS01000078.1:44018-59372 GCA_002403415.1 Sphingomonas sp. UBA4766 | reverse complement strand
GCGTCAATCGGTGGGGCGGGGACAAGTGCGCGGGTCAGCACGTCGATCAGCGCGCCGTGTCCGCGCAGCCGCGGCGCAAGGGCGGACAGCAGCACCGGGGCATCCGCCAGCGCCGCCACCCGCTCGCCCAGCCGCCATGCTGCGTCGAGCCCGTCGCGCAACTGGCCCAGATCGCGCGGGGTCCCGCGCCCGGCGGCAATCCGCCCGATCGCGCGGCCGATATCGGGTATGCTGCGTAAATTGCTGCGCAGCATTTCGCGCAGTAACTGATCGCCGACAAAGCGCGTTACCAGGTCGAGCCGGGCGTTAATCGCGCCCATATCCATCAACGGCGCGGCAAGATCGGCCGCCAGCAGGCGTGCACCAGCGCCTGTCACGGTTCGGTCGACCGCGTCGAGCAAACTCCCCCGGCGGCCTCCCGATTGCGCTTGGGTAAGCTCCAGACTGTCGCGGGTCGCGGCATCGATCGCCATCACCTCGCTCGAGCGGGCAAGGGCAGGTGCGCGCAAAAACGGCAATGCGCCGCGCCCATTATGGTCGAGATAGGCGATCAGCCCGGCAGCGGCGGCAAGTGCCGCACGACTGAGGCCTGCTACCGCGCCGTCGCCGAACAAACCGGCCAGGCGCGCCGCGCCGCGCGTCGATGAGAAATCGTCGCCGGGGCGTTCGCTGCTCGCGTGAGGCGCACCCGCAGACCCTAGAGCAGCGATCACTTCGGCGGCGTTTAGCCTGGCAAGATCGGCGGCAAGCGACGCCGGGCTTGAGTCGATAATCTCGAACCGGCCGGTCGAGATATCGGCTGCGGCAATCGCCACCCCGCCCGCCGCTTCCCCAATCGCGCAGCACCAATTGGCGGCGCGGGCGTCAAGCAGCGCTTCCTCAGTCAGCGTACCCGCTGTCACCACGCGGACAATCGCGCGGCCGACCAGCGCCTTTGACCCGCGCGCGCGCCGCGCTTCGTCCGGGCTTTCGGTCTGATCGGCAATCGCGACCCGGTGTCCCGCCTTGATCAGCCGTGCAAGATAGCCCTCGGCCGCATGAGCAGGCACGCCGCACATCGGGATCGGCGCGCCGTCATGCTCGCCGCGCGCGGTCAGCGCAATGTCGAGGCACGCGGCGGCCACGCGCGCGTCATCGAAAAACAGCTCGAAAAAATCGCCCATGCGGTAAAAGAGCAGGCAATCGGCCACCTCGGCCTTCAGCGCCAAATATTGCGCCATCATCGGCGTGGGTGCGGCAGTCGACATTGCTCCTGTGGTTAGCGAAGAATTTTCGCGCCGTCATGCGCGCAAGCGTCATCAGATTGACTCAGCCCGCGCGGTAAGGGGGACACGCGCAAGAAAATCGGCGAGAGGAATAAAGGCGGCATGCGGGTGCGAATTCACACCGAACTTGATTATCTTTTTGCCGAGCCGACCGACATTCTCCTCCAGCTTGAAGCGGCGATTGCGCCGGGGCAATATGTTGAAAAGGCGTGGATCGACCTGTCCGACGGTAATAATTTCGCGCGCGTCCCCGCACAAGACGGGATTGGCGACCGGCTCTGGCTGCGCGTCGAACGGCGGCTGGTGGTGGATTACCGTGCAACCGTTGCCATCACGCGCGCGCGCGCCGACTGGCGCGCGCTGCCCCGGGTTGCGCCGCACTGTCTGCCCGCCGATGTCGTCCAATATCTGATGGGATCGCGTTATTGCGCGTCGGATCAGTTTGACAGCTTTGTCGAGGCGGAATTTGTCGGGCTGGAGGGCGGCGCGCTGGTGGCGGCGATCCGCGACTGGGTGGAGCGGCATTTCAGCTATGTGCGCGGCGTCAGCAATGCCGATACCACCGCGATCGACAGTTTTGTCCGCCGTCAGGGCGTGTGCCGCGACTATGCTCACGTCATGATCGCGCTGGTGCGCGCGGCGGGCATTCCGGCGCGCATGACGAGCGTGTATGCGCTGGGCGTCAAGCCGCAGGATTTCCACGCCGTGGTCGAAGTGTTTCTGGGCGGCGGTTGGCACCTGATTGATCCTACCGGCATGGCGGTTGAGGCATCGATCGCGCGGATCGGCGTGGGGCGTGACGCCGCTGATATCGCGTTCATGACCAGCTTTGGCGCCGCCACGCTCAATCGGTTGTCGGTGCAAGTCGTGCAGATTGATTGACACGGTGGGGTGACGCGCCCGCCATCGCCGCTTAGGATGAGAATGAAATTTGGGGAGCGCGCATGACTGACGATTCCAACGAACAGCTCGACCGCGAAGCGCTGCTCTTTCATTCGGAAGGTCGGCCCGGCAAGATCGAGGTGGTCGCGACCAAGCCGATGGCGACGCAGCGCGACCTGGCGCTCGCTTATTCGCCGGGTGTTGCAGCGCCGGTGCGTGCGATCGCGGCTGATCCTGCGACCGCCTATGACTATACCGCAAAGGGCAATCTGGTTGCGGTGATTTCCAACGGCACCGCCATTCTGGGGCTGGGCAATCTGGGCGCGCTTGCCTCCAAGCCGGTGATGGAGGGCAAGGCGGTACTGTTCAAGCGCTTCGCCGATGTCGATTCGATCGATATTGAAGTAAAGACCGAGGATGTGCAGCGCTTCATCGAATGTGTCGAGCTGCTGGAGCCGAGCTTTGGCGGCATCAATCTTGAGGATATCAAGTCCCCCGAATGTTTCATCATCGAGCAGGAGTTGCGCGAGCGAATGAACATTCCGGTGTTTCATGACGATCAGCATGGCACCGCGATCATTGCCGCCGCAGGACTGATCAATGCGCTTTACCTGACCGGCCGCGACATCAAGGATACCAAAGTCGTGATGAACGGCGCGGGCGCCGCCGCGATTGCCTGTGCCCAGCTGATTAAGGCGATGGGACTGCCCAGCGACAATCTGCTGATGTGCGACCGCAAGGGGGTGATTTGGCGCGGGCGCGAGGGGGTCAACCAATGGCAGTCGGCTCATGCCGTCCCAACCGATCGCCGCACCCTGACCGAGGCGTTGGTGGGGGCCGATGTTTTCATGGGGCTGTCAGCGGCCGGTGCGGTGTCGCAGGATATGGTGCGTGGCATGGCGCCACGGCCGATCATTTTTGCAATGGCCAATCCCGATCCCGAAATCACCCCGCCCGAGGCAAAGGCCGCGCGCCCCGACGCGATTGTGGCGACCGGCCGGTCGGATTATCCCAATCAGGTCAATAATGTCCTTGGCTTCCCGTTCATCTTTCGCGGTGCGCTCGACGTTCGAGCGACGGGGATCACCGAGGAAATGAAGATCGCCGCCGCCAATGCGCTCGCCGAACTCGCGCGCCAGCAAGTGCCGGAGGAAGTGGCGCAGGCTTACGGCGTGCAGCACAGCTTTGGCCCGGATTACATCATCCCTGCGCCCTTTGACCCGCGCCTGATGGAGATTGTGCCAGCGGCGGTTGCGCAAGCCGCGATGGACTCGGGCGTCGCCACCCGACCGATCACCGACATGGCCGCCTACCGCCAATGTCTGAAGGCGCGGCTCAACCCGACGACGTCGGTGCTGACGCTCGCCTATGACGGGGCGCGCGCGCGGCCGAAGCGCGTCTTGTTTGCCGAGGGCGAGGAGGAAGTCGTGCTGCGCGCGGCGATTGCGTTCAAAGACGGTGGCTATGGCACGCCGGTGCTGGTGGGGCGCGATGACGTGCCCGACCGGCTGCGCGCGCTCGGCGTAGCGGACCCCGACAGCTATGAACTCCACAACAGCCGCAAATCGCCGCTGGTGCCCGAAATGGTCGATTTTCTGTATCACCGGCTGCAACGACGTGGGTATCTGCGTCGGGACTGCGAGCGGATGATTAACCAGGACCGCAATGTCTTTGGCGCGGTGCTGCTGCAATTGGGCCGGGCAGACGCGATGATAACCGGCATCACCCGCACCTATGCCCATACGATGCGCGAAGTGCGGCGCGTCATTGATCCGGCGGCGGGCTGTACGCCCTTTGGCATTCATTTGATGGTCGGGCAAAGCCATACCGTGTTCATGGCCGACACCACCATCAACGAGCGGCCGAGCGCGGAGGAGCTGGCCGACATCGCGATGCAGACCGCGCTGGTCGCGCGCCGCATGGGGCATGAGCCGCGCGTCGCGTTCCTTAGCTATTCGAATTTTGGCAATCCCGAGGGGCAATGGCTGGAAAATATCCGTGCGGCGGTCGGGGTGCTCGACGCGCGTGGGGTGGAGTTTGAATATGAGGGCGAAATGGCGCCCGATGTCGCGCTGAACCCGAAACAACTCGCCAAATATCCATTTGCGCGGCTGTCCGGCCCCGCCAATGTGCTCATCATGCCGGGGCTGCAATCGGCCAATATCTCGGCCAAGCTGTTGCGCGAACTGGGTGGAGACGCGGTGATTGGGCCGATGCTGGTGGGCATGGAGAAGCCGGTGCAGATCGCGCCCATGACCAGCACGGCAAGCGAGCTGGTGACGCTAGCGGTGCTGGCGGCAGGGGGGATCGTCGGCTGATCCGATTGACCGGGCCGGTGCCCATGTCGCTCGTCCACCTTATGGAAAGGCGAGGTAAATCCACACCGGCTCGAACAGCGGCGTCCCCTGCACTGTCAGTGGGGTCACTGCATCGACCACCGGCGCCCCGTGCAAAGGGGAGGCCGTGGGGCCTGTGGGGTTGGGATTGGGTGCCGCGTTCGTGGTCAATTGACGTGAATTGCCAAAGGGGGCCGCCGCCCCGTCGACGCTCGTCGCCGGGCCGAACGCATTCAGCCCGATTGCCTGCCAGTTCTGCGACGTGCCCGCGAACAGCGCCAGAGGATCCTGCGAATGGGTAAAGCCATATTGCCGGTCCACCGGGGTGATGTTGGGCAGCGACACCCACAGCGCCGAGCTGTTCGGGGCAGGCCCGGTGTCCCCAGGGCCCGAGAACATGACCGCGCGGTTCAGCACCACGCGCTTGGCCAGGAACCCGGCATGGCCCGCACCCTGCGAATGTCCGGCGACCGTGATCAGGTCCCAGCGCGGCTGGCCATTGGCCAGATATTGCCCCCAACCCTCCGCAGGAAAAGTGCGATCAAGGAATTGCAGCAGCGCGATCAGGCGATTGGTGATTGAATTCGCCGGATTGACATTGACGAGCGTGCTGGTGTTCTCGCCCGTAATCACCTCAGTCCGGGCGCGCCCGGCGCAGTCCGGGTCGGGCGACGCGCCGCACAGCCCCTCGATCGCCTCGTCATTGGGATAGGTCAGGCCGAGCGTGTGGTAGCCACGCGCCGCCCCGGTGCGCAGGATCAGACGATAGGTGCGCGCGACCGCCAGCGTGCCCGGCAGCATGACGAACAACCGCCCCCGCGCCGTCACCGCCGGACTGGGGTTGATGACGACGTGCGGTGACAGGTTGATGTTGATCGCCGCATCGGTTGCAGCGGGCATCACTTCCCGCTCGACGGAAGGGGCACCCGCGACCGGCGGCGGGATGGGTGTCGGCGTCGGTGTCGGTGTTGGCGTGGGCGTCGGCGCGGGTGAGGGGGTCGGCGTGACAGCCACGGGCGGGGCAGCGGTTGATCCCGATGCGTTGCTGCACCCGCCCAGCACCAGCATCGACGCCGTGACCGACGCCCACATCAACTGCGATTTTGCCATGTCCACTCCCCACGCGATGCACTCAGACTTTGAATCGCTATGCGGACCAGGCGTGTATCAATTATGCCGGGATGGCGCCGATTTGTAACAAAATGTGTCGGCGCGGAGCGCCGGCGCGGCAGCCGTCCGAGCCGCGCCAATGGGGGCGAGCACCGCCGCCGCACGCGCGATGCGGACAGTGCTCGCCATCCTGTGCATGGAGAGTAACGGGCCAGTTGCGCCCTGCTCAGCCATCCCGGCTGGGTACTTCGAGACCGAAGGACGCCCATTGGGTGCGCGTGCGACACACCATGCCCGATTTGCCAGCGACGATCTCTGCGCGCGGGACGCAGTAGCGCACCTGGCGTGTCTTCGGCCGTGGCGTCTCTCTGGTGGTCATCGCCATGTACAGCGAGTCGGGCGACACATTCATTTTCCGGGCCGACTCAGCGACTTGTATCCAGTCGCCGGGCCCGATTTTTGCTGTGTCGTCCGCAATCGCTGTGCTCGCTGCCAAAGCCGCCAAAATAATGAAGTTCATCTGCATTCTCCTCTCACGGGTGGAAACTGCCCCCGGTTCGAGAAGTGCATTATTCATGCCATACACTTATCCTATTGATAAAAATCAATTTTACTAAAAATCCCTCAAGGCCTGCGCCGCGAAATTTCCCAAAATCTGGCGTATTTTGCCTTGCTACGCGTCGATGCTGGTGCCCAGCGCGCCGTGGACCAGCCCGCCGTCGACCGCGATCGTTTCTCCGACCACATAATCGCCCGCGCGGCTGGCGAGGTAAATCGCGGTGCCGGCCATATCCTCGTCCATGCCGATGCGCTTGGCCGGAATCCCTTGCGCGATCACATCGCCATGGTCGCGCGCGGCCCGGTTCATTTCGCTCGCGAAAGCGCCTGGCGCGATCGAGGTGACGTTGATATGATCGCGCACCAGCCGTGCCGCCATCCGCTTGGTGAGGTAAATAAGCGCCGATTTCGAGGCGTGATAGCTATAGGTCTCCCACGGATTGAGCCGCAGTCCGTCGATCGACGTGATGTTGATGACCTTGGCGGGTTGCGCGGCACTGGCCGCTGCCTTCAGCGCGTCGTGTAGCGCCTGGGTCAGGAAAAAGGGCGACTTGACGTTCAGATCCATCACCTTGTCCCACCCTTTTTCGGGGAAGACTTCAAAGGGCTCGCCCCAGGCCGCGCCCGCATTGTTGACGAGGATGTCGAGTTTGCCGGTGTGTTCGGCAAGTTGCGCGGCCAACGCCCGGCATCCGGCAACGGTCGATACATCCTGCGGCAGTGCGGTGCAGTTTGGCCCTAGTTCTTCGGCTGCGGCAAAGCACACATCGGCCTTGCGCGACGAGATGAAGACCTTCGCGCCTTGCGCCACAAAACCGGCGGCGATCATCTTGCCAATGCCGCGTGAGCCGCCCGTGACAAGCGCGATACGGCCGTCGAGGCGGAACAGGGTGCTGGTATCCATATATCTTGAGTCCCTTATCGTTATCCGCCGCGCTTCATGGTTTCGCGGGCGATGATGAGTTGCTGGATCTGGCTGGTGCCTTCATAAATCCGGAACAGGCGCACATCGCGATAGAGGCGTTCGATGCCGTAGTCGGCGATGTATCCCGCGCCGCCGAAAATCTGCACCGCGCGGTCGGCGACGCGACCGACCATTTCGCTGGCGAATAATTTGGCAGCCGAAGATTCGAGCACAATGTCCTCGCCCAGATCCTTGCGCGCCGCGGTCTCCAACACCAGCGCGCGGGCGGCGAGCGCGTCGGTCTTTGAATCGGCGATCATTGCCTGGATCAACTGATGCTCGGCAATGGGTTTGCCAAATTGCTTGCGGTCGCCAGCATAAGCCACGCAGTCCGCGATCAGCCGTTCTGCAACCCCCACGCACACGGCCGAGATGTGGAGCCGCCCGCGGTCGAGCACGCGCATCGCGATCTTGAACCCCTCCCCCTCCGCGCCCAGCCGGTTGGCGGCGGGTACGACCACATCGTCGAAATTGACGTCGGCGACCTTGGCGCCCTTTTGCCCCATTTTCTTCTCGGGGTGGCCAATTGACAATCCGGGCAAATCGCGCGGGATCAGAAAGGCGGAAACGCCGCGTGCCCCCGGTTCCTCGCCGGTGCGGGCCATCACGGTGAACAAATCGGCCTTGTCGGCGTTGGTGATGTAACGCTTGGTCCCGCTCAGCCGGTAGATGTCGGCTCCATTCTCGTCCCTGGCACGGACGGCACGGGTTTTCACAGCGCCCGAATCGCTGCCGACATCGGGTTCGGTCAGCGCAAAGCTGGTGACGACCTCGCCACTCGCGATACGGGGGAGCCAGTGCGCCTTTTGCTCAGGCGTGCCCGCCATCACCAGGCCCTGGCTGCCAATGCCCACATTGGTGCCGAAGGTGGAGCGGAACGCGGGCGTCGTGCGCCCAAGCTCGATCGCGACCCGGCACTCCTCCGCCATAGTCAGGCCGAGCCCGCCATATTCCTCTGCAATCGACAGGCCGTAAAGGCCCAGCGCGCGCATTTCGCGGACGACATCGTCAGGGATCGCATCGGCTTCCTCAACAGCAGCTTCCAGCGGGCGCAGCCGGTCGCTGACAAAGCGGCGGACGGTGTCGATCAGCTGGTCGAAAGTTTCGGGATCAAGGGCCATGGTCACGCCTGTCGCTTACGGTTTGCCACTTGTCGTAATCGCCCCGGCGCATGGCTGCAAGCCAGACCCGAATTTCGAAACGGGTTTTTCGACGCCGCGATTGACGGGGCGCGTGCCCATACTATGGTGCCAAAAAAGAGGAGAGGTCATGCGCTTTGCGGGCAAGCGTGCCGTCGTCACGGGCGGTGCTTCGGGGATTGGCCAAGCCACCGCTTTGCGGTTGGTGCGCGAAGGGGCCGAGGTGCTGATCGGCGATATTGACGAGGCGGGCGGGCGAGAGATTGCCGCGACGTCGAACGGCCGCATCACCTTTCAACGCTGCAATGTGTGCGAGGCGGGTGACATCGAATCGCTGATTCACACAGCGGACGCGGCGGGCGGCATCGACGTGCTGTTCAACAATGCGGGTGCGGGCGGGGCGCGTGCGCGTATCGACGAAATTTCGCCCGATGAGTGGGACTTTACCCAGGATTTGCTGTTGCGCTCGGTGGCGCTGGGCATCCGCTATGCCGCGCCCTTGATGGCCCGGAATAATGAGGGGCGCGGCGGCGGGGCGATTGTCAACACCGCCTCGATAGCGGCCCTTGGCACCGGCGCTGCCCCGACTGCCTATTCGGTGGCGAAAGCGGGGGTTCTGCACCTGACGCATATGGCCGCCGCCGACCTTGCCCGCCACAACATCCGGGTCAATGCAGTGTGTCCTGGCTTTATCACGACCAACATCTTCACCGCCGCAATGGAGATTGACGGGCAGGCCCGCGATCAGGCGAACGCCGCGATCACTGGCATTGCCGCCAGTGCGCAACCGATCCAGCGCCCCGGATCGCCCGACGACATTGCCGCCGCCGTCGCCTACCTGGCGAGCGAGGACGCTGCTTTTGTCACCGGCACGCACATTGTCGTCGATGGCGGGATGACGCTGGGCCCGCGCCACAGCTGGGATCCCAATGTGCCATCGCTGTTCGCCATGCTCGAGGCATTCAAAAAGTGACCTCGGCCATGGGGAGCGAAGGCGGCAGCACCGCCATCCCCCCGGTGCGCAAGCTGACGATGCTCAGCCGCTTGTCCTTTGGCTTCGGCTCGGTCGCCTATGGTATCAAGGACGGCGGCTTTGCGACCTTCCTGCTGCTGTTTTACAATCAGGTCGTCGGCCTGCCCGCCGCCGCCGTGGGCGCAGTGATTGCGGCCGTTCTGGTGATGGAGGCGTTTGCCGATCCTCTAGTCGGCTTCCTCTCTGACCATACGCAGGGGCGGTGGGGGCGCCGGCACCCGTGGATGTATGCCTCTGCGCTGCCGATTGCGTTGGGGTGGGTGATGTTGTGGAACCCGCCATCGGGGTGGTCGGATGGCGCGCTGCTGGGGTATCTGTTTTGCTCTGCCTTGCTGGTGCGGCTGGCGCTGTCGGCGTTCGAAATTCCATCGGCCGCGATGGGGCCGGAGCTCAGCACCGATTATGACGAGCGCACCCGGCTGTTTTCCTATCGCTATTTGTTCGCGTGGAGCGGCGGGCTGGCGATGCTCGCGCTCAGCTATGCGATTTTCCTGGTGCCCGATGCGACGCACCCCATCGGCCTTCAGAACCCCAATGGCTATGCGCGCATGGCTGCCTTTGGTGCGGTTGCGATGTTTGTCGCGATCATCGGATCGTCGATCGGGCTGCACCCCGAAATCAAGCATTTGCCGCGCCACGTCCCGACGGGCGAGGGGGGGGCGGCGCATTTTCGCGCTTTCGCTCAGACCGTGCGTAACCGCGGCTTTATCATTTTGATGATCGCAGGCGTCTTTGCCTATACCGCGCAAGGGGTGTCGTTCGCGCTGTCGAACTATCTCTATCAGTTCGTCTGGCATATGAAGGGTGGCGACTTTCAGTGGCTGACGGCGGCGCTGTTCGGCGGCGCGGTTACGGCGTTCATTGTCGCGCCGCGCGTGTCGCGCACCGGCGACAAACACCGCATCGGGGCGGCCTTTGCGATTGCGAATGCGGTGCTGATTACCAGCCCCTATTTCCTGCGCATGCTGGGCGTCTTTCCGCCGCCGGAGTCGCCGATCGCACTGCCGCTGTTGCTGACGATCTTTGCGGCCAATACCGCGTGCGGGATTTCGTCGATGATTATCGGCGCGGCCATGCTGTCGGACGTGGTGGAGGAATCGGAAATGCGCACTGGCCGCCGGTCCGAAGGGGTGTTCTTCGCCGGCAGTTTCTTTGTGCAAAAGCTGGTCGGGGGCTTGGGCACTTTGCTGGCCGGGACCATTTTGTCGCTGGTCGCCTTCCCTGCGGCAGCAGTGCCGGGGTCGGTGCCGGCCGAGACGATCGATCGACTGGTGCTGGTGTTTGCCGGTGTATTGTTGTTTTTCTTCCTGTGCGGGGCCTATGCCTATTCGCGTTTTCCCTTTGGCCGGGCCGAACATGCCGCGCGGCTGGCCGAATTAAAGGCGCAGGGTGCCGCCTGATCGCTGCTCAACGCCCGGACGGCTCGGTTCGTCCTGAAAGCAGCCCGGCGCGCGCGCTCCGGGGTTTTCACTGCGGATGCCATCTGCTTTGTTTTGCTCATTGAGCCGGACACCGGCCAAACGGGGGTGAGCACTTTGGTGGCAATCATTACGCGACTGGCGGTTTTCCTGTCCTGCATCATGCTGCTCGCAGCACCGGTGATGGCGCGCGGGTTGCAGTGCGTACCCTATGCTCGCGATGCGTCGGGCATCGCTATTCGCGGCAATGCCTATACCTGGTGGGATCAGGCAGCGGGCCGCTATGCCCGCGGCCAAGCGCCCCGGGTCGGCGCGGTGCTTGCCTTTTCGTCGGTCGCGGGCATGCGCAACGGCCACGTCGCCATGGTGAGCGCAGTCATCAGTGACCGTGAAGTCCTGCTCGATCACGCCAATTGGTCGCGGCGCGGCGGGATTGAGCGCGGCGTGCGCGCCGTTGATGTGTCGGAAGCGGGCGATTGGAGCCGGGTCCGCGTGTGGTTTGGCCCCGTCGGCGGGCTGGGGCGGACAGTTTATCCGACCAAGGGTTTTATCTATCGCGATGCGTCGGAGGCAGCGCCCGCTGGTCCGACCGACATCGCCCGCGCCGCTACCGGGCCGAGCGACCCGCGCGGCATTTCGACGCTGGTGGCGATCGACCTCTGACCGCGCGCGGCGCCGCTCGCCCCGATGCGGTCCGCCGCACCGGGGCAATCGCGATCAGACGGCCTTGCCGGGCGTGAACTTCATCGCCACGCCGTTCATGCAATAACGCTTGCCGGTCGGGCGCGGGCCATCGTCGAACACATGGCCAAGGTGCCCGCCACAGCGGCGGCAATGCACTTCGACGCGGGGCAGGCCAAGCGTATAATCCGTCTTGGTCGCGACCGCATTTTTCAGCGGCAGCCAAAAGCTGGGCCAGCCGGTGCCGCTGTCATACTTTGCGCGCGATGAATAAAGGGGAAGATCGCACCCTGCGCAGCTGTAGAGCCCGGCGCGCTTTTCCGTATTGAGCGCGCTCGTGCCGGGATATTCGGTGTCCTCATGGCGCAGCGTGCGATAGGCGGCCGGGCTCAGCTTTTTGCGCCAGGCGGCATCGCTCAATTGATATTCGAACTTTTCGGCGGCGGCCGCCGGGCGGCTGCGCAGCCCCAAAAGGGCGGCTGCACTCGCGCCAATGGCGGCGAGTGACAGGAACTGGCGTCGGTTCGTCATCATGATCCTCATAGCTGGATAACTGATCCCTATTCGCTGGGAGCAGTGCCGCAGTTACGGTGTCATCGACGATTTGGATTTCAATAGCGGCTGATTTCGACCGGCAGCTTGCGATAACCATGGACGAAGCACGCCTTCACCCGCACCGGCTCGCCGACCACATTCACCCGCATCCGCCGCTTGGCCATTTCCTCCAGTAGCACACTGATCTGCAATTCGGCCAGCCGAGCGCCGACGCAGCGGTGAATGCCATGGCCAAAGGCCAGATGGCGGCGGGCATTGGGCCGGTCAACCACGATCTTGTCGGCATCGGCACCGAACACGCTCTCATCGCGATTGGCCGAGAGATACCAGAGCGCGAGCTTGTCGCCCGCCTTGATCGCCTGCCCTTCCAGCACCGTGTCTTGCGTTGCTGTGCGGCGCATATGCGCCAGCGGGGTTTGCCAGCGGATGATCTCCTGCGTCGCATTGTGGATGAGCGCGGGGTCCGCCTCCAGCTTAGCGCGTTCATCGGGAAACAGGTCGAGGCCGTATGCGACCGCGCTCATCGAATTGCGCGTCGTGTCATTGCCGCCGACGATGAGCAGGATGAGATTGCCGAGGAATTCCATCTGGTCCATCTCCGACATCGCATCGGAATGAATCATCATCGAAATAAGATCCGGCGTGGGCTCCTTGCCCAGTTTTTGCTGCCAAAGATTGCCGAAATAGGCCGCACATTCGTGCATATGCTGAAGCCGTTCGAGGCGCTTTTCCTCGTCCTTGAACAGCTCAATGTCGCCCGCCCAATCGGACCAGAACGTGAGCTTGCGGCGATCCTCCCACGGGAAGTCGAACAGGATGGCGAGCATTTGCGTGGTCAGCTCGATCGACACGGTGTCGACCCAGTCAAATTCACTGCCCCAGGGGAGCGCGTCGAGAATTTCCGCAGTGCGCGTGCGGATATTGTCGGTCATGCGCACCATTTCGCTCGGCGTGAAGGCAGGCGCGACGGTGCGGCGCTGGCCGGTGTGCTTGGGCCGGTCCATCGCAATGAACATCGGCATTTTGACCGCGCCGGGCATATTCGGGTCGAAATCGGCAAGCGTGATGCCGCCGGCTTCCGATGAATAAATGTCGGGAAGCGATTCGACTTCGATGATGGGCTTATAGGTCGACACCGACCAATAGGGTCCGAAATCGCTTTTCGGGACATAATGCACCGGCGATTCCGCCCGCAGCTTGCGGAATGGCTCTTGCCAGCGGTCTTCGCTGTAAAGTTCGCCGGGGCTGACGTCGAACGGGTCGACGGCGTTTGCGGATCCTGCTTCCTGTGCGAGTGTAGCCATCATTGCTTCTCCCTCGAACGCGATGTCACAATCAACTGACACCAATGTCAATAGTGTTTGCGATCAGCGGCGGGCGAATATCGCGGTAAAGCCCTTGCGCCCGCTGCCCGATTTGAGCACGCCGCGCCGAAATGCGCCCGCACCGATCCAGATGGTGATGCCCACCCACAATGCCTGCCACACAAGTGCCAGCAGATGCGGCCACAGCTCAGCCCGATTCGCGGCATAGGCGGCCATGGCGAAGGGCGAGCTGAGCGGGAAAATCTGGGCGACGAGCGCGAGCGTGCTTCCCGGATCGGCAGCGGCGGCGGACGCCAGCCCAAACATCGCCATTTGAACAATCGTGATCGGCAGCGACAGCATCTGGATTTCGCGCATCGACTGCGCCTGCGCGCCCACGCTTAGGAACACCGCGCCAAGCAGCATATAGGCCATGGTGAAATAGCCGCAAAACAGCAGCACAAACCCCGGCAGCCCAATGGCGGGCGCGAGTTCGGCAAGCGCCGCCCCGCCACCGGGCAGCACCCGGCCAATCTGGCTCAGTAACGCGCCCCAAAAGGTCACAAACAGCACAGCAACCCCGAACATGCCGACCAATTTGCCCAGAAACACAGATTCGAGCGGGACAGCGGCGGCGAGCACTTCAATCACCTTGCTCCCGCGTTCCTCGGCCATGGTGCCAACCGCCTGGCCAGAGAGGAATAGCGTCAGGAAGAAGATACCCGTCACCGCCAGGAACGCCGATTGATTGCGGCCCGACCGCGATGCCTTGGTCCGCACGACCGACGCCTTGGTCGCGGCGCTGAGCGCCTTGCCACCGGCGGCCTGGCGCTCCAGTGTGGCCTCCGCCAGTGTCTCAAGATAATCGGCGGTCCGCGCGCCTTTCGCGCCATAGAGGATTTGGGGCCGCTCCAGCGGGCCAAAGATCACCGCCGACACATCGACATCGCGCCGGTCAAACGCGGCGCGCGCCTGTGCCTCCGGGTCGCTGCGGGGGGACTCGATGATCAGCGGCGGGGGCGCATCGCTCCGCCGGAAAATGGCGCGCAGCCGCTTGTCGGCGGCGGTCAGTGCCACGCCCTTCGCCGGATCGGCAATCGCGATCAACTGCACCTTGTCGTTCGACCCGCGCGCCAGCGTCGCCCCGCCCAGCCCGCCGACGACGCCGAAACCGATCATGATGAGCGGCGACAGCAGAAACAGCAGGAATAGCGGCGTAAAGACGGTTGCCACAAAATCGCGCCGGGCGATGGTGAGCGTCTGACGGACCAGACGGCGGGCATTGCCGGTGGCGGTGCTCATGCGCTTGCCTCCAGCGCTTCGCGCCCGACGATGCGCACAAACGCATCGTGCAGGCTGGGGCGTTCGATCGACAGCCCCGAAATGCCGTGTCCGGCGGCGATCAACTTCATCAACAACGCCTCAATCCCTTCATGCTCGCCATTTTCGGGCAGGGTAAAGCGCCAGCCATCATCGGCGCGCTCGGCATCCGCCGGGAGCAGCGCGCGCAGCCCCTCGCCCTCATGATGCGGCACATAATGCGCCTTGAACGGCAGGATGGCGCGCGCATCGGCGACGGTCCCCTCAAACCGGCGCTTGCCGCCCGCGATGATCGCCAGCCGGTCGCACAGCCGCTCGGCATGCCCCATAATGTGTGTGGAAAACAGCACCGTCGCGCCGCGGTCGCGCTCGGCCCGGATCAGCATTTCGAGCCGCTCCTGATTGACGGGGTCGAGCCCTGAAAACGGCTCGTCCAGCACCAGCAATTCGGGTTGATGGACCACCGACCCGCATAGCTGCACAAGCTGGGCCATCCCCTTTGACAATTTGCGGATCTTCTCGTCCCCGGCATGGCCAAGGCCGGCTGCCTCCAGCAGGCCATCGGCACGCTTGCGGCCAATCCGCCAGTCCAGCCCGCGCAGTGCGCCCATGAACGCAATCGCCTCGCGCGCTTTCATGGCCGGGTAGAGCCCGCGCTCTTCGGGCAGATAGCCGACGCAATCGCTCGCCTCGCGCGGGATAGCGCGCCCCAGCAGCGTGCGGCTCCCTTCATCGGGTTCGATAATGCCGAGCAACATGCGCAGCGTCGTCGTCTTGCCCGCGCCATTG